>NZ_JBEPMO010000002.1:0-303684 GCF_040545805.1 Moheibacter stercoris
TGGACTGCTCGATATAGACCTTGGAAACTGATTTACACGAAAATATTTGATTCCAAAAAAGAAGCATTAGAGCATGAAAAATGGTTGAAGTCAGGAGTCGGTAGAGATTTTATCAAATCAATTCCCCACTAAATACGCAGGATTCATATCCGCCGCGGCGGACGGGGGTTCTCCCGTCCCGAAAATTCGGGACGGGACCAACTTCGCTACTACAAAGGGATTCAGATATGAGTCCCTTTTTTTTGTGCAAAACTTAACCTAACCTTTATGCCATTTATAGTATACGTTCTATTTTCTGAACAATATTCAAAACATTACACCGGATTTACATCTGATTTGGAAAATCGATTAAGTTCTCACAATGAATTTGGGAAAGATTGGACTGCTCGATATAGACCTTGAAATTGGATAGTTAAGGTTCGATACAAAATTTCACCTTCCTTTAAAAGGTCAAATACTTCCATAAAAAAAGGCCACCCGAAGGCAGCCTTTTCATTATTTCAAATTATTTGTAAAGGATTACTTTTTAATAATTTTAAAGGATTTCGTTTCTTTTCCAGAAATTACTTTCACAATATAAGTTCCAGTTGAAACAGATGATAAATTAATTTCAACTGATTTAGATGAAGTAATTTGTTTTGCAACCAATGCTCCTGCTAAATTATAGATAGAAACTTCTGTAATTTCATTTGCATTGATGATGTTCAATTTATTCTTCACTGGATTTGGATAATAGTTAAAATTCGCAAAGTTGATTGCACCATTTCCTAAATCCTCTAAATAAACTTCAATTGAAGTAGCATCACTTTCACAAACATCATTGCTTGATGTTACATAATACCTAGCACCGTCAACTAATAAAGTTGTCTCAGGTAATTCGTTTCCATCTACATCGTACCAAGTTAAGTTTTCACCTTCAACTACTAAATCAGCCAAAGTTTGACCAGCAGTAAACTGTTGTGGAGATTCTGCAGTTGGAGCAGGAAGATCACATGGCTCAACCTCAATACAAGTCCAAGAAATATTGTCAATTGTTGCATGACGATTCGTGCTTTCTTCACCACTTAATTTGATTCTTACTACAACTGGTTCTTCTGAGTTGATTTCGTGCGTAAATGTATAAACCGTTGTTTGTTCACCAGAACCTTCACCAAATACTTCTGTAGTTCCTACAATTTCTCCATCTACGATGAATTCTAATTGTCTTGCAGCACCACCTGTGTATGCTTTTCTATATTCGAAAGAGAAAACACCAACACCTGCTGGTAAATTTCCTTCTAAATATCCGTCAGATGCTCTTCTTAACAAGATACCTTGACCGTCGATTGAATAATCACCACCGTTAGCATCAAGCGGAGATTGAGCAAAGAAGTTCCAAGTTACACCATTATTGGTATAGGTTCCTTCTGCATATTGAGATCCCGTTGCAATTTCGGTTAAGTTATCAAATCCTTCTTCGAAACAAGGATCTTCTGTATTTCCTTCTAATTGAACTAAAATTTCAGTTTGTTCACTTTCACAAATTTCGTTTGACGAAGTAACATAATACGTTGTTCCATCAACCAAAACAGTAGTTTCAGCTAATTCATTTCCGTCAGCATCATACCAAGTTAAATTTTCACCTTCAACCACTAAATCAGCCAAAGTTTGACCTTCTGTAAAGATTTGTGGAGAATCAGCGATTGGAGCTTCTGGCGTTTCTAATAAAGTAACAACTACTTCTGTTTTCTCACTTTCACAATTGTCAATAGTTTGAGTCGCAAAATAAGAACCTGCAACTAAAACTTCTGTTGAAGCCAAGGCTTCTGTTGATTCCAAAGATGCATACCATTTGATTTCAGTTCCTTCTGCAACCAAATCAGCAACTGTAGCTCCTGCACAAAATTCTTGATCTTCAGCAGTTGGAGCAGGAAGATCACATGGCTCAACTTCAATACAAGTCCAAGAAATGTTGTCAATTGTTGCATGACGATTCGTGCTTTCTTCACCACTTAATTTGATTCTTACTACAACTGGTTCTTCTGAGTTAATTTCGTGCGTAAATGTATAAACCGTTGTTTGTTCACCAGAACCTTCACCAAATACTTCTGTAGTTCCTACAATTTCTCCATCTACGATGAATTCTAATTGTCTTGCAGCACCACCTGTGTATGCTTTTCTATATTCGAAAGAGAATGTTCCGACTCCAGCAGGAATGGTTGTTTCGAGGAATGAATCAGAAGCTCTTCTTAAAAGGATTCCTTGTCCGTCAATTGCATAATTGGGAAGCGGGCTCTGTCCGTGAAAATCCCAAGTGATACCATTATTGGTATAGGTTCCTGCTGCATATTGAGATCCCGTTGCAATTTCTGTCAAATCAGTAAATCCTTCTTCAAAACAAGCATCTCCTGTTTCAACTTCTAATTCAACAGTAATAGCTGTTTGCTCACTTTCACATCCGTTGATCGATTGACTTACATAATAAGTAGTTCCGTCTACTAAAACAGTTGTTTCAGGTAATTCGTTTCCGTCAGCATCGTACCAAGTTAAGTTTTCACCTTCAACTACTAAATCTGCCAAGGTTTGACCTTCTGTAAAGATTTGAGTGGCTTCTGCTACTGGCGCAGCAGGAATTTCATTGATGGTAACTTCAACAGCTACTCTATCACTTTCGCAATCACCAATTGTTTGAGAAACATAATAAGTTCCTGAAACCAATTCAACAGTTCCTTCCAATGCTTCTGTCGCATCTGCTGTTGCATACCATTTGATTTCAATTCCTTCTGCAACCAAATCAGCAACTGTAGCTCCTGCACAAAACTCTTGAGCTTCAGCTGTTGGCGCTGGGGTTTCACATGGTACAACGTCTTCACAAGTCCAAGAAATGTTATCAATGGTTGCATGACGATTCGTGCTTTCTTCACCACTTAATTTGATTCTTATTACAACTGGTTCTTCTGAGTTGATTTCGTGTGTAAATGTATAAACTGTTGTTTGATCTCCTGAACCTGAACCAAATTCTGGTGTAGTAGCAACCTGAGTTCCATTGACAATTAATTCCAATTGTCTAGAAGTACCACTAGTATAGGCTTTTCTATATTCAAATGAGAATGTTCCGACTCCAGCAGGAATGGTTGTTTCGAGGAATGAATCAGAAGCTCTTCTTAAAAGGATTCCTTGTCCGTCAATTGCATAATTGGGAAGCGGGCTCTGTCCGTGAAAATCCCAAGTGATACCGTTATTGGTATAAGTTCCGGAGCCATAATTCGTCCCTGTTGGTATATCGGTTAAACCATCAAAACCTTCTTCAAAACAGAAATCTCCCGGTTCCTCAATCGCTTCAAAAGTAGCACTGATGGTATGATCTGCAGAAACCTCTGTAAATGTATAGGTAGAAACCGCTCCTACGGAAACACCATCTACCAAAACATCTGATACGATATATCCGGCGTCAGCCGTAATGTTAAAAGTCTGGTCTTCGCCACAGTTCACTTCCACATCACCACTTGGTGAAATACTTCCGTTTGTTCCGGCTGTAGCCGTAATTGCATAAGGGGCAACTGTATCAAACACCGCAGTGATTGTATGATCTTCAGTTACATTTGTGAAAACATAAGGATTGGTATTTCCGGCATTTGCACCGTCTATGAGCCAATGGTTAAACGTGTAACATTCTGAAGCAGTTGCTGTAAACTCTGCACTTCCTCCCTCTTCTACCTCTATAACTCCTTCCGGTGAAATCGATCCACCTGTTGGTTGGGTTACAGTTAAGTTATAAGTAGTTGAAGTTTCAGCTTCCTGAAAATTTAGTGTAATAGATTCCCATCTGGTTTGCGCATTTGGTTTTATCTGAATGGAAGTTACATCCTCTCCTGTTATGTTGATAGTCACAATATTTCCGCTAACAGAACTGCTGAAAGTACCTGTTCCTGACAATACCGTAAAATCAGAGTCATTTGCAACTTGCGCATAACTTGCATTTGTAGCAGTTATGACCACACTCGTTATGTTTTGGACATTTTCTCCGCCCGTAAATGTAACTGTATTATCTGTATAAACACGCCAAGGGCTATAAGCTGCAAAATTATTGCTTTCTCCTTTTGCGTGGATAATCGTGAAATTATCCGTCACAAAAGTCATAGCATTATTTTCAATTGTACCTAATGGACAATCCAGCGTTTCGCTCTGCCCCCACAACTGCGTCACCGCAAGCAGGAGTGTCGTGAAAAATAGTAAAAATTTGTTTTTCATTTTTGATTATTTAATTAATTCGTTGTTGCTAATTCTATCTAAAAATTGATCGTGAATTGAGTTTCCAAACCTAATTCATCCATCTCATCCTATTGTTAAATTGACATTATTTCATCTCATCAAAAATTTAATTCTCCTTAACAACTGACCATAAACAGGATGAACATTGTTTCGAATTTTTAAATCACTCTAAATTAATAAATTGACAATTTTTCAAAAAGGACTGCAAAAGTAGGAACTTAAATCGAATTAACACAACAACTTAGGCTAATTTTCTTCATTATTTACAAGTCCTTTCATAGACTAGAAAACGAAATTGATTATAAAAAAAAATCTCCACTACTAAATAATGGAGATTCAATTAGTTATGATAATTTTCTAAAGATTTTTAAAATCGATTTTCTCGCCAACATGTCGACCATTTGATTTGGCAAAAACACCACATAAGTGAAACAATAATCGTGCACCTACATTTCCATCCCAATCGGTTTCTCCTGGAGCAATCTCTACTAAGTCAAATCCAACAATTTCCTTCCCAAATTCATTCAGTTTCGACAATAAATAAACCGCTTTTTCATAAGCCAATCCACCTGGAACAGGCGTTCCCGTAGTGGGACAATACCATTGATACAATCCATCGATATCAAAACTGATATGAACTTTTTGTGGCAACTCATTGATGATCATGGTACAAATTTCCTCCCAAGTTTGGCCACCATATTCCATTGACTTCACATCGGAATCTGTAAATACACGAACCTTTTGATTGGAATTTTTCACCACTTCTACCTCTTGTTCACAAAAATCTCTGATTCCAACCTGAACCAAATTCCCAATTTGAGGGATTTGCAAAGCGTTGTACATGATAGATGCGTGCGAATAGGTAAATCCTTCGTAGGCGTTACGCAAATCCATATGTGCGTCTAAGTGCAAAATCCCAAAATTCTCATGTTTGGTTGCCAAAGCTTGGTAATAGCCTAGTGGCGTCGAATGATCTCCACCTAAAAATCCAACCAATTTATCTTGGTTCATCCAATGCAAAACACGCTCTTTGACTTCCTCATTGAATTGGGAACATGCTTGATTGATGGTTTGCAAATCTTGCAACAATTCTGGATGATTATTGACATCTTCTCCATTTTCCAAAGCTTCAATAATGGGTTGCGCTTTTGCTTTTAATTCATCGCTTTTGGATTTCCAATCGGGAATATCTTGATCTAAATAAATGCCCAATTTCCATAAATCAGGAAATTCTTGTTGCAATAAATCAACTTGAAAAGACGCATCAAATACAGCATCCACTCCGTCAGAGGCACCAGAACCATAACTCACTGTAACTTCCCAAGGTGCAGGAACGATAATGATATCACTTAATTCCGCTGGAAATGGTAGTCCATATAAAGTAGCATCTGACAATCCAGGTTGATTTGGATCGAAATTTTCTAAAATTTCTTGTTTGGTCATTGTATGAATTTTTGCAAAACTAATAAACTTACAAAGATACAAGAATCAGTTTTTCAATGAAAACATTCAATTTTTAAGAATTTCTCTTAAATTTAGGAATCCGTTGTGATTTTCATCAAAGTTTCTTGACTTACATATGAAATTAGAATAAATTTGCTAACATCACTTTATTAAAAGTAACTATATGAACTACTCTAAATTACCTCCTGAAGAAATGATTTTTGAACCAGCAACAGCTGCTGATTGTGAAGAATTGAGCAACGTCGCAGTCCGTTCAAAGCGTCATTGGGGGTATTCAAAAGAAGAAATGGAATTATGGAATGTTAATCTTTCCATCACGGAAGAATTTATCAATTCGCATACCGTAATCAAAGCAACATTGGAAGATGAAATTGTCGGATTTTTTGCTTTGGAGGAAATTTTGCCAACCACGCGTATTGCTCAATATTGGATTGACACACCTTATATGCGCAAAGGATATGGGTCCAATATGTACAAATATTTGAAAGAATTTTTGAAAGCTCGAAATGTAGAGAAAGTAACCTTGGTACTCGATCCAAATGGTTTGAACTTTTTTGAAAACAAGGGAGCGAAAATCTTGAATAAAATTGAACACAAAGTCAAAGGGAAATTCCTATACATTGTAGAAGTTCCCATCATATAACATAAAAAAGCGCTCAATTAGAGCGCTTTCTTTTTGAAAATATTTCTACTTAATCCAAATTGGGTTGAGGCGTTAAACGCAAATAGGGCTTCAACTCTTTGAATCCTTTTGGAAATAAATCTTTTGCTTGTTCATTATTTACAGCCGGAGTGATGACAACATCCTCACCATTTTTCCAATTCGCTGGAGTCGCTACTTTATGGTAAGCGGTTAATTGCAATGAATCAATAACGCGTAGCAATTCATCAAAATTTCTTCCGGTAGATGCAGGATAGGTTATGATTAGCTTAATTGTTTTATCGGGTCCGACTACATAAACCGAACGAACCGTTGCGGTTTGAGAAGCATTGGGGTGAATCATATCATACAATCTCGAAATGGTTTTGTCTTCATCGGCAATGATGGGAAAATTCACTGTCGTAGATTGGGTTTCGTTTATATCTTTGATCCAATCGAAATGAGAATCCAATCCGTCTACACTCAAAGCCAAAACTTTGACATTTCTCTTGTCAAATTCTGATTTGTATTTGGCTGTTGTCCCTAATTCGGTTGTACAAACAGGGGTATAATCCGCTGGATGTGAAAATAAAATTCCCCATCCGTCACCTAAATAATCATAAAAATCTAAATCTCCTTCTGTAGTTTTTGCTCGAAAATTTGGCGCTACATCGCCCAATCGTATCGTTGGCATACTTTTAATTCTTTAAAAATTCTTGCCAAAAATAAGAATAGTCTACCAGATTGATAGACTATTAAATGTTAAATATTTTCGAATTATAAATTTCTTGGTTTTTAGAAGTTTAAACCAGGAATTGCTGGAAGACTGTCTTTTGCCGTTTTCTTGGCTTCTTCCATCGCATTCTTTTTCACTTTTTCCAATGCTTTGTTCAAGGTTACAACAAGCGTATCCTCCAGTTGCTCCTTGTCGGCCAATAGGCCCGAAGCGATTTTTATGTCTTTTATAGTAGCCAATTCTGACATCGTAATCGAAATGGTTCCATCAGAAGAAGTTTCAGTAAAACTTTCACTTTCCAAACGGTTCTTTAATTCCTCAAAATTTCCTTGGACAGCCTGAAGCTTGCCCATCATTTCCATAATATTTCCAAACATCTTTATTGATTATAAATTGTGACTATATTTCCATTTCGAACGGCCGCATAGGTACGTGGAGTACGATCTGCAACTGCAATTGGCTGACCGGTTAACAAAATCCATTCTGCCCCATCCTCTGGACAATGAATTTTAATATCCTCAATGACTTCCAGTCTAGAATTGGCTGTCGGACAAATATGAGGAGCGTTTCGGTCATACGCCTTATAAGTTCCATTGGTCGATTTAACCAAAATTATGCCTTTGGTCCCGGTCCCTTCCCCATCTACATAGGTCCAACCTCTTGTTTCAATATTACTATACAAAGGAAGCCCAATATTCACAACAGCAGATACGGTATACTGCGGATTACAATTTAATTGTCCATCATCATCATTACATCCTAGGAAGATTCCCATCAAAAATAGAAATCCAAAGCTCAGGGCTAATTTCTTACATATCATACGACAAGTCTATTTTTATTTTTTATATTTGCATGAATAGTCCTGCGGATCACCCGTAGGATTATTCTTTTTTTAAATTGATTAGATATGGCAAATATACAATATGTAACGAAAGAAGGTTTGGATAAATTGCGTGCAGAATTGGAACAATTAGAATCCATTGAACGCCCAAAAATTTCGCAACAAATTGCAGAAGCACGAGACAAAGGTGATTTATCTGAAAATGCTGAATATGATGCTGCGAAAGAAGCGCAAGGACTTTTGGAAATGCGAATTTCGAAATTAAAGGATCAAGTAGCCAATGCCAGAGTTATTGACCCAACCATGTTGGATAGTTCAAAAGTTTCCATTTTATCTAAGGTAAAAATTAAAAATCAAGCCAATGGGATGGAAATGACCTATACCTTGGTTCCTGAAACAGAAGCTGATTTATCGAAGGGAAAAATTTCCGTGAATACTCCTATTGCCAAAGGTTTATTGGGTAAAAAACTTGGAGAAACAGCTGAAATTGATTTGCCAAATGGAACCAAAATGACATTTGAGATCTTGGATATAAAAATTGACTAATCCATGGCAAGTATTTTCACACGAATTATCAATGGTGAAATTCCATCCTATAAAATTGCTGAAAATGACCGTTATATAGCCATTTTGGACGCCTTCCCATTGGTTAAAGGTCATGTATTGGTCATTCCGAAACAAGAAGTTGACAAATTATTTGAACTCGATAAAGAAACTTATTCTGGTTTAATGGATTTTGCCTATGACATTGCGCAAGCGGTGGAAAAAGCCATTCCATGTTTACGAGTTGGAGTAGCGGTAATTGGACTTGAAGTTCCTCATGTGCATGTACATTTGGTTCCGTTAAACACCATGAACGATATCAACTTTACACAACCCAAAATGAAAATTTCCCCAGAGGAAATGAATGAAATTTCTGAAAAAATTAAATCTTATTTATAGACATGAACAAATACATCAAATTAGCGATTGCGATTTTAATGATAGGTGGAGGTATTTATTTGTTTACAGAGCGTGAATACGCTTGGGGTATCATTTTGATCACCCTTTCAATTCTTCCTATTTTATTGTTCTTCCGAAATGAATACATCTTATTGGCTTTTTGGCAAATGAGAAAACAAAACATTGAAGGAGCAAAAAATTGGTTATTAAAAATCACCAATCCCGAAGGCCAATTGGTGCGTAAGCAAATGGGTTATTACCATTATATGTTGGGAATTTCAGAAGCTCAAGCCAATGTGAATTCTTCTGAAAAACACATGAAAAAAGCCTTGGAATATGGATTGAGTTTCAAACATGATCGCGCAATGGCAAAGTTAAGTTTAGCTGGTTCGGCAATGGCTAAAGGTAGAAAACAAGAAGCCGAAATCCTTTTGAAAGAAGCAAAAACTCTAGATTCGCAAGGAATGTTTACCGACCAAATCAAAATGATGCAAGAGCAAATGAAACGCATCAATGTTGGAAAGAACATGCAAAATCCTCATATGCGAAACAGAGGAAAATATTTCTAAAAAGATAGCCCGATGATTCGGGCTTTTTTTATGGATTGACTAAAATTTTGGTTATCAAATCCCTTGAATTTTATGTACATTCGTAGAAGTAGTTAATCAATGGGAAAACGTTTTCTTCAAATTTTAGGTATTCTTTTACTAGTCACTTTGTCAATGGATTTCCTTCAAGCCCAAATTGGCAATGAGAAAAATGATTCTTTTCCTTCTGATTCAATAGTTCAATCAAATAAGAAAGGTATATTCAGAAATCTTGAAAACAACCGAGATAAACACGCCTTCAATCGCTTTCTTTATCGGATGTTGGTCAAACGACCGAGTACCAAAAAAGCCGTAAACACAACCGAACGTTTTCAAGAAAATAAAAGCGTATTCCTCGCTGCAGAAGGAAAACCCATTCGAAACATTAGCATCCTCACTAGAGAACCTTTTGGATATTCTCTAACGGATTCGACAGAAGTGCCGAGCAACTTTTTGGAAAAAGCTGGGAACACCTTGCACATCAGAACCAAGAATTTTGTTATCCGAAATTACTTATTAGCAAAGGAAGGAGAAAAATTTGATTCCTTGAAAATATTGGAATCAGAACGTTTGATTAGAAATCAACGATTTACAAGAAGAGTTCGAATTGATTATGAATTGGTTGGGGAGAATTTGGATAGTGTTGATTTGGTGGTGAACACCTTGGATTCCTGGACAATCATTCCCAATGGAACTTATTCGGGTTCCAAAATTGGCGTTCGATTGAGAGATCAAAATTTTATGGGTTGGGGTCATGATTTTGACAATCGCTATCGACAAAATTTCGAAACAGGAAATCATCAATTTCAAACACGCTATACAGTTCCCAATATTCAAAAAACCTATATTGGATTGAGTGTTGGCTATGCAAGCAACGAGGAAAAGGATTATACCAAAGGCATTTCATTGCAAAGAAGATTTTTCTCTCCACTTACACGTTGGGCAGGTGGAGCGTATATCGGCCAGAGATCTTACCATGATTCCATACCCAACAACCTTGAAATTCCCGAACAACATCTCAAATACAATTTTCAAGATTATTGGGCAGGATTTGCTATACCTCTCTTCAAAAAAAAGAATTCAACTTCCGAACGTCTAAACAATTTAATTTTATCAGCTCGTTATTTTTCTGTTGATTATAAAAATTCGCCCGATCGACTTCTGGATCCCGTCAATTTCTTTTCCAATGAGGAATTTTATTTGTTTGGGATAGGAATTTCCAGAAGAGGATTTGTCCAAGATCGATTCATTCGAAACTATGACATTGTAGAAGACATCCCAATTGGGATGTCTTATGGTTTAACTTCAGGAATTCAGCGAAAAAATCAGACTAACCGATGGTATTTGGCTGGCGGATTAAAATTTGGAAATTATTATAGTCTTGGATATTTTGGATTTGAGGCCAATTATGGAGGTTTCATTCACGAAAAAAAGGCGCAACAGACTGTATTTTCAGTTTCCGGAAATTATTTTACACGATTGATGAATTGGGGAGATTGGAAGTTTCGAAATTTCCTTTCATCTCATCTTATTTTGGGTGGAAATCGAGTTGATTCTTATGGAGATCGGTTGACATTAAATGAGCGTGACCCATTGGGAATTCCTGGATTTAGAAGTTTGGAAGTGGTGGGAACAAAGAAATGGTTGACCAATGTTCAAATTCAATCTTATTCACCTTATGATTTCTTAGGATTTCGTTTATCGCCATTCATCAGTGGATCTTTTGGGTTGATTGGCAATGAAAATTTGTTCAACGGAAAAATGTATTCCAAAATTGGCGTAGGGATATTATTTACCAATGATTATTTGGTCTTTAGCAATTTCCAACTTTCCTTTGCTTGGTACAATACCATTCCGGGACAAGGAGATCATATTTTCAAAACCAATGCTTTCAATATTTCGGATTACGAATTGATGGAATTTGATTTTGGCAAACCTCAATTAATTCCCTACAATCCCAACGTTGCCTACTAAAAATTACCTAATCATCGGTATTTCGCATCTTCTTCACGAATGTTAATTTCGGATTTTATTTTAATTAACATTTATGAAAAATTTATTATCAAGATTCTTCCTTGTAGGATGTATCTCTTTGTTTTCGTTTTCTTGTTTTGGGGAAGATGATGATGACGGAGGAGTTGGTAATTGCAACCCTTCTAAAGTTGTCGAATTGGCCAACGCATATCAAAGTGCAGCAATGACATACACCCAAAATCAAACCTATGCAAATTGTATGAACGTAAAACAGAAATTAACTGATTTCTATAACTACGTTAAAAATTGTCCGAACTCTGGATATGATCCAGACGATTTATTAGATGCACTTGACAACATTGATTGTAACCCTTAATCCAATAAAAAAGTCCCGATATCGGGACTTTTTTATTCTTTATTTATAAGTCAAAATCTATATTGACTCCTAATTTCTCGGCAATGATCTTCGTAATACGAACTTTCACTTGTGGAATTTGAACATGTTCCAAAACATCTGCTGCAAATGCATACAACAATAATGCTTTGGCTTCTTTTTTAGGAATTCCACGTTGTTGCATATAGAACAATGCAGATTCATCCAATTGTCCTACCGTACATCCATGCGAACATTTCACATCATCAGCAAAAATCTCCAACTGAGGTTTTGTGTCGATGGAAGCATCATTGGTCAACAATACGTTGTTATTTTGTTGAAATGCATTCAATTTTTGTGCTTCTGGATGCACATACACTTTTCCGTTGAAAACACCTCTTGATTTCTCATCGTAAATCCCTTTGTACAATTCATGGCTTTCACAATGAGGGAATTTATGTTCTACTTTGGTATGATGATCCACATGTTGATCTCCCGAAATCACCGTAATACCATTCAAAATAGAATTTGTGTTTTCTCCATTTTGAACGAAATTCAAATTGTTTCGTGTCAATTTCCCACCAAATGAGAAGGTTTGAAAAGCAGCTTTGGAATCACGTTCTTGTGCAATGAAAGTATTGTCAATTAGAGATGCTTCTTTGCTATCATTCTGAACTTTGTAATAATCCAATTCCGCATTTTTCCCTACGTGAACTTCGGTAACAGAATTCGTCAAATTCGCTTTCCCATCCAAAGTCTGATGTCTTTCAATGATGTGCGCTTGAGAATTATTTCCAATTACCACCAAATTTCTTGGATGATACATCACTTCGGATTCATTGGTAGTCGAAAGATACATGATTTGAACAGGTTTGGACAAAATCACATTATCTGGTACGTAAATGAAAGCTCCGTCTTTGGAAAAAGCTGTATTCAAGGCAACCAAACTTTCGGTTTTGTCTGCAATTTTTCCGTAGAAATTTTCAATCACTGGCTGATGAACCATCTTATTCAATGCACTCGACAATACACAAATATCGGCTTCTTCATGCGTTGTTGATGACAAATAGCTGCTATACACACCATTGACAAAAACGATGTTATAGGTATCCATGTCATGAACGAAGTATTTTTTCACATCTTGGTATCCGATGGAAACATCTTCAGATTCAGGAAATAATTTGTAATCTTTTTTTAACAAAGGAGCCAAATTGGTGTATTTCCATTCTTCTTCTTTTTTGTTTGGAAATCCTGCTTTGTCAAATATTTCGATAGCTTCATGACGCAATTGATTCACGAATTGATTCTTTGAATTCTTTTCGTTGAAAACCAAATGTCTTGAAACTAAATTTTCTTTTAAATCGATCATTTTTTTGATGTATTAATGTAAGAAGTAGAATGTTTAAGGAATCCATCAGTGATGAGCCTAAACATTTGTACCCAATACAAAAAAATTAAACAGTTGCTTCTTCGATCACCCAATCGTATCCTCTCGCTTCCAATTCCAAAGCCAATTCTTTCCCTCCAGATTTGATGATTTTACCATTGTACAATACATGTACAAAATCTGGAACGATATAATCCAACAAACGTTGGTAGTGAGTGATCACCAAAACTGCATTGTTTTCATTTTTGAAAGCATTCACACCATCAGCAACGATACGCAAAGCATCAATGTCCAATCCTGAATCGGTTTCGTCCAAAATCGCTAATTTCGGATTCAACATCATCATTTGGAAAATCTCATTACGTTTCTTTTCACCTCCAGAGAAACCTTCGTTTAAGGAACGAGAAAGGAAATCTTTTTTGATTCCTAATTTATCTGCGTTCTCACGAATTAATTTCAACATTTCAGATGCTCCCATTTCTTCTAAACCTTGCGCTTTACGTGTTTCGTTGATCGCTGTTTTGATGAAATTGGTTACAGTTACTCCCGGAATTTCGACTGGATATTGAAACGACAAGAATACCCCTTTGTGTGCACGCTCATCTGCTCCTAATTCCAATAAATCTTCCCCATAAAATTCAATTTCACCATCGGTAACTTCGTAATCTTCTTTTCCAGCAACTACCGAAGATAAAGTCGATTTACCAGAACCATTTGGTCCCATAATCGCATGAACTTCACCTGGTTTGATTTCTAAATTGATTCCTTTTAAGATTTCTGCTCCGTCTTCGATTTGAGCATGTAAATTATTTATTTTTAACATCTTAATTTGTTTAAGGTTTGATGTTTAAAGTTTCAAGTTAAATAGTTCTTATTTGAACTTATCTCCTTTAAAATCCTTTTTATTTAAATATTTTATAAAATTTTGAATTTTCCCACTTAAATTTTCTAATCTAACTTTTAAATCTTCAAATTCTTTTTCTTCAATATAATTTGAATCAAATAATCGATATAATTGAGATCTAGTTTCTCCGGCTGAACCTTTTGCAATAGAAAGAAATTGTCTAAATTCTAAATTACCTCCCCTTTCAAAACCTTCTGCAATATTGTCCATAATAGATCCAGAAGAATTCTTTATTTGATTCCTTAATCCAAAGTCATTTTTAAGTTCGGTTTCAATTGAAAGCTCATGAATTTTTGCAGAAATTTTTCTTGCCTCCATCCAAATTTCCAAATCTTCAAATTTTTCAATTGTTGCCATAACATTAAACCTTAAACTTTGAACGTTAAACTCAACATTATCCTACACTTCCTTCTAATGAAATTTCCAACAGTTTTTTAGCTTCCACAGCAAATTCCATTGGTAATTTATCCAAGACTTCACGGCTAAATCCGTTAACGATTAAAGCAATTGCTTTTTCTGTATTGATTCCTCTTTGGTTACAATAGAACAATTGATCTTCTCCAATTTTGGAAGTCGTCGCTTCATGTTCCAATTGGGCTGTTTTATTCTTGATTTCGATATATGGGAATGTATGCGCTCCACATTCGTTACCCATCAACAAAGAGTCACATTGCGAGAAGTTTCTTGCGCCATCTGCATTAGGCATAACTTTCACCAATCCACGGTAAGAATTCTGAGATTTTCCAGCAGAAATTCCTTTGGAAATAATGGTGGATTTGGTGTTTTTACCAATGTGAATCATTTTGGTTCCTGTATCGGCTTGTTGGAAATTATTGGTTACCGCGATCGAATAAAATTCTCCTACAGCATTATCTCCTTTTAAAATACAAGATGGATATTTCCAAGTAACAGCAGAACCTGTTTCCACCTGCGTCCAAGAGATTTTTGCATTTCTCTCGGCAACACCTCTTTTGGTTACGAAGTTAAAGACACCACCTTTTCCTTCTTCATTTCCAGGATACCAGTTCTGAACGGTTGAGTATTTAATTTCAGCATCATCCATCGCGATTAATTCCACAACAGCAGCATGCAATTGGTTTTCATCACGACTTGGAGCCGTACATCCTTCCAAATATGAAACATACGAACCCTCGTCAGCAATTAACAAAGTTCTTTCGAACTGACCTGTTCCCGCTTGGTTGATACGGAAGTAAGTCGACAATTCCATCGGGCAACGAACTCCTTTGGGAATGTAACAGAACGAACCATCTGAAAACACGGCTGAATTTAATGCAGCATAGAAATTATCGGTTTTTGGAACCACTTTTCCAATGTATTTTTGAACCAATTCTGGATGCTCTTTGATTGCTTCCGAAATGGAACAGAAAATAATTCCTAAATCGTTCAATGTATCTTTGAATGTCGTTGCAACCGAAACGGAATCCATCACGATATCGACAGCAACGCCTGTTAAACGTTTTTGCTCATCCATTGAAATACCCAATTTTTCAAAGGTTTTCAATAATTCTGGATCGACCTCATCTAAACTTGAAAGTTCTGGCTTTTTCTTAGGAGCCGCATAATAGGTGATTTCTTGGAAGTTTGGCTTTTCGTAATGAACATTTGCCCATTCTGGTTCTTCCATTTTTTGCCATTGACGGAAGGCATCTAAACGCCATTCGGTCATCCATTCCGGCTCTTCTTTACGCTTTGAAATCTCACGAATGATGTCTTCATTTAAACCTACCGGGAATTCTTCATACTCTACATCGGTTGTAAAGCCAAATTCATATTCCTTTTTGGTGGATAGGTCTTGTCTTAAATCGTCTTCGGTATATTTTGTATTGCTCATTTTCTAGTAATATGTATAGGCGAATGTGTAAGAAACGGGCTTGACATTGTCAGCTTTGCTTCCCAAAAATTCAAACGATTTCACCCTTTTGTTTTTATCCAATTTTACTTGGTAATTTTCTCTTGCATCTCTTAAAATTGAATAATTTAACTCATCCAATTTTTTTACTTCCCATTTATTTTCTGGTTTGATTTGGTTCTTTTTGGAGGTTGCATCATAGGATGACACAAATTCTTCCATTGTCAAAGGCAATTCTGAATTGAAGTTGCTGTAACATACTTTGTCAATATCTTCTTTTAGATAAGTAGTAATTCTACATTTTCCTTCCAATCGATCTTTGAAAACCAACTTTCCATCTAAATAACTTTGTTTGGTGAAAATTTCACCGTTCAAATCATACACTTCTACCATTCCTTTGATGGTTTTGACAATCATTTTCCCATTTGCATAGTAGAATTGATTGACTTTTGCGCCATCTGGATCGTTGAATTTCTCTTCAACAATCAATCCATCTTGGTATTTGTAGATTACTTCACGCTTTGTTCCAGCCAGCATTTCGGAAACTTTCAATTTCTCTATGTTTCCATTTTGGTTGAAATAAAGCTCCATGATATTTGGGGTTTTCTTCCCTCCTTTTTCTGCTGAAATTCGAATGGATCTAACTTTAGAATAATCAATCGGGATTGCATTGACCAAAGGTTTAATCCCGAAATTCCCAAAAAAGAAATTTTGAGTATAGACTTCATTGAATCTTTTCGATTGTTCGTCGGGTTGAAAAACCATCAAATCTTTTGGATCTTTAATGGTTTCTTGCGCCATCAGGCCAACAGAAAGCATCAGGATAAAAAGTTGTACCAATTTCATTTTGATCATCACAAGTCTTTTATACGGCAAAGCTTTCACCACATCCACAAGTTCTTTGGGCATTTGGATTATTGAAAACAAATCCTTTACCATTTAGTCCACCTGAATATTCCAAAGTCGTGCCAACTAAATACAAGAATGATTTTTTATCTACTACGATGCGAACGCCATTGTCTTCAAACAAACGATCGTTTTCTGCTTGAGTAGCATCAAAGGATAATTTGTATGACAAACCAGAACAACCACCACTTTCTACGCCAACACGTACAAAACTATTTTCAATAGAAGTTCCTTCTTCTTGCATCAAAGAAGCAATTTTCACTTTTGCAGTATCTGAAACTTTAATCATTTTACTCTCTTATTTTTGAACATACAAAGATACAACCGAAACCTTTATTTATTCTAATTTTTAATAAATAATAACAATTCGGGAATTAAGTTTCACAATAAGTTTGAAAAGTCTAACGTTTAATGCTTTATGAATGTATGTTGGATTGATTTCTGAGAACTTGATTTTGCTTTCAACAGATAGGTTCCTTTTGGAAGAGAAGAAAGATTGATATGGGTTCCTTTTTCGAAATTTCGGATTTTCTGTCCTAGCGAATTATAAATTTCTATATCCCTTAATTCTTCGCTAAAAAACAAATTATTTTTCACTGGATTGGGGTAAATGGAAATGCTTTTTTGATTTAATTCTTCTGTAGACATTTCAGCATCTGCAAAATATATAACCCAGAAATCAAAGTTGATATCTTCTGGTTGTCCCGTTGGATTTTCGTGTTCAAAATGACCTGCTACCAAGAATTTATCATCAATAAAAGATTGTATAACATTTGCCCTATCGTAATAAATATCACCCAAAACTTTTTGACAAATCAAATCACCATTTGCATCTAATTTAAAAAACCACATATCGCCACCACCAATACCTTCCGTTATATCATAATCAATCACATCACCAACAGTCATTCCTGCGACCAAAAAATTTTCTCCTATTGCAGATATAGAATAACCTTCATCGGTTCCCGAACTTCCATAATTTCTTTCCCACAACATATTTCCTGCAGCATCAAGCTTCACAACCCAAATATCTACATCTCCATACAATTCTGAAACATCGCCATCTGAGGAATAGGTATATCCGCTCAATCCAAAATTTCCAGATTCTGTTTCGCACAAACCATATAACTCATCCCACTCTGAACCTCCAAAATTCTTACTCCATTGAATTTCACCAGTATTCGTAATTTTTACAACCCAAAAATCTTTCTCACCCCAATTATTGGGTACGTCATGGTCAATTGAGTGGGAATACCCTCCTAATAAATATCCATTGTCTTGCGTTTTGATTAGTTGAGTAGCAAAATCTTCTTGAGAGCCGCCATAGGTTTTTGACCATAGTATTTCTCCCATTTCATCAATGCTAAAAACCCAATAATCCATTAAACCCTTATTGTTATCAAGATCAATATCACTTGAGAAGCTAGTACCCAAGATTGTATAAGTTCCGTCTAAGTTTGAAACAATAGATTGAGCTGTATCAATGCTTGAACCTCCATAATTTTTACTCCAAACAATGTCTCCATTCCCATTTAATCTGACGATCCAAGCATCTGAATTTCCATAATTGTTCAAAACATTTCCATTATTTGAATAGGAAAATCCTGCCATCAAAATATCTCCATCTAGCGTTTCCACTACACTCTTAACTTCATCCCACATACTACCACCAAAAGATTTCTCCCAGATCTGCTCTCCTAATTCATTCAATTTAACAATGTAAAAATCTGAGGAATATCCATAAACGTCTGTATCAGAAAGTTTAAAACCAACTACAATTATATTTCCATCTGCTAATTGGATGATATCATTAGCCTTTTCTTCATGTGCCCCTCCAATTTTTTTCTCCCATAGGATTTCGGGTTGAATTTGTGCAAATAAGTCACTAAATGCAAAAAGAATAATAAGAAAATAGATGTGTTTCATGAGATAGTTTGAGCAATCAATATACAAAAAAAGCCTTGTAATTTTATGACTTACAAGGCTTTTTCTTTATTTCAATTGATATGAATTAAATTTTCAATCCGATTTTTTCACGAACTCTTCTAAGAACTTTGTCTCCAACGGCAGCAGCACGAACAGCCCCATTCTCTAAATATGCATCTAACAAAGCTCGATCATTTAAAAGTTCCGCAAATTTTCTGCGAGGTTCCGCATATTTCTCAATCAACACTTCTAACAAGGCATTTTTTGCATGACCATAACCATATCCACCATTCAAATAGTTTTGACGCATCTCCTCGATTTGTTCTGGAGTTGCGACTAATTTATACAAAGCAAATACATTGTCGGTTTCTGGATTTTTAGGATCTTCCAAAGGAGTACTATCGGTTTGGATGGACATGACTTGTTTTTTCAATTCTTTTTCAGAAAGGAAAATATTCAAATAATTGTTTCTTGATTTACTCATTTTCTCTCCATCTGTCCCAGGAACGATCATCACTTCTTCGCTAATTTTCGCATAAGGCAAAACAAAGGTCTCGCCCATTTGACGATTGAAACGTTCTGCAACATCGCGCGTGATTTCTAAGTGTTGCAATTGGTCTTTCCCAACGGGAACTACATCGGCATCGTACATCAAAATGTCGGCAGCCATCAAAATCGGATAGGTAAACAATCCAGCATTAACATCGCTCAAATAGTCTTGTTTATCTTTGAAAGAATGCGCCAATGTCAATCGTTGAAATGGAAAATAATTCAACAAATACCACATCAATTCTGAAACTTGAGGCACGTCTGACTGGCGGTAAAAAACGGCTTTTTCTGTATCCAAGCCCAATGCCAACCAACATGCTGCTACTTCATAGGTGTTTTGTTTCAAAACTTCAGGATCTTTGATTTGGGTCAAAGCATGTAAATCTGCGATAAAAATAAAAGAATCGTCCGTTGAAGAATTGGCCAAATCAATTGCAGGATAAATGGCTCCCAGTATGTTTCCAATGTGCGGTGTTCCAGTTGCCTGAACACCTGTTAAAACTCGTGGCATGTTGTATGTTTTTTCGTTTTTGGTGAACAAATATACTTCTGTCAATCTGATTTTGGGGATTGATGGAAGAAGAAATTTCGTTTCAACCTGATTTTTTTTGGTCACTTCCTCGCATGAGGGATCGAGGAATCTGTTTGAGCTCTCTCGTACGCATCGGCGTACGAGAAGCGAGTTCCGAGAGCCCGACCCCGACCGTAGGGAGGGGTCATGCCCAAGTTAGCT
This sequence comes from Moheibacter stercoris, assembly GCF_040545805.1. Lineage (NCBI taxonomy): Bacteria > Pseudomonadati > Bacteroidota > Flavobacteriia > Flavobacteriales > Weeksellaceae > Moheibacter > Moheibacter stercoris. The sequence goes on from NZ_JBEPMO010000002.1 coordinate 20,084, forward strand.
TGGATTTTCTTGTTCGAATTTCTTGATTTTTTTGTGTACGAACCAAGTCGCAAACGGAATGAAGGCAAATAATAAGATGAATACAAACTCTTCATCGTCCCATTTGTAAATTTTCTTTACCAAAAATGCCAACAAAATATAGCCCATGAAGGCTACGCCATGAAACATTCCGATTGGAAACATCAAAGGTGTTTCGGGATCGAAACCATATTTTACAGGCATTGCTACACAAAATAATAGGATGCAACTTATGAATTCCATGATGCAAAAAATGTTGAACCATTTTTTGAGACTTGCTTCGTTCATGTTAAAAAATTTCTTGCAAAGATAGGTGCGAATTTGAAAATGAGCAACCTAGAAATTATGGTTTAAATCAGCATAAATGTGAATATTGTATAAAATATTCCCACCCAAAAAACCATGAACATATTGACAAATAAAAGGATGAGAACGATTATTCTAGATCGCCATGTTGATTTTTCATACACGACATGATGCGCACGGAAAAAATAAAATATGAGATACCCAAAAATGGCAAATCCTATCAATAAGCTTAGAACATTGTATATGGATTCATATCCGCTCCACCATACTCCAGGAATACTTATAACCGAATGGATAAGTGTATTGAACGTAATAAAAATAAGCATAGCCGACATAAAATACAAGGTAAATATACCATGATCGTAATACAACCATTTCTTCTTTTTGTGAAACAACCAAAGCGTGAAGGCAAATATCGGGAGGTAAAAGAAAAGAACTTTGGGAAGGTTCTTGACAAATGTTTCTTTTAATTTTTCTCGATAATCGAAATTATGATACACATAATTTTCTTGAATTTCAATGAGCTTACGTCCCAATTTAGCTCCCAACCAATTCAATCTATCCTTTTTGGGCAAGGAAGCATGAATGGAATCGAATTCTGCAACGGTTTTGATATTTTTATAATTCTCTCCTAAACTTATTCCTTCATATTGGTCAATAGAATCTCCTTCATTATCAAAAAGATTCAGTTCAAAACCGCCATCTTTAGCGAGATTTAAGTCTTTCTCGAGTTTATTTACTTGCTCCAAACGCTTGCGAACTTCAAGATATTCATCTGCAGGAATTCTATCTTTTTCATCCAAGGAATTCTGGATAGAATCCAATTGAGCAACGCTCAGCACATTTAAAAAATTAGGATTATCTATTTTAACCTCTTTCGAAACTTCTAAATTTTCCTTTGTGTCCTCTGTCAATGAATCAACATAATTGGGCAGAAAGTGAGGCAAGAAAAAGGCAACAAAACTGACGAAAATATACAGTTTTACCGGTTCTACGTAGGTTTTTCTTTTTCCACTCAAATATTCTTTTACGATTATACCTGGCTTAAACAGCAATGTTTTCATGGTTTTCCAGAAACCACTATCGTAATGAAATAAGTCGGCAAAAAAGTGAGAAATTAAATGATGGAAACTTGGTCTTACCTCTACATTTTCCTGACCACAATTGGGACAGAATCTTTTTTGTACTTCTGCGCCACAGTTTAAACAATTTTTATCTGAACGGAGTGGAAAATGCGACATGTGATAATGAGTTAAAACTTTTCAAATGTAGAAATTTTATCAAAAAATAGCCCCAAGATTTTTCTCTTGGGGCTTATCATATCCATTTTTATTTTTAAGAAAATACTTTGTTTCGACATAAAAGTATCGTGGCTCCTCCTACGGTTATCGCAGCATCGGCTACGTTGAATATGTAAGAAAAGAATTCTTTCCCACCTACGATTGGAACCCAATCTGGCCAAACGAAAAGTGGAAAGTAAAACATGTCTACTACGCTTCCCATTAAAAACCCAGAATATCCCGAAAAGTCCGCTTTTGAAATTCCATAGTAGGCATCCCAAGCGGCTCTTTCTTCGTTCCAAGTTAATCCAGTATCGAAAATCAATCCATAAAACAATCCATCAATCAAATTTCCGATCGCTCCTGCAAACACAAGCGCCATCCCAATTTTGAAATAATTGTTGTTATGAACTTTAACATTTTTCCAAATGTACCATCCGATTCCTGCAATCAAAATGATGCGCAAAATAGACAAAACAATTTTCCCTGTTAATCCGCCAAATTCAGCTCCATACGCCATACCAGGATTTTCCACGAATTTCAGTATAAACCAACTGAAAACTTCAACTCCTTCGCCGTAGGCAAAATTGGTTTTGATATAAAATTTTGTCAATTGATCAATGATCAATACCAACAAAACGATGATTCCTATTTTTTTCAAACTTGTTTTTTAACGTTGCATATTTTTCGCTTCGATACTCAATGTCGCATGTGGAACCAACTTCAATCTTTCTTTGTTGATCAATTTCCCAGTTACACGACAGATACCATAGGTTTTGTTTTCGATGCGAATCAAAGCATTTTTCAAATCACGAATGAATTTTTCTTGACGTGAAGCCAATTGCGCATTTTGTTCTTTGCTCATCGTTTCTGAACCTTCTTCAAATGCCTTGAACGTTGGAGACGTATCGTCTGTTCCATTGTCCAAACCATTCATAAAGGTTTCTTTGATCAATTCGTAATCGCGTTCTGCTTTCGTTAACTTCTCTTGTATGATCTGACGGAATTCTTCCAATTCCGCATCAGAATATCTTGTTCTTTCTTCTGTAGTTGACATAGTTTTTTTAAATTTTTGAAATCGAAATTTCGGTTTCTAATCCATCTAATTCTATTTTCGTTCCGCCCTGAATATCAGCTTCGATTAAAAGCTGCTCCGTAAGCGTTTCCGAACAAATATAATCTTTATTTTGATTTATTGCATTTTCTAATTGTTCATCTTTTTTCACAAACAATTTAATTTTGTCGGTCAATTCCAAACCAGTTTCCTTGCGCAAATTTTGGATTCGGTTGACCAATTCTCTTGCCAAACCTTCGGATTTCAATTCTTCGGTCAAAGTAATATCCAAAGCAACGGTTAAATTTCCATTAGAAGTAACCAACCAGCCTGGGATGTCGGAAGTGGCAATTTCGAAATCTTCCAATTCCAATTCGACATTTTTCGTACCCAAATCCAATTCCAATTTCCCGTCAGTTTCCAATTTTAAGATATCATCATTGGTCAATTTCGCGGTTGCAGCCGAAATTGCTTTCATATCTTGGCCGTGCTTTGGACCCAAAGTTTTGAAGTTGGGTTTGATGCTTTTCACCAATAAATGCGAAGCTTCTTCGTTGGTCAACAATTGAATTTCCTTGACATTGACTTCTTGTTTCAACAATTCCGAAACTGACTCCAAACGTTCTTTCATTTGGTTATCCAAAACCGGAATGATCACTTTTTGCAAAGGTTGACGAACTTTTAAATCCGCTCCTTTACGCAAAGATAAAATCATGGAAGTTGCTTGTTGCGCCAATTGGGTTCTGATTTCCAATTCGGAATCGATCAAGGATTCATCGACTTTCGGATAAAATGCTAAATGCACAGATTCTGCCGCATCTTTTCCTGTTGCTGCATTCAAATCTTTGTACAAACGATCCATAAAGAACGGAGCGATTGGCGCTGAAATAATGGCAACTTTTTCCAACACAGTATACAAAGTTTGGTAAGCCGAAATTTTGTCTTTTGCATATTCGCCTTTCCAGAAACGTCTTCTACTCAAACGGATGTGCCAGTTTGATAAATTGTCGATCACGAAATCTTGAATCGCTCTTGCCGCACGAGTTGGTTCGTAATCAGAATAGAATTCATCTACTTTTTTGATCAAGGTATTCAATTCCGATAAAATCCAACGGTCTAATTCCGCTCTTTCATTCACTGGAATCTCTGCTTCTTCGTATTTGAATCCATCTACGTTGGCGTACAAAGCGAAGAAAGAATAGGTATTGTAAAGGGTTCCGAAGAATTTACGACGAACTTCATCGACACCCGCTAAATCAAATTTCAGGTTTTCCCAAGGTTGTGCATTGGAAATCATATACCAACGCGTTGCGTCAGGACCATAGGTTGCCAATGTTTCGAATGGATCCACCGCATTTCCTAAACGTTTGGACATTTTTTGTCCGTTTTTATCCAACACCAATCCATTGGAAACCACATTTTTATAAGCGATTTGATCAAAAACCAAGGTTCCGATTGCGTGCAACGTATAGAACCATCCGCGTGTTTGATCGACTCCTTCTGCGATGAAATCTGCTGGGAATTTTGCTCCAGAATCAATCCAATCTTTGTTTTCGAACGGATAATGGAATTGTGCATATGGCATTGCACCCGAATCAAACCAAACATCAATCAAATCGGCTTCACGTTTCATCGGTTTACCCGAAGCTGACACCAGGGTGATTTGGTCCACGATGTTTTTATGCAAATCGATTTTCGCATAGTTTTCTTCCGACATATTGCCTACTTCAAATCCTTCAAATGGATTTTGGGTCATTACACCCGCATTGATTGCTTTTTGGATTTCGTTCATCAATTCTTCTACTGAACCGATGATGATTTCTTCCGAGGTCCCTGAGCTTGTCGAAGGGTCTGTACGCCAAATTGGCAAAGGAATTCCCCAATAACGAGAACGTGACAAATTCCAATCGTTGGCGTTATCCAACCAATTCCCGAAACGACCTTCTCCAGTTGCTTTTGGTTTCCAATTGATTTCTTTGTTCAATTCACTCATTCGATCACGAACCGACGTGATTTTGATGAACCAAGAATCCAACGGATAGTATAAAATCGGCTTATCGGTTCTCCAACAATGCGGATAACTGTGCTTGTATTTTTCAACTTTGAAGGCTTGGTTCATTTCTTTCAAATGAATCGCAATTTCCACGTCAATTGAACGTTCAGGCGCTTCACCTTCATTGTAATATTCGTTTATTACGTATTTTCCACCGTAGCCATCTGGAAGAGATGCAATGAATTTTCCTTGCAAATCCACCAATGGAACAGGGTTTTCATTTTCGTCCAATACCAACATCGGCGGAATTCCGTGTTCTTTGGCTACTTTGGCATCATCCGCACCAAAAGTTGGTGCAGTGTGAACGATTCCGGTTCCGTCTTCTGTGGTCACGAAATCTCCATCGATCACTTGAAATGCTTTGTCTGCATCTTCATATGGCAATGCCCAAGGCAATAATTGTTCGTATTTGATTCCTACCAAATCAGAACCTTGATAGGCTTCTAAAATTCGGTAAGGAATTTTTTTGTCACCTTCTTTGAAGTTTTCGAAATCGGTTTCTTCCGCTGATTCAAAATAAGTTTTCCCAAATACAGAATTCAATAAAGCTTTTGCCAAAATGACTTTCTGTGGACGGAAGGTATATTGGTTGAACGTTTCGACTAAAACATAATCGATTTTTGGACCAACGGTCAAAGCAGTATTTGATGGCAAGGTCCAAGGAGTAGTCGTCCAAGCCAAGAAATAGACATCGCCCTCGATTCCTTTCAAGAAATCAGATGAATCTTTGATGGCTTTGAAACAAGCAACTATTGATGTATCGGTCACATCGCGGTAGGTTCCAGGTTGGTTCAATTCGTGGGAAGAAAGACCGGTTCCTGCTTTTGGTGAATAAGGTTGAATGGTGTAACCTTTGTACAACAAATCTTTGTCGTAAATCTGTTTCAACAACCACCAAACCGATTCCATATATTTGGGTTCGTAGGTGATGTAGGGATCTTTCAAATCGACCCAATACCCCATTTTTTGGGTTAAATCGTTCCAAATATCGGTATAGCGCATCACGGCTTCGCGACAAGCTTTGTTGTATTCTTCGATCGTGATTTTCTTTCCGATATCTTCTTTGGTAATCCCCAATTCTTTTTCCACACCTAATTCCACTGGAAGTCCGTGCGTGTCCCAACCGGCTTTACGGTGAACTTGTTTTCCTTTTAGGGTTTGATAACGACAAAAAATATCTTTGATTGCTCTCGCCATCACGTGGTGAATACCCGGAAGTCCGTTTGCAGAAGGAGGTCCTTCGTAAAAAACGTAGTTTTCTTGGCCTTCACGTGTGCTCACACTCTTTTCAAATGTTTGGTTTGCTTGCCAATCATTTAAAACATCATTTGCTAATTGAACTAAATCAAGTTGTTTGTATTCTTTAAAATTCTTGCTCATTTCGTATCGTTCCAAATCTCAAAAACAATTACCAGAATCGCTTTTGATGAATTCCTAATTCGTTTGATTTCCTTAATTTTTAAGGAGATGCGAATTTACGAAAAAATCTTCTTTTTAGGAATAGAATCCAAAGGGGAAATTAGTCTTGAGGAAATTTAAAAATCTGAGCTTGAAAGAATTTCGATCTCATCAGAAAATTTCCCAGAATTACTCCAATTGAATTCAGTATGAAATCATCGACATCGGCAATTCCTCGACCCGTGATATACTGAAGAAATTCCATTAGAATCAAACCTATCCAAAAGTAAATTAGGTTCCACTTTAAGGATTGAAGTTTAGGGGAAATTAGCCCTAAAAATCCGAATGGAATGAATAAAACAATGTTGCAAATGATATTGATAAAAAAATGGTAAAATCCGTTTTGAAGGAAGATAAAATCGCCAATGGTTTTAAAGGGAATGAGTTGAATTTGCTTGAAATCATCGGCCATTCGACCAAAACCAAACAGCATCAGATAGATCAATCCAAGAGAATAAAATGCAAAAACAATTCTTAATTCTTTTGGACTAATTCTTCTCAAAATCAAAATTTCTAATGATTTCTACCAATTTTCATTTCCACTTTTATCGATTTCTTGATCCATATTGGGATCGTCTTTGGAATGCTTCGAATAGTTTCGCCACTTCTCCAACAATTCCACCATATCATTTGGCATTGGCGATTCGAAATTCATTCTTTCTCCAGAAACTGGATGATCAAATCCTAAAGTTTTGGCATGAAGTGCTTGACGAGGACAAGTTTTGAAACAATTTTCGACAAATTGTTTGTATTTGGTAAAAGTAGTTCCTTTTAGAATTGAATTTCCACCGTATCGATCATCATTGAACAAAGGATGACCTAAATGTTTGAAGTGTGCACGAATTTGATGCGTACGACCCGTCTCTAATTTACATTCTACCAAAGTTACATATAGAAACCTCTCCTTAACCGCATAATGCGTTATAGCAGGTTTACCTTGATCACCTTCTGGAAAAACAGCCATCTGCATGCGGTCTTTTAAATGTCGTCCAATATGACCTTCAATCGTCCCTTTATCTTCTTCCAAACTACCCCAAACCAATGCATCGTATAATCGATCTGTCGTTCTGGCTTTGAATTGAGCGGTTAAGGACTGCATCGCTTGTTCGGTTTTGGCGACTACCAAAAGTCCGCTTGTATCTTTATCAATTCGGTGCACCAAACCTGGGCGTTCCAAATCTTGAGACATAGAAGGAAGGTTGTCAAAATGGAATTTCAAGGCATTAACCAAAGTCCCTTTGTAGTTTCCATGTCCAGGATGAACCACCATTCCTGGTTCTTTATCTATTACGACCACCGAATCATCTTCATAGACGATGTTCAAGGGAATATTTTCAGCAAGAATATCAATGACACGAGGTGGTTCCTCTAGCATAACTTTTATTTCATCACCCGGTTTTACTTTATAATTGGACTTTACGGGAGATCCATTTACCAAAATAAATCCATTATCTGCAGATTTCTGAATTTTATTTCGGGTAGCTTGTTCGATAAAATTCATCAAAAACTTATCGATGCGTAATGGCTCTTGACCACCACTAACTACAAAAGAGTATTGCTCGAACCATTCTTGTTTGTTCTCGCTATTTTCAATATGGGACATATTCTTAATCTATTTGAACGCCTTCTGGTTGTTCTTGCGGAACATTTTTAGGAGGCAATTGAGATTCTTGCACTGATGGAGTATTATCAGTTGACAATTCAGTTCGATCTTTTAGTTGCAATTGACGTTCATATTCCGCAATTGCGGCAGAATCTTTTAAGTCGTTTCGATATTGTCGATCTAAATCTTTCACTCTCATTGCTAATTCAGCTGGACTTCTGGAAGAAAGCCACAAATCAACAGGCAATCCTTGGTCGTAATTATCACCAGCAATTGGATATTGATAAAAAACACGAAGGACGGAACTATCGGAAACCGACTCCTCAACGACCAATCGACCTACTTCAAATTGATTGGCAACAATAGTGGATCTTGCTTGATCTAGCCCCATGCCAATTAGGTTTTCCATTTTTACTCCATACTCCAAACCTTTTCCTAACACAACATCTACTCGGGCAAATCTTGGCAATATGGTTTTGCTGGTGATTTGTTTTCCTTGGAACATCACACGCAATACTGCGTCTTTTGCAATGTCTGGCTCATAGATAGTATCACCTACTTCTAAGCCCGATAATTTTAATTGTGTAAAAGCCAATCGTTTTGACTTTCCAATAATATCGGGTAATTCAACTGGCAACCAAGTACGAGGATTGGACTTGATAAAAATTCTTCTACCTTCTTTTACTTTAAATCCTTTTTGTGGATAATAATCCAAAATCGCAAAAGGAGCTTTGGTAGAATCAAATTTCACACTATCTATTTCATAGGTAAGATTTAAATCTTCCAATGTTTTGATAGCTTCCTTTATGTTCATTTGAGATAAATCGGGTATTTCCATTACCTCATTATGATTGGTATAGGAATTCAAAAATACTCGGAAGGTAAAATGGTAAAGACCATAAACTGCAAGCGCCATTAAAACAATACTTGCCCAAAATTGCCATTTCGTTAATGCTCTAAAGAATTTCACTCGCTTAATTTTAAAATTTTAGTTACAAAAATTTAACCAAAAAATCTTGCAACCAATTAATGAGCAAACTTACATAATTTTTTTTGCCTAATTTTTTAAAATATCCAAGCTACTTATAAAAATTTCAATTTTGCTTGAATTAAACAGATGAAAATTACCTTCAAAAATGGAAATGATACTATCTTTGACTTAAATTTCAATTCAATGTTACATATTGCAGTCGTCGCAGGTGGATATTCAGACGAATATGTGGTTTCGCTAAAAAGTTGCGAATTGGTTTACCAAAGTATCAATCCTGAAAAATACAAAGCTACTAGAGTTCGTATACTAAAAGAAGGATGGTATGCGGAGATTGAGGGAGAAAAATTCCCCATCAACAAAGAAGACTTTAGTTTTGAAAAAGACGGAAGGAAAGAAACCTTTGACTGCGTTGTCAACATCATCCACGGAACGCCAGGTGAAGATGGATTTATGCAAGCCTATTGGCAACTGATTGGAATGCCCTTTACAGGTTGTTCCATGTATCAATCTGCTTTAACATTTAATAAAAAAGATTGCATTGCCGTCTTGGACAAATATGGAATCCCTCATGCGAAATCGGTATACATCCGTCAAGATTTACCTTACAATAAAGAAGAAATTCTGGAGGTTGTTGGATTGCCTTGTTTCGTCAAGCCCAATCAATCGGGTTCGAGTTTAGGGATTTCTAAAGTTAAGTCTCCTGACGAATTTGAACAAGCGTTGGAAAAAGCATTTCATGAAGATCCAGAAGTTTTGATTGAATCTTTCTTGGAAGGAACGGAAGTTTCTGTAGGTGTTTTAGGCATGAATGGTCAAACCACTGTAGTAGGAATTACAGAAATCATCAGTCAAAACGAATTTTTCGATTACGAAGCGAAATATTTGGGCGCTTCGGAAGAAATCACGCCAGCAAGATTGGATGAAGAAACTAGAATTCGTGTAGAAGAAATTTCGAAAAAAGCCTATGATTGTTTGCAAATGACAGGAATTTCGCGCTCGGAATATATCATTGTGAATGGAATTCCACATTTTTTAGAAATGAATACTTTACCTGGTTTTTCACCAGCAAGTATATTTCCTCAACAAGCTGCTTATGCAAATATTGACTTAATGGATTTATTTGATAGCGAAATTCAAGTTGCCTTAAATAGAAAGACATTATGGAACGAATAGCCGTATTTCCTGGGTCATTTGACCCTATCACAATAGGTCATTATGATATCATCGAACGAGCAGTTCCTTTATTTGACAAAATCATTGTTGCCATTGGACAAAATTCACAAAAGAATTATATGTTTTCATTGGAACAGCGAAAAAAATGGATCGAAGATTCTTTGAAAAAATTCCCCAATGTGGAAGTAGATATTTACGAAGGATTAACGGTGGATTATTGTAAAAAAGTTGGAGCAGCATTTATCCTTAGAGGACTACGTAACCCAGCGGATTTCGAATTCGAAAAAGCCATTGCACACACCAATAGAGCGATTACGAAACAAGATATTGAAACAGTCTTTTTGTTAACCTCATCGGGGAAAGCCTACATATCTTCCAGCATTGTACGAGATGTCTTACGAAATGGTGGAAATTATGAAATTTTAGTCCCGAAAGAGGTCAGAATCACCGAAGTTTAAATATCTAACTTTAGTTGTGTTGGCAACAATTTAAAGGACATACGATGGTGAATGGTCGTTCCAATTTCTGAAATCGCCAATCGATGTTCGGTTGTCGGATACCCCTTATTTTTGGACCAATTATAGGTTGGATATTCTTGATGGATTTTCTCCATGTATTCATCACGATACGTTTTCGCCAAAATAGAAGCAGCTGCAATGTTAAAAAATTTCGCATCTCCTTTAACCACACAAGTATGCGGAATAGATTGATAGGGTTTGAATCGATTTCCATCGACGATTATATGTTCTGGTAAAATACCCAATTGATCTATCGCTCGATGCATTGCCAAAATGCTCGCTTTTAAAATATTTATCGTATCAATTTCCTGAGCCGAAACTTGAGCTACTGCCCAATATTCTGCATGCTCTTCAATATATTTTCGCAAAGTATTTCGCGTGGATTCTGTCAATTTTTTTGAGTCGTTAATTAAGGAATTGTCGAATTTTTCACCAAGAACAACTGCGGCTGCAAATACGGGCCCAGCCAAGCATCCACGGCCTGCTTCGTCGCATCCAGCCTCTATCACATTGAGAATTAATTGCTTTTTCATGGGTTCAAATCAAAAATTAACACTTAAACATAATGCATATCTATTAATTTAATGTTAATTTAGCTTCATAAAACATTAAATTCTTTAACAAAATGAGTACAAAGTTAAGAGGTTTACTTGTGCTATTTGGAATCCTTTTCGGAGGAATTTTGATGGCGCAAGAAAAATCAGTTACAGGAACTGTAACTGACGCTAACGGGTTCGCTCTTCCAGATGTGGTCGTAAGATCTTCCTCAGGAGAAGAAGTGTACACGGATGATGATGGTAAATATTCAATTCAAGCAAGTGAAGGAGACACACTCTTCATTGAATCGCTTGGGATGGATGTTGTTACTGTAACGGTTGGGGCTAGTAACACCTACAACGCAACATTGCGTGCGGGAGGTTCCATCGAATTAGAAGGTGCTGTCGTAACGGCATTGGGTATTACAAGAGATGAAAAAGCTTTGGGGTATTCTGCTCAGAAAGTGGATGGCGACATGTTATCTGCTTCAAGAGTATCAAATCCTTTGAATGCTTTATCAGGTAATGTAGCGGGTGTTAACATCGTGAATCCTTCTTCAAACTTAGGTGGTTCTACTAGAATTACGATGAGAGGGGTTACGTCTTTAACACAAGAAAACAGACCATTGATTGTTATCGACGGAATTCCAATGAACAATTCCAACTTCAACACGACTACCGCTCAACGTGGTGCAGGTGGACGCGACTATGGAGATATGGCGTATGACATCAACCCAGATGACATTGAGTCAATCAACGTTTTGAAAGGAGGACCAGCTGCGGCATTGTATGGTTCAAGAGGTGCAAATGGGGTGATTATGATTACCACAAAAAATGCTAAAAAAGGTAGAGATGAAATCGTTTTCAACACTGGATTCTCAGTAGATGCGATCTCATTGTTCCCTGATTTGCAAAATTCATATGGTGGTGGTTATGGTGATACATTCCAAACTGCAAACATCAATGGAACTACTTATAATTTAGTTCATTATGCAATGGATGAGTCTTGGGGTCCTAAATACGATCCAAACACTTACGTATTGCCTTGGAATGCATTTGACCCAGAATTCGCAAATGATTATTTAAGACCAGTTCCATGGGTTGCTCCACAAGCTGACGCTAAAGACTTCTTCAGAAGTGGTTTAACGTTTACAAATAGTGTTGCATTTGGAAAATCATATGAAAACACATCGGCTCGTTTATCCTTATCAAATGTTGCTCAAAAAGGGATTGTTCCAAATTCTGAATTAGAAAGAACAACTGTTAACTTATCTGTTGACAATAAATTTAGCGATAAATTAACTGCTTCTGCAGAATTAAACTATATCAGCACAGTTGGTTTCAACAGACCAGAAGTTGGATATGGTGACAATAGTGTTATCCAGAAAATGTTCCAGTGGGGGCAAAGACAATTGGATTACAACGTATTAAAAGACTATAAATTAAGCACAGGTGAGCAAAGAACTTGGAACAGAAGAGCTTGGAACAATGCTTTACCTCAATATTCTGACAACCCATATTGGACAGTTTACGAAAATACGTCAACTGATACCAGAGATCGTTTTTATGGAAACGTGAAATTGAAATACGAATTCATGAAAGGATTGTATGCAATTGGAAGTGTGTATGGTGATACTTATTCATTTGATATCAACTCACAAGTTGCAATTGGATCACAAGCTCAATCTGGATACGCAGTATCTGAATTTAATTTCACAGAGATGAACTACGAAGGTCGTTTACACTTCGATAGAACATGGGGTGATTTCAGCGTAAACTCTTTTGTTGGGGTTAATAGAAGAAACCAAGACAATGAAAATATGCAAGCCAATACAAATGGTGGATTAATCGTTCCGAATTTGTATAACCTTGGAAACAGTTTAGAAGCTCCAACAGTTTTAAATAGAAAATACAAAAAACGTGTAAATAGTATTTTCGGAGGAATTTCATTAGGATTCAAAGACATGTTATTTGTGGATGTTACGGGACGTAATGACTGGTCATCAACATTACCATCAGATAATAATTCTTACTTCTATCCTTCTGTATCGGGATCATTTGTATTTTCTCAGTTAATGCCACAGAATGATATCTTAAATTTCGGTAAAATCCGTGGAGGATGGGGAGAAGTTCGTAATGATACTAATCCAAATGAGTTAATCAATACGTATATTGCTGGTGACCCAGGAATTTTTGGAGGTACTCCAGGATTCTCAAACCAAGCAAACAAGAAAAATCCTTTCTTGAAACCAGAGTTAATTTCAACATGGGAAGTTGGTATCGAAGCATCGATGTTCAAAAAACGTTTGATGTTTGACGTAACTTATTATGAAAAATTAACAGAAGATTTGATCATGGCTGTACCAGTTTCTCCAGCAACAGGATTTACAACTAAAAACTTGAATTCTGGATCAATGGAAAACAAGGGTATTGAGGCTTTGGTTACGTTAATCCCTGTTAGAACAAATGATTTTGAATGGGCGTTGACTTGGAACTTTGCGAAAAATGACAACATGGTAATCGACTTAAATGAAGGATTACAAACAGTTGTATTAGGAAGTGCTCCTTTCGTAGCTCAAATCGCTGCTGTAAAAGGTGAGAAATGGGGTCAAATTAGAGGATCTGATTTCGTTTATGACGAAGCAGGTAATAAAGTAGTAGGTGCAAATGGATTGTATTTAAGAACTCCAACTACTAACTTAGGTTCTGTATTACCAGATTACAACATGGGATTGAGAAACACATTCTCTTATAAAAATTTAAGCTTAAGTGCTTTGATTGACATGCAAAAAGGAGGAAAATATTTTTCTACTTCCAACATGTGGGGAATGTATAGTGGTATGTTAGCAGAAACTGCTGCAAACGGAATTCGTGAAAATGGACTTGTAGTTGATGGTGTAACTGGAACTGTTGATTTTTCTGATTTCGCAACCAATGGCACTTATACAGTAACCAATACAGCTCCAAATTCAACCAACGTTGATGCTCCAGATTATTTTGCACATTACTATTCTGGTCCTACAGCTCAAAACGTATTTGATGCAGATTATTTCAAATTGAGAGAGGTAACATTAACTTACTCTTTCCCACAAAGAATGACTGGACCATTTAGCGGTGTTCAATTATCAGTATATGGTAGAAACTTGTTGACTTGGGGATTGGATAATGACAATTTTGATCCAGAAATGTCTTCAACAGGTAGTGGAAATATCCAAGGTCTTGAAGGAGGTAACTTACCGCCAGTAAGATCAATCGGTATGAATGTTAGATTACAATTTTAATAAACAGATTTATGAAAACTATAAAAAATAAATTCATAATAGGAATTATGGGATTAGGTCTATTAGGACTTAATGCTTGTACAGAAAATCTGGAAGAAATCAACACAGATTTAAATTTTCCAGAGGTAGTTCCTACCAATATGATTTTTAGCGAAGCCAACAGAATGTTTGTAGACAATACACGTGATGGTTGGTGGTCTGCTAGAATGACGCTTCCTTGGATGCAGTATTCTGCCCAATTGGCTTATACCGAAGAGGATTCTTATCAATATAGAGAAACTCAAACTACAAATGGTTGGAACATTATTTATCGCCAAACACAAAACTTGAAATCAATCATCGATTTTTGTGAAAATCCAGAAACTTCGGTTCAAATGGCGGCTTATGGTAATTTGGACAACCAAATTGCTGCGAGTAGAGTAATGCTTGCGTACATGTTTGATCAATTAGCAAGTCACTTTGGTGATATTCCTTATTGGTCTTACGGAACAACAGATCCAGATTTTCAAGCATTGCAAATTGATGAGTACCTTCAACCAAAGTATGCTCCTCAATCAAAAGTTTATGCAGATATTCTGAAAGAATTAAAAGAGGCAAGTGAGCAATTCAATACAAGCGAGCCTGTATTTACTTCTGGAGATAACATTTATGGAGGTGATGCTGTTAAATGGAAAAAATTTGCTAATTCATTGCGATTGAGAATTGCAAACAGAATTAAATCAGTTTATCCAGAAGCAAATTCACACATCAATGATGCTATTGCAAGTGGAGTATTTACTTCCAATGCAGATAACGCAGTTCATTCATTCTATTCTTCTTCAACAGAAGCGAGCCCATTCTGGCAAACATTCTTTGTGGACAATAGAACAGACTTTGCAACCAATAGTGAATTCATCAATTTATTGAAAGGTGAGTCTGGAGATTATGGTGTAGATCCAAGATTACAAAAAATGGCTGCCCCAATTGGAGTTGAACCTGCAGATGTAACAAGTGGTAACTATTCTGAAACTTCAGATTTGTCTCAATACAAAGGAATGCCTTATGGTCTACCAGCTGGTAGAGTTGCTGACAATGGTGTTGTTGGTTTAACTTCTTTTGTATCTGCTGAAATCCTTTCTCCAACTTATGGTGAAGTTTTAATGGAGTATTCTGAAGTAGAATTCTTATTATCAGAAGTTAATAATTGGAGCCAATCTAACTATGAAGCTGGTGTAAGAGCATCTATGGAAAAATGGGGTGTTGCTCCAAGTGCTATCGATGCATACGTAGCAAATTTACCTGCTGCTAACATGGAACATGTAATCACTCAGAAATATATCGCATTGTACATGCAACCACAAGAAGCATGGTGTGAATATAGAAGAACTGGATACCCAGACGGTGATATCTTATTATTACCTGGTGGAACTGGAAACGAATTAAATGGTGATCCATATGTATTTGTTCCAATGATGTCAGGAAATGTTATCGCTACCGATATTCCTTATCGTGTAAGATATCCTCAATCTGAATTGAACACCAATGCCAACAACTACAATGATGCAGTTCAGGCAATGGGTGGAGCAGATGAAATCAATGTTAAACTTTGGTGGGACGTTAACTAATCTCATTTATAACATAGAATTTAATAAGAACCCCGCAGACGCGGGGTTTTTTATTGGCCATAATTCCTTAATTTTGACTTCAAATATTCGTAAAAATGAATTCCCCATTAGCAGAAAGAATGCGCCCCAAAACTTTAGAAGAATTCATCAATCAAAAACACTTGGTTGGTGAGAACTCTCCTATTCGCATCATGCTAAAAACAGGTCATATTGCGTCCATGATTTTCTGGGGACCTCCTGGTACTGGAAAAACAACTTTAGCTCAACTAATCTCAGAATTATCCAATCGTTCCTTCTTTGAATTAAGTGCGATTAATTCTGGCGTGAAAGAAGTTCGTGAAATCATTGAAAAGGCAAAAAATCAAAATTTATTTTCAGGAGAGCAATCTCCAATTCTATTCATCGACGAAATCCACAGATTCAACAAAACCCAACAAGATAGTTTGCTCGGTGCCGTTGAAAAAGGATGGATTACCCTCATTGGTGCTACGACGGAAAATCCAAGTTTCGAAGTGGTTCCCGCACTATTGTCGAGATGTCAAGTCTATACCTTGAAATCTTTAGAAAGAAAGGATTTAGATGAATTGATTGAGCGAGCTCTAAAGGAAGATGAGACCCTATCCAAAAAAAAGGTTGAAATCAAAGAAACCGAAGCTCTATTACGCTTTTCGGGAGGAGATGCTAGAAAACTTTTAAATGGTTTGGAACTCGTTATCAATAGTGCAGGAGACGGGAAAATCAGTTTAACCAATGAATTAATCACGCAATCCATTCAGCAAAATCTTTCCCTTTATGATAAATCGGGCGAAATGCATTATGACATCATTTCAGCCTTTATCAAATCCATACGTGGTTCTGATCCCAATGGAGCAGTCTATTGGTTGGCTCGAATGATTGAAGGTGGTGAAGATTTGAAATTTATCGCGAGAAGGTTGCTAATTTTAGCATCAGAAGATATTGGAAACGCCAATCCAACTGCTTTAGTGATTGCCAACAATTCCTTCCAAGCTGTTACCACAATTGGGTATCCAGAAGCACGAATTATTTTAAGTCAATGTGCCGTTTATTTAGCAAATTCACCAAAAAGCAATTCCACCTATGAAGCCATTGGAAAAGCTCAACAATTGGTTAGACAAACTGGCGATTTACCCGTTCCGCTTCATTTGCGAAATGCTCCAAGTAAATTGATGAAAGATTTGGATTATGGCAAGGAATATAAATATGCTCATTCCTACGAAAACAATTTCGTGAACCAAGAATTTTTACCTTCCGAATTATCGGGAACCACTTTGTACGAACCAGGGCTGAACGCAAGAGAACAAGCCGACAAAGAAAATTTGCATCGAAAATGGAAAGGTAAATACGGATATTAAAATATATTCGTTTTACCCAAAACAACTTCTTCATGCGAATCCTTATAATGATCATTGTATCTTTCTTTTTTCTCCAATGCAAATCAATCAATGAACAAAAAGGTTTAGAGATTACGATGGTAAATTTTGAGAAAGTTCCTGAAGATTATGTTTCGTCTTCCATACAAACACTTCAAGAAAACTTCAAGATTGACACCATTCATTTGATTCCATCCAATTTACCAAAGGAAACCTTTTATGCACCAAGAAATAGATATCGTGCTGACAAACTCATCAAACATCTAAAAGAGGAATATTCAACCCAAAAAGTAATCGGACTGACGACACATGATATTTCTACCACCATTGGAAAACATGAAGATTGGGGAATTATGGGTCTAGCCTATCGACCTGGAAAATCATGTATTGTATCTACACACCGAACATTCAGAGGAGCAAAAAATGAAAAGCACAAACAAGAAAGATTAGCCAAAGTGGTAACGCACGAATTTGGACATACTTTGGGATTGCCTCATTGCAAAAATTCCGAAACCTGTGTGATGCGCGATGCCAATGGAAAAGTTTCAACCGTCGATGAAGTAACCGAATTTTGCTCTAGTTGTCGAAATCAAATTCGACATTTCCTCCAAGATTAAAATTCAAATATCAACCCAAAATAAGGCAAGATTGTATTTCGGTCTTGTTCCCCAATTTCCAATAAATAAGATTGTTCTTCCAAAGGTGCTTCTGGATTGGAAATGATTGGCAAATTGTTTTCATCGCGCTGCAAATTCACCACAGGTAAAGCACTTGGATTTTTAGATCCGTAGGCATTCACCAAATCCAGATACGCTGTCAATTGCCATTTTTTGAACGCCCATTTCTTTTCAACTCGAATATCCAATTGATGAGACAAATTTCCTCTTAAGCTATTCAATTCTGCATTATTTTGAATCGGACCATTGGATATATTCCAAATCGAAACCTGCGCACTTCTGTCTAAATCAAAAGGAGTTTCAGGAATGCCACTTTGCATACGAAATCTTGCTCCCAAATTCCAATTTCGTTTGAAATATTTCCCAGCAGATAAGGTCAAAATATGGCGGGAATCCCAAGCTGATGGAATCAATTCTCCTTCTGAATTTGAGAATTTAGAGTAGCCAAATGTATACGCCATGATTCCGTAAAAATCATTGGTTGTTCTTTTTTGCATCAAAATTTCCACTCCATAGGATTCCCCCTTTCCTCGAGCATCCAAAGGTTCATTTCCTACAACACCAAAATCACCTCCTAAATTTGCTAAACTCACTTGATTTCGCAAAGAGAACGGATAATTCTGATAGTGTTTGTAATAACCTTCTACGGTAATTCTCAAATTGTTTTTCCCATTGTATTCCACTCCCGCTACCAACTGAGAATTTTGAATGTATTTCAATGTTTTTTCATTCACCAATTCATTGTCTAGTTGAAATCCGAGTGCTGTATAAGCCGGCAATTGATGGTAAATTCCTGTATTAAAATTGAAGCTCCAACTAGGTGAAAACTTGTAATTCAAGGACAATCTTGGTGAAAATTGCTCCAATGGATTATTGGTATTGGATGAATAATCGGAACCATCAAAACGTAAACCTAACGAAACTTGCAATTTATCTTGCCAGAATTTCCTAGCTGTCTGTGCATAAATTCCATATTGTGCTATATCTTGATTGACATCCAACTGATCATACGCAATCGTATTTTGAGTCACAGATCGAATGGTGGATTCATTTTTATATTTGGCGAAATTCAAATTCCCTCCAAATGAAACCTGATAATTTACCCATCTCAAATTGCGATCTACACGTATTTTGTTTTCAATTTCTTGCGAATGATAATCCAACAACAAATTGTCTGGTTTTTCAATGTTTCGATAGTATTTGATTGCTTGATTGTCCAATCTATTTTGTCCATAGGTAAACAACCAACTTCCATTGCCCACTAAGTGTTTGTATCCTGCTCCCAACGTATAATTCCATTGAGGCGAATTGGGCAAACGTTCAATCAAGGTTAAATTGCTTAAAGTTGGCTCTGCTTCTTCGTTGAATTCAAATTTATCGATCGCGCCAATTCCGATGAAATACAATTCATCTCCCGAACGAAACTTTTTCGAAACTTTGAAATTTGCATCGTAATAAGAAGGCAAGAATGGCAAACCTATTGCGTTAAACAAATACTGTAAATTCGATTTTCTTACGGAAAACAAACCTGTCCAAGATTGATCTTTGCTCAAAGGTCCATCGGCCATTAATTGAAAATCATCGGTTCCTAAAACCGCTTTGAAACCGATTTTATCTTTCCTCGCTTGTTTCAAATTAAATTCAAATAGAGAAGACAAGGCACCATTTCGTTTCGCAGGAAATGCACCACTATAAAAATCTACATCTTGAATAAAATCAACGGCCAAAATTCCTCGTGGACCACCACTCGCACCTTGGGTTTGAAAATGATTGATAACGGGAACTTCTATTCCATCCACATAAAACTTATTTTCGCTGGAAGCTCCTCCTCTGATGAACAAATCGTTTCGAAAAGTTGCTGTTGATCCAACACCTGGAAAACTTAAAATCGCTTTGGAAACATCACGATTAGAACCTGCAGCTTTTTGAACTTCTTCACTGGAAATATTTCGGAGTGAAATAGGACTTTCAGGCGTTTTCTTATAGGTTTGTTTGACCAAAATCAATTCATTTAATTCTTCTGTTTGTGCATACAATCCGATGGAATAACTAAGGTTTTGATTGGGCAAAATTTGAATATCATCCAAATAACCCGATGAGTATCCTATTGCTGAAATTTCAAAGCTATAGGTTTCCTGAACCAAACTATCGATTTGGACATTTCCATTTCCTTCAAAATAACGGTCATCATTCAATACCGTAACCATTGCTTCGATAGGCTTTTTCGTAAAATCATCGTATACGTTGATATTGACACGGCCAAATTGAGCAAACAATGTTGTACTTAGAGCAAGAAAAAAAATGGTTGAGCTAAAACGCATTGGGAGTTTATTTGCAACAAAATTACAAACAACCTCCCAAACTTATCTTTTTAATTTTTATTGAATTTTTAATGTGCTGATGCTGCAGTTTCTGCTTCATCTACATTGATTCCTTGTTTTCTTAAAATGGATTTTACCAAAACGGCAAATACAGCCAAATAAACGAAACATAACAAAGGAATGATGTAGGAATTATGAATTCCAATTATATCGGCTAATTTCCCTTGAATCGGAGGAATAATTCCACCGCCCAAAATCATCATGACCAAAAATGCAGATCCTTGCGCTGTATATTTCCCCAATCCCATCAAAGCCAAGGAAAATATGGAGGACCAAATAATACTACAAGCCAATCCCCCAGCCAAAAAGGCATACACAGCCGTCATTCCTGAAGTCATCAAACCAACAACCATAGCTGATGCTCCAAATATACTGAACACCAACAAAGTCATCACTGGACGATCTTTAGCAATGAAGAACATAATGATTTGTAAGAAAACACAGAATATATAATAATACAAGGTTTGCATATTATTTCCTGCAACCGTATTCACTCCAATAATTAAACAAAATGCCAAAATTGGCAAAGCTATCAATAACAAGGTTTTCTTGGCACCCATCAAACTAAAAGCAGATACTGCTCCTGCCCAACGACCAATCATCAAACTTCCCCAATACATGGAAATATAGGGTGCAATTTCAGAAGACGAAAATCCGCCAAATTCTGGTTGTTGCAGTAAATCTCCAAGGTTACTTCCAATCGCGACTTCCACTCCTACGTAAATAAATATGGCAATCATACCCAAGATCAATTGCGGATATTGCATTGCTCCCCAACCATCCGATTTGCGTTTGGCTTGAATTCCTGCAAAAGACAATCCTCCAAGCACTACCAATAAAGCGCCACCCAACCACATCATACGTTTTTGTTCCAATGGATGTAGGATTTCTTCTATTTCGGATTTAATCAGAGCAATTTCACTAGTTTCTTGTGTGTTTTTTAAGTCAGCTTGCAGTGCTTCTATTTTCAAGGCTTCCTCGCTTTTGTAACTACTAAATACGGGAGCAAATGTAACGCCCAACAAAAAGGTCATGATAACCAATAAACGAATGGCTTTGTTGGCCTTTTCAATGGGTTCATTGGAAATCCCAGCTGGTACTTTTTTCGAAAAATAAAACAAAGCTGCTGCTGCCACAAATAACAATCCGACTCCAGCATATAAATAGACGACTTTGTTCAACGGCAATCCGGCAATATCAGAATCGGAAACTGCGGTAGTTGTTCCAAATAATGCAAACGCCACAATCAAAGGTCCAATGGTGGTTCCAAAGGAATTGATTCCTCCTCCCAGATTGATTCGGTTGGCGCCAGTTTTGGGATCACCTAATAAAATCGCAAAAGGATTAGCAGCTGTTTGCTGCAAAGAAAATCCGAGTGCAACGATAAACAATCCAATCAACATGCCTAAATAGGTATTGACCTCAACTGCCAAAATCATCGCTCCAGCTCCCAAGGCAGAAAACAACAATCCGTATACTATACTTTTTTTATAGCCCCATTTGGTTACCAAATCTCTTCCTGACATGGAACTAAAAATGAATAACAACAATGCACCAACGTAGTAAGCCGTGTAAAATGCAAAATCGACCAATTGGGATTGAAATTGATCCAAATCAAAATAATGCTTACAAAAAGGAATGAAAATACTGTTACCAGCCGCAATAAATCCCCAAAAGAAAAACACCACAATTAATGTGTATAATGCTGGATAATTGGTCTTTGTTTGATTTGTTTCCATGTAAATTTCGATGTGTTAATTGAATTGCTTAATAAAAACGGACAAAAGGTAAATAAAAACCATGAAACCATACTTGATTATTTTCTTTAATTAGAATTGGTTTAAATTAGAATAATCTATACGCTTATAACAAAAATCACATGCGGCTTAACATTAAATCATTGTGCATGACTTATTTTTGTTGGTTTAATAGTAAGATCTAATGACGAAAATTGAAAAGTTTTTTTTCTCAACCCGCACAATGACAGTTTTATTGTTCATTTATGCCATTGCAATGGCGATTGCGACCTTTGTGGAAAATGATTATGACACACCAACTGCCAAAACCTTGATTTACGAAGCCAAATGGTTTGAAGTATTAATGCTTTGGTTAATTATTCTTTTCGTTGCCAATATTGCGCGCTATCGATTGCTGAGAAAAGACAAATGGCCTGTTTTGATCTTTCACCTTTCCTTTATTTTCATTTTTATTGGAGGAGCTATCACAAGATACATCAGTTTTGAAGGTCAAATGCCAATTCGTGAAGGCGAAACTACCAATGAAATCATCAGCGAACGCACCTATTTCAAAGTTGAAATCAATGACAAGGAACGTGCCTTGCGTTATGACAAAAATGAGTACATGATGTCTCATTTCAATGCAAAGGATACTCCATGGCCATTCAAACGCACATACAAACAAGATTATGCTTTTGGAGACAAAATTTTGACGCTTAAAACGCTTGATTATATTCCTTTAGCAAAAGATTCCATTGAACGAACCAATTCCGGCAAAAAAATGTTGGAAATTGTAACCATGGGCAAAGAGGGTCGCGAAAGCGAATTCATAGGTGACGGTGAAATCCGAAATGTGAACGGAACCATGGTGAGTTATAACAATCCAATTGAAGGATCTGTTCAATTATTGGATTTAGAAGGAAAATTACATATCAAATCCCCATTTGAAGGACAATATATGACTATGACGGGTCAACAAATGGGTGTGGTAACCGATTCTGCTTTGTTAAAAGAACAATCGGGTAATTTGGAATTGAACAAAGTTCAAGAATTAAATTACCGTACACTTTACACTATTAACAATACCAACATCATCATTCCTCAACCTGCATTTCAAGGAAGAGTTGTTTACTACAAAGGCGATAAAACAAAACCAGAAGAAAAAGAATTACCTGGTGCAATTGTGGTAGAATTGAGTTCAGGTTCAGAACGCGACACCTTGACCATCATTGGTGGACGAGGATTAACTTCGTTTAGCAAAAACACTTCCATCAATGGTTTGGGTGTTTCACTTGGATTTGGATCGAAATTCATCCATACTCCATTTTCGATTCGTTGTGATGACTTTATTCTGGATCGTTATCCTGGTTCTATGAATCCATCTTCGTATGAAAGTGAAATTACCGTTATTGATCAAGGAAAAGAAACTCCACATCATATTTACATGAACAATGTGATGGATTACCGCGGATATCGTTTTTTTCAATCGAGTTATTTCCCAGATGAAGGAGGAACAATCCTATCAGTTAACGCGGATTGGTGGGGAACAAATATTACCTACATCGGATATTTCTTATTATTCTTCGGTTTATTTGCGACACTTTTCTGGAAAGGAACGCATTTCTGGAAATTGAATGCGCAATTAACCGAATTGAACAAAAAGAAAAGTTTGGTTTTACTTCCATTTTTCTTGCTAGGCGGATTGAGTGTAGCGCAAGATTCCATTTCCAATCCAAATTCAACTTCTGTAAATACGCAAGATTCGGTTGCTCATCCGCATAAAGAAGTTCAACCTTCGGCACAATTTGCTCAACCTGGAACCTTGGAAAATTTCGTTGAATTTGACCAAGACCATTTGGATGCTTTTGCTCGAATTTTAGTCCAAGATTTCGAAGGTCGTATCAAACCAATGAATACGCATGCGTTGGATATGATTCGTAAAATCCACAAAAAGGATTCGTACACACTTGAAAATGGAACTAAAATAAGTGCGGAACAATTGTTCTTATCCATGCAAATTGATCCAGCTTTCTGGGCCAATCAACCTTTGATCAAAGTTGCCAATACTGCCGGAGATCAATTAATGGCCGAATTGAAAGTCAACGAAAAAGGATATACTTCCTATATGAATTTAGTGGATCCTGAAACGGGCCAATTCAAATTGGATCAACGCTACAATGAAGCATTTTCAAAACGTGCGGCCGATCAATCCAAATCTGATTTAGAAATCATCAATGTTACCGAACGTTTCAACATCTTCAACAACATTGTGTACGGATATTATTTAAAAGTAATTCCTATCAAAAATGATCCAGGAGAAACTTGGACAAGTTGGATTTATAGCACTCCAGAATCGGCCATTGAAATTGATCCGATCGCATTTGAGTTGATCACCAAATATTTCAACGATATTAAATCAGCTATCCAAACCAAAAATTGGGACAATGCTAATAAATCATTGCAAGCAATTTCTGATTATCAAAAAGAATGGGGAAAAAATGTTCTTCCTCCAGCTTCCAAAGTAAACATGGAAATTACCTACAATAAAATCAACATTTTCTTCTGGTTGATGATTATTTATTCGATGCTTGGTGGATTATTGATTCTTTTCTCATTCATAGAAGTATTAGGAAATTATAATTCCAAAAGCATCATCCATAAAGTCATTCTAGGCTTGTTTTATTTGGTCTTAGTAGCATTGCTAATTCATTTCATCGGATTAGGAATTAGATGGTATTTATCGGGTCATGCACCTTGGAGTAATGGTTATGAAGCAATTATCTTTATTTCCTCGATTGGAGTATTGGGAGGAGCGATTATGTACCGAAACCGAAACGCATTCATTCCAGCTTCTGGAGCAATAGTAGCCATGATCATGATGGGATTTGCGCATGGAGGTTCGATGCTTGACCCACAAATAACACCTTTGGTTCCTGTATTAAAATCCTATTGGTTGATGATCCACGTTGGAATCATTTGTTCTAGTTACGGATTTTTTGCCTTGTCGATGGTAATTGGAGTCATAGTCTTGGTCTTGTTGTGTATCAAACCAACGAAAAAAATCAAACTTTCGATTCAAGAAATGACGATTGTAAGCGAAATGTCCTTAACCATTGGGATGTTGACCTTAACCATCGGAACGTTTTTAGGAGGTATGTGGGCCAACGAAAGTTGGGGAAGATATTGGAGCTGGGATCCAAAAGAAACTTGGGCATTCATTTCGGTAATTGTTTACGCCATTGTCTTACACTTACGTTTGGTTCCAGGTTTGAGAGGGAAATGGGTATTCAACATGGCTACTATGTGGGCAATTTGGACGATTGTGATGACGTATTTCGGAGTGAATTATTATTTATCTGGATTGCATACGTATGCGGCAGGAGATTCAATTCCAATTCCAAATTGGATTTACGTTGCTGCATCTTTGATGCTGATTCTAACGATTATTTCGTATCTTCGAGATAAGAAATTCAAAGCACTTAAAAAGAAAAAATAACCAAAGATGAAGTTTCTAAACCTTGCAGTATGTTTCCTTCTCATGATGGGTTGCACTGCACAAAAAACCGAAAAGATGAAAACGATTTACGACTATAAAGTAGAAGATATTTCTGGAGACGAATTTGATTTCGCTTCGCTAAAAGGAAAAAAAATCTTGATTGTCAATACGGCCTCCAAATGTGGATTTACTCCACAATTTGACGGATTGGAAAAATTATACCAAGATTACAAAGATGATAATTTCGTCATTATCGGATTTCCTTCCAATGATTTTGGCCAACAAGATCCGGGAAGTAATGAAGAAATAGCAGAATTCTGCAAAATCAATTATGGTGTTACTTTTCCAATGATGAGCAAAATTTCGGTAAAAGGAGATAGCATTGCTCCTATTTATCAGTTCTTAACTCAAAAAGATTTGAACGGGAAAAAGAATTCATCTGTAAAATGGAATTTTCAAAAGTATTTGATCAATGAGGATGGAACTTTGGAAGATTACTTCTATTCCATCACCAATCCAGATAGCAAGAAAATCACCAAATGGATTGAAAAAGATTAAACTAGACCAAACGAGCCTCTCTACTCCTTTTAATTAAAACAATATGAAAGTAGATATTTTAGCCATAGGAGCGCATCCAGATGATGTAGAATTAGGTTGTGGGGCAACTGTTGCCAAAATGGTTGCAGAAGGCAAAAAAGTTGGTATTGTTGATCTAACTCGTGGAGAATTGGGGACAAGAGGTTCAGCAGAAATTCGAAACCAAGAAGCATCAGATGCTGCCAATATTTTGGGAGTAGCATTTCGAGAGAATGTAGAATTTCGCGATGGTTTTTTTAACCACGACGAAACGCATCAATTGAAATTAATTGAAGTCATCAGAAAATATCGTCCAGACATTATTTTATGCAATGCGATAGAAGATCGTCATATTGACCATGGAAAAGGTGGTGAATTGGTTGAAAAAGCAGCATTTTTATCAGGCTTAAAACGAATTGAAACCGGTCAAGAAGCTTGGAGGCCCAAACATATTTTTCATTATATCCAATGGTTTCCCTTAAAACCTGACTTCATTTTGGATGTCACTGGATACTTGGAAAAGAAAAAAGAAGCATGCATGGCGTTCAAAACACAATTTCATGACCCTTCCAATAAAGAACCCGATACACCTATTTCTTCTAAGACCTTTCAAGAAAGTATCGAATACAGAGCCAAAGACTTAGGGATGTTAATAGGGACAGAAGCAGGTGAAGGCTTCATGATCAAAGGATATTTGGGTATAAAAGATTTTGAAGGAATCTTGTAATTTTTTTTGCACGAATTTAAAAAACCCTTATATTTGCAGTCCAATTGAAAAATGGTGATTGTAGCTCAGTTGGTTAGAGCGCCGGATTGTGGTTCCGGAGGTCGTGGGTTCGAGACCCATCATTCACCCACAGAAGTCCTGAAGAAATTCAGGACTTTTTTTGTTTACAATTTCTTCATCTCCACAACTTTCTTATTAGCGTTTTACTAACCTTTTAGCCTAAATAATTTTCCACCTTTGTTATGCAATAAAAAAGTCCTCATGTGTGTTAATGAAAGGAGATGAATTATTAGGTTTCATCTCCTTTTTATTTTATTTTTGGTATTTATTGCAATTTTAGTCAAATGAAACGTATCGTAATTTTAGGTTTAGCACTTGTTTGCGCAGGAGCAATTATTCAAAGTTGTAAATCGGAAAAAAAACCGGTTGATAATAATGAACAACTTCCAGAAGTAGAAATAGAAGTCAAAGATTCCTTAAAGAATTATGCTACAGTTACCTTGAATTCGGACATTTCACATTTGACCGATAAAGAAAAAGCCATGTTGGTTTTATTTATCGAAGCTTCCCAAATCATGGATGATTTGTTTTGGTACGAGGCCTATGGAGACAAAGCTGAATTATTGGCAAAAATCCCGAATCGTTTCAAAACCTATGCAGAAATCAATTATGGTCCTTGGGATCGACTAAATGATATGAAGCCTTTCTTGACTGGATTCCCAGACAAACCAAAAGGCGCGAATTTCTATCCGTTTGATATGTCGGTTGAGGAATTTGAACAAGCCAATTTACCAGAAGGAAAAAGTCCTTATACGTTTGTAAGACGTGATGAAACAGGAAAATTATACACTATTCCTTACCATGTTCATTTCAAAGACCAAATTGCAAAAGCCGCGAGTTTATTACGTAAAGCTGCAACCTTCTCAGAAGATGAAGGATTGAAAAATTATTTGGAATTACGTGCCAAAGCATTGGAAACAGATGAATATTTTGAAAGTGACATTGCATGGATGAACATGAAAACCAATCGTCTAGATTTCGTCGTTGGACCAATTGAAAATTACGAAGATGAATTATTTGGTTATAAAACAGCTCACGAAGCCTATGTTTTGATCAAAGACATGGAATGGTCCAAAAAATTGGAAAAATATGCCGCTTTACTACCCGATTTGCAAAAGAATCTACCGGTTGATGACAAATACAAAGCAGAAAGTCCAGGAACGGATTCTGACTTGAATGCCTATGATGTTGTGTATTATGCTGGAGATTGTAA
Organism: Moheibacter stercoris; assembly: GCF_040545805.1. NCBI lineage: Bacteria > Pseudomonadati > Bacteroidota > Flavobacteriia > Flavobacteriales > Weeksellaceae > Moheibacter > Moheibacter stercoris. The sequence goes on from NZ_JBEPMO010000002.1 coordinate 48,216, forward strand.
TGCAGGCGGAAAAACAATAGCCATCAATTTACCCAATGATGAACGTGTTCAGTTAGAAAAAGGAACCAGAAGATTGCAATTGAAAAACGCGATGAAAGCGAAATTCGACAAAATCATGTTACCGATTTCTGAAATTCTAATAGATGAATCTCAACGTCAACATGTGAAATTTGATGCCTTTTTTGCCAATGTGATGTTTCACGAAGTGGCACATGGATTAGGAATCAAAAATACCATCAATGGAAAAGGAAGCGTTCGTGAAGCTTTGAAAGAACAAAATTCTCATTTGGAAGAAGGAAAAGCCGATATTCTTGGATTGTACATGGTCAATCAATTGTTAAAAGATGGCCACTTAGAAGGTCAAAAAGAAGATTTCATGGTTACCTTTTTAGCTGGAATTTTCCGATCGGTTCGCTTTGGCGCAAGTGCTCATGGTTCGGCTAATATGATTTGTTTCAATTATTTTCAAGAAAAAGGAGCATTTAAACGTACAAAAGAAGGAACCTACATCGTTGATTTTGTAAAAATGGAACAAGCCATGAACAGTCTTTCTGCGGTGATTTTAAAATTGCAAGGAGAAGGAGACTATGAAGGCGTAAAGAAACTCACAAAAGATAAAGGTCATATTTCAAGTCAATTGCAACAAGATTTAGATCGATTGAAAGAAGCTGGAATCCCAGATGATATCGTATTTGAACAAGGAATAAAGGTGTTGGGCTTATAACACAAAATTTGTAATTTTGGCCAAAATTTTAAGGCTGCGTAGTTCAACTGGATAGAATATCGGATTTCGGCTCCGACGGTTGGGGGTTCGAATCCCTCCGCGGTCACCATACAATGCTCGAACTATTATGTATTTCGAGCATTTTTTTATGTATTTTTGAGAATGATGAAATTCATAATATTTGGTATCGGGTTTTTGCTAAGCAACCTTTTATTGGGGCAAAGTTGGAAAAAAATTGACTCCATCCAATTGGAAGCAAGAGATAGTATCACTGATTTCTCCGTAGATGATTTTCACAATATGTATTACATCCGGAATTTTTCTGAACTCAACAAAATCGACTTTCAAACACGTAGAAGAAAAACATTTTCAAATCAACAAATTCTTGAAAATTTAAATACCCAAAATATTCTTCAAGTCACATTAAAATCCGGATTTTTCAATCTATTGGTGTTAGACAATCAATTGAATCCAATTCAAGATCTTATCCAATTTCCCATTGAAACCAATTTTTCGCCAACGCTTACCGCTTTGGTGGATAACAATTATGTTTGGGGATATGATCCTGTTATGCAACGATTGGTTCTTTGGAATTATCGTGAAAAGAAAGCCATACGACAATCAGTAATATTAAGCGAAAAAACAGGCGATGAATTCTTTTCTGAAATGGTTTACCACCAAAACAAAATCTATTTAATCGGCTACACCAAATGTTTGGTTTTTGATGAATATGCCAATTTGGTTTCGGTCATTCCTTTTCAAAAATTCGATCAATTGTATTTTGTGAACCAGAAATTCTATTATTCTGCAGAAGGAAAAATTTGGAAATTCGATTTACAAACCAAAACGACGCAACTTTTGGATACCCCAAATGGTTTTGACTATTTCGCGATAAATAACCGATATCTTTTTGTCTTAACTAATAAGGTTGTTTATCTTTACGAATTCCAAAAACACGATTAAAAATGCATATAGCGATTGCCGGAAACATAGGTGCGGGAAAAACTACCTTGACTCAATTATTAGCCAAAAATTTCAATTGGAAGCCTCAGTTTGAGGATGTTGACCAAAATCCCTACTTGGATGATTTTTACAACAACATGGAAAAATGGGCTTTCAACCTACAAATCTATTTTTTGGGAAGTCGCTTCAGACAAATCAAAGAAATTCGTGATAGCGGTTTAGACATCATTCAAGATAGAACCATTCATGAAGATGCCTATATTTTTGCAAGCAATTTACATGATATGGGACTTTTGATGACCCGAGATTATGAAAATTACTTGACGGTTTTCAACTTGATGAATTCATTTGTTCAAGCACCCGATTTGTTGATTTACCTTCGCGCTACCATTCCTACTTTGGTGAAACAAATTCAAATGCGTGGAAGAGAATATGAGTCCACCATCAGCATCGAATATTTAAGTCGATTGAATGAAAAATACGAAGAATGGATCAAAACTTACCATGAAGGAAAACTTTTGATCATTGATGTAGACAATTTGGATTTTGTCAACAATCGCGAAGATTTGAGTTTTATCTACGATAAAGTCGATGCAGAATTGAATGGATTATTTTAATTCGAACTAAAAATACACCCATAAAAAAAGACGGAATTGATTCCGTCTTTTTTATTTATTCTTGAATGAGTTATTAGAATTTGTAAGCAGCACCTACTCCAATTCCCATAACATTGTTGAAATTTTTAGAGAATGCTGTATCTGGAATATCACTATCGATTTTAGAAGAAATTCCTTTCAAATAAGCAAAAACTTGAATGAATTCATTTTGCCATCCACCTTTTGGCATAAAATAGAATCCGCCGTTGTAATCATTGTTTAAACTAATGGCATATCCTAAATCTACTCCAGCAAAAAATTGATCCATGAAATCATATTGAGCAGAAGCTGTAATTGGAATCAAGGTCATATTTTGAGCTTTAAGGTTTGAATTTACTGCAACACCATCGATGATAACAGCATCTACCTTTTTACCTCCAAAAATGTCCAATCCTACTTTACCTCCAACATGTAGATTTTCCATCACTGGATATAAGTAAGAAGCAGCAGCGCCATAGTTAATTCCAAAAGCATCAGCACCATCACCGATCGTTGCTCCTACGGTTGCTTCTGCTTTTAATCCTTCTTGAGCATTTACCCCAACTAGCCCAATTAACCCTAAACATGCGCTTAAAAATAACTTTTTCATAAAAATTTAATTTATTTCTCGTTTGTTAAAATATCGTATAAATTATTTGTTTCTCTTTCGGCATACGTTGAATCGATCATATCTGCAATTCCCAGTAATTCACTTACAAATCGGAATTGGCCATCAATATTGTTCTGTTCTTTAACGTCGATATTACCATCTTTGTTGTGTGCTTTATAAGTTTGAACCAACTTCTCCTTGATTGGTTTAAATTCAGATTCAAATACTTTCATAGCTCCTTCTTTATTTCCTGCTTGTAACAAAGCCGTAACTTCACCATACACCATAATCGCATAATCACTTCTTGCATCAGCTAATTGTTTACCGACAGTGTAACGCAAATGAGAAGGCAAAGTTTCATAGAAATTGATTTTTTCAATCAATCGATCTTTGGTTGATTTTAGAATTTTATTGGCTTTTTCCGTTTCGCCTATTTTTCGATACGCATGACCTACTCTTTCTAAACTTACACCATAATCGTATCTAGGCTGATCTGGAATTTTCTCCATCAAGGTATCCAAAATCTTTTTAGCCGTTGCTTTATCACCTCTTTCAATGAAGTCTTCTGCCAATCTTGTTCCAATGTTTCGGTAGGTATTGGTGTAATTTCTATCGGTATTGGAGAAAGAAGCATTATCCAAATTATAATTTGCCCATTCAAATTCTTGGAAGTTTTTATACATCTGTTCTGTATTGGTTCTTCCTAATTTCCCACCTGAACCAAATGGCGTCTTGATTGGAATTAATTTGTAGGTAAATCCATTGTTTTCTAAATAATCTGACAACCAGAAAATATTGCTTCCATCTGAGATTCCTCCACCACTGAAATAGATGCTACGATCCCAATTGTATTCAGAGAACATCGAAATCATCATCAATTCTGACTTGTACAATTGACGCTTTCCTAATTTGATCGTGATATGATCCACTATACTTCCTGCGTCAGCAGCAGAAACAATTCCATGTTTGATTGCATTTTCTTTGTTAACCGGAATCACCAATTTATCAACGGGTAAATAATTCACCGCTCCAACCGGATACCCAAAATAATCAGCCAATGCAGCTTTGGACGGATTTTTATTGTCCATCAAGAAGTCCATCGCTTCTTTTACCGTCATACTATCCTTCACCAAATATTGTTCAAGAGATTGTACAGAACGATACATATTTTGAATTCCAGCAGGATCATATCCTGGATCCGTTAAATACCCAGAAATTTGATCAGGACTTAAGTTCATGATTTCCGATAAGGATAAACTAGCGTCTGGACGTATAATACTATGCAATTCATTAAAAATTGATTTGATACTTCCAGCTACCACCATGATGTTATCGTTGGTGTTCAACTGATAATCTTTGTATTGCATTTTCCCTGGAAGTGGCGCTGCATTATAGGTTCTACGTAAAGATTGTTCTATGTTCCAAGGTGAACCCAATAAAGTATAATTCACAATTTTCAAGTCGTCACGGAAGTTTTCTGTTTCCTGTAATCCCCAAAGCGGATAAGTATCGTTATCACCATACACAAACAAAATGGCGTTCTTGTCTAAGTTTTTCAAATAATTATATGCCAATGCATACGCACCTTCACGTTTTGATCGATCATGATCATCCCAATTTTGGAATCCCATCAACAAAGGAATTCCTAAACAAATCGCTGAAATCACAATCGAAACTGAAGGAGTCAATTCGCGCTTTTTAAATTTCTTCACCAACAGATAAATCGCTTGAACTCCTAATCCAATCCAAATAGCAAACGCATAAAACGAACTCACCAATGCATAATCACGTTCTCTCGGTTCAAATGGTTTTACACTCGTATAGAAGATGATTCCGACTGAAGTCAATAGAAATAAGGACAAAATCGCCCACCAATGTGTTAAATTTCGATTTAACTGCACGAAGAATCCAATTAATCCCAAAATTAAAGGCAACATGTAATACACATTATGTCCTTTGTTTTCTTTGAAAACAGCTGGTAATTTAGATTGATCGCCCAATCTTGCATTATCGATAAACGGAATTCCCGTAATCCAGTTTCCTTTCGTTACTTCTAAATTACCTTCCCAATCGTTTTGTTTTCCAGAGAAATTCCACATGAAATAACGGAAAAACATATAATCCAATTGGAAATCCAAGAAGTAATTCAATTGCTGACCAAAAGTCGGTGGTTGAATATCCAATAATTCAGAAGCCTTTTGTAAATCAGCAACCTTCAAAGAACCATCATGCTTTTTCTGTAACAAATCATTGTACATCTTTTCTGCATATTGTCTTTTTTGTGCTTTTACTTCCGGATGATCTTCAGGATTATTGAAGAACATTGGATTGATAGAAAATTCAGGAAATCCATACATCGCTGCATAATTCTCCATCACATCTGGCGAAGCATTGTACATTTTAGGAAACCATTTGATATGTTTTTTATTGTAGACGTAATCCTTTCTATCCGATACTTTGATGTATTTTTTCGAATTCAAATCTTTGACATAATTCGCTCCGGTAACTTTTGTTTCATAAGCTCCAGAAGGCAAAACGGAAATTCCATCATCTGCGATATGCGCCGTATAAACTTGCCCTCTTATGGTTGGCCAATCACCATATTGTTCACGATTGAAATAATCCAACATTCCCAAAGCCGAATCAGGATCATTTAAATTCATATGCGGATTTGCATTGGCACGAATTGGAATAACCAACCAACAAGAAAATCCAATTAACATGAAAGCTATGGACAAAACCATTGTATTTCCTAGTTTCCAATTGTATTTTTTGGTGTACTTCACTCCTAACCAAAAAACTAAAATAAGGATTAAAGCGGCTATGAAAGTTCCCGAATTAAACGGTAATCCGAAGTTGTTGACCACATAGATTTCTGTTTTCCCGAAGAAAGACATAATCGCTCCAAACAAAACTTTGAATACAAACCCTAAAAATACAGCCGTTATAATATTCGCAATAATGAAGCTTTTAACTGTAAACTTATAGTTCTTTGCGTAATACATATAACATACTGCAGGTATTGCTAAAATCGCCATCAAGTGAACTCCCGTCGCTAAACCAATGAATAAGGAAATTAGTAAAAACCACTTATTGGCTCTATCCTTATCAGATTCTTCTTCCCATTTACAACCCATCCAAATCAAGATGGCTGTAAACAAAGATGCCATCGCATATACTTCACCTTCAACTGCTGAGAACCAAAAAGAATCACTGAACATAAAGGCCATTGACCCAACAATACCACTTCCCAATACAATCAAAGCTTGAGATTTTGATAAAGCAGTCGAATAGGCGTTGTCGATTAATTCATTGGGTTTGGTTACAAAGAACATTCTTCTTGCCAAATGCGTAATGGTCCAAAACAAAAACATAATGGTAGCAGCACTAGCAATTGCAGACATGGAATTGATTAAAACTGCATATTTGCTGGTATCACCAAACGCCAATCCTGCCCAAACAGCACCAATTAATTGATACAAAGCTGCACCAGGAGCATGCGTAACACCCAATTTTGCAGAAGACACGATGTATTCACCACAATCCCAAAAACTTAGTTTTCGCTCCATGGTTAACAAATACACAATCGCCGAAATGACGAACATGCCCCATCCTAGTATGTTGTTCCACTTTTTAAAAGGAATATTCATGGTCAAAAATTTATCTTGCGAAAATAAGAACTATTTTATAGTTTGAACGGTTAATGAAATGTAAAAGTTAAAGAATGACTTATTTATTCTAGTAATTTCAGGCGTAAAATCCGAAATTTCTTCTCAATTTTAATTAGAATCAGTTAAAAGTTTTTTATATTCAACAAATGGTTTTAATTAGCCTCGTACTAAAACCATACGTTTAACTTTACTCTTCCATTATGAAACACTACTTTACTATTTTACTTTTTTTACTGCTAAACTCAGTTGTCTTTTCTCAAAATAATCTCGAAGATGTAACCGATCCTGAAATTCTAGAATTGGTTAAAAAAGCCAATGAATGCTCTCAAAACAGATTAGATAATTGTGATAAAATCTATCAAGAGGCAATTAATTTAGGAGAAAAAAAGAAAGAACCATACGTTCAGTATCTTTATTATGTACTTGCTCGTCACAAAATGCAAAATGGAGAACAAGATGATGCTATGAAAATTTATGATGATCAATTTCCACTCATAAAAGATGAGATGTTGAAAATTAGTTTTATGAATTTAAGGGGAAATTATTTCAGTTTAAAAAACCAAAAAGATGAAGCAATTGAGATGTTTCTTGACATTGCTAAAATCTTAGAAAATCGAAAAGATTACGACAAACTCATAGTCAATTATTTTAATACTGCTACGCAATTTAGTTCGATTTATAATTTTGAAAAACATCTAGAATACCTATTTAAAGCTTATGAAGCTCTGCAAAAATCAAGCGACAAAACTCTAGAAGTATCATTAGTCGCTGCAATTGCTGAAGGTTATATGTCATTGAAAGATTTTGAGGAGTCGAAAAATTGGGCCGAAAAAGCTATTTCTATTCCTACAGATGAAAAAGATATTCAAAATAAAAAAGGACGCTCAAAAGCATACTCCATGTTGGCTGAATATTATGCTCGAAACAATGAATTTGAAAAAGCAATCGATTACAGTGATAAATCTGTGCAAGAAATTGCCTTTCTAAAATCAGACTCTTCGATTGCAGATGCCTTGTTCAAAAAAGCGTTGATTTTTTACCGAAAAGAAGATTATAAAAGTTCTAAAGATGAAATGTCAAAGGCTCTAGAAATGTTTAGAACCTTAAATTTAACCCCTAAAATAACCCAAACATTACTCTTTTTAGGTCTCGCTTGTGATAAAACAGGAGATTATAAAGAAGCTACTACTCATTTATTGGAGCACATAAGATTAAAAGACAATTCGAGACTTGATCAAAATATTGTGATTGTCAATGAACTTACTGCCAAATATGAAAATGAGAAAAAAGAAAAACAAATAGCTGAACAAGAGCTCGAAATACAGAAAAAGAACAATCAACGAAATATTTTCATTGGTACTTCAGTGGGGCTTGGCTTGTTAGCATTGTTAATTTTTGGAGGTTTCTATCAAAATAAGAAAATCAACCAACAACGCATCACCACACTCAAAGCCGAACAAGAAGCTGCATTACTCAAATCGCTTATGTTGGGTGAAGAAAAGGAAAGAAAACGTCTCGCTCAAGAGTTGCACGATGGAATCGCTTCCAATTTAGTGGCGGTTAAACTGCAAATTGAAAACAATTCAGATTCAGACAAATTATTGAATTTAGTACGTGATACTCATCGCGAAATAAGACAAGTTGCGCATAATTTGATGCCAATTGATTTTGAAAAAGAAAACATCGTGAAAGTTGTAAAAACATTCTGTGACGATTGTAGCACTGAAAAACAGCCTATAATCTTCCAATCCAATGTTGAGCAAGTCAACCTCAACAAAGATCATGCAATGGTTTTGTATAGAGTCGTTCAAGAATTTATTCAAAATGCTATCAAACATTCAAATGCCAAACAAATAGATGTCATGTTGATGAAAAACGAAGATGTTCTTACAGTAAATATCGAAGATGATGGTGTGGGATTCAATTTGGAAGCAGAAAAAAAATCAAAAGGATTGTCTGGTATCATTGAAAGATTTGAAAAAATAAATGGGCAGATTAATATTGATTCTTCCCAAAGAGGAACTTCCGTATTTTTGTTGTTGAAAACAGTTTAATGTATGAAGATTTTAATTGCGGATGATCACTCGCTGATAATTGACGGATTTATAACCGTTTTAAAAAACCAAGATCCAAGCATCAGTTGCTACATGGCAATTGACAAACTTGAATTGTTTGAAATTTTAAAAACTCATTCCATCGACATTCTGTTCCAAGACATAATGTTTGGGAAGTCAGATGCACGTGATTTTATAAAGGAAATCAAAGAAAATTACCCCAAATTAAAAATCATCATCATTTCGTCGCTTGCTGACGAAAACACTGTCAATACACTTTTCAAACAAGATGTCGATGGTTATTTACTCAAATCAGACCCTAAAGAAGAAATCTTCCGAGCACTTGAATCGATAAAAAAAGAGGAAAAATTCATTTCAAAAGGTCTTGTGAATAGTGGTAATCAAAATTCGATTCGACAAAAGCAAAGTATTCTTCTCACACCGAGAGAAAAAGAAATCTTGTCCCTCATTCTCCAAGAAAAAACCACAAAAGAAATTGCTGAATTGGTTTTTCTATCTGAAAAAACAGTTGAAAATCACCGCACCAATTTGTTTATCAAATTTGATGTGAAAAATTTAGCCGGATTGGTGAAAAAAGCTATTCTGGAAGGTTTTCTTTGATATAAGAATTCTTTATCCAACTGATTCAAACCATTCTTCAAACTTTTTACCCAAAAAAGGCAAAGGTTTTTGTCTTTTATTTACGGCATTCATCAACCCAATAACCCACATATATACCACAAGAAAGAAAGCCACAAAACTCAAAATCCATCCCAAAATCGGCACCATTCCGACCACTGAAATACCCAATCCAACAATCGCTAATCCTATGGATTGTCGGATGTGATAAGCCGCAAACGGATCTTTCTTTTCGCCGTTTTGAATAAATGCGATGATGAGTCCGATGATGGTGAGGTAAGAAATCATCGCAATGTTTTTTCCTTCTTCCGAAACCGTCAATTCTTGCGGTTCTATCTTTTTTACTGATTCCATAGTTTTATGTATTAAAAAGTTGAATATCCTTGGGTTGAAAAATTGAATTTATTTTCTTTGACAGCCGTACACTCCATTGTTGCGTTATTTTTGCTATTCTTTTTATCCACCATTTGCATTTCCATCATAAGTGTTTTATCGTTCATCATATTTTTGAATTTCTCTGGAACCATTTGATTCGAATTCAATGTATTGTTCAATGAAAAAGGAGCGTCATTTGTATAATAGATTTTGAATTCATATTCATTATTTTCCATTTTCATTCCTTTGCATTTGTAGCCCAAAATTGTTTTTCCAGGAATCTCAGAAACGCGGTAATCATTTTGATCTATATCCTCTCCTACATTTCCCATAAATTGATTGGGATTGATGGTTTGGGAAATTTTCATCCCATTCATTTCTATGAAAGTATGGATATTATCGTTTTCGAAAATCATGAACTGTTCCATCCCAGACATACTCATTCGAGCACCTAAATACTCCTTTTTGGGTTCAACGAAATAATCCATTATCATATTCCCTTCCTTGGTTTTCATGGTCAATTGATATTGATAACTGAATGCATAAGAAGAGTTAAGCTTTGAGGAAGTAGAACTCCCTTGAGAAGGTTGAGATTGTTGTTGAGGTTTAGACCCAGAATTAGACTCGTTTTTTTTCTTAGGCTCCAAAACACCATCCATGGCATTACCTGTCTCTTTTTCAGCCTTGTTTGCTGTTTTGTTGATAATTGTATTTTCAACTCGTTCTTCCACTTTTTTTCCTAATTTTTCAAGGAATTGAGCGTTCGCAGTTTTCCCCAAACTTACCAGTAAGAGAAAAATCATAAGGGTAGCAATTTTTTTCATTTTTTTATTTTTTTCGAATTAATTATTTGAATTTATTTACATTTTGCCAGAATGTCTTTTGCTATTTCGATAGCCGTATTTGAATTTATTTCATCGTTATCAGAGATTTTAACGTGTACTAAAAATTCGACTGTACCCGCCAATACAAATAGTTCCACACCATAGTCATTTTCATTAACGGTAAAGTTTTTCCAATAAGCAGCCGTCCCCAGCCCTTCTACTGGAATCGAATTAAATTTCTTTCTGACTTCCAAAAATTTCAGAGCTGTTTCTAGTTCCGCTTTGGGCTTATCAGCGTATTGTTTTTCCAAATTGGATTTCATTTCTTGAAATTCTTCTTCGGTCAGCTTTTTATATTTCCTATTAAATAGCTCCAAGGTTTTTTCTTCATCTATTTTACTGAAAGACAAACCTTTTAAACTGATAATGTTATTATCCGGAACATTTTGAGACATTTTCCCAACAGAAATCGTATGTGTCCGTTCGCTTGGGTAGGAATAAATAAGCTCACTCATGCTACTGTTTCGGTTCTTAAATTCGGTTTCTACCTGACTATGCTGCGAATCATCTATGTATTTCAGCACCTCATCTTTCGTAAGTATCTTGTCCAAATCATACTGAAAGGATTCAAAACAAGACTTCACTTTCCCACTGTTCACTTCAGAGTTTTTCGTTTTACTTAATTCTGAATCGGGTTTATTTTCTTCATTTTTACATCCAGTAAAAACGATTGAAAAAAGGATTATCACAAATTTTAGTTTCATGTTTAAGTTTTTATAATCACAAATTTCTCTCAATTTTCAGCTGTTCGTACGAGGGTTTTCCCTAAAAAAATCGGCCGGATAAAAATCCAGCCGAAATGGTAAATATGTTATTTGATAAGAGGTTATTGAATTAAAAGAATTGATTGATTTCAAATTCACCAGTAACGGTATGTGCATATTCCATATCAGTCTGTGAATCAATATGCACCATCACACCGTTAAAACTTCCTTTTATATGTCTAACCGTAGCAAACATTCCTGTACTCGTTTCTATTTCTTTCACATTTAGCGACATCGTTTTTGAAACTAAAAGCGTATAATCTTCACCCATATTATTGGTATTTGTATTGGTTATAGAAATGTATTTTTCCAAATCACTTAAACCCATTTCATATATACCTTTTTTAGCTGGAACACTTATGGTCACAGCTAAATTCTGAGCATTATCTGTAAATCCCAAAATAGCTACTTTCTCACCATTCTCATTTGGCGTAACAATACCTGTCACCATACCTGAATTTGCCCAATAGTCATCATTTTCATCTACTTCTTGTCTTATATCATAAACACCAGGCATGAGCGATCCATCTACTGAAAAATGAATATAATTTGCCGTTCTTCTATTTCCTTCGTCATCCCCTTTACAACTTGAAAAAGCAATGAAGGAAAATACTAGGCAAATCAGATAAATATTTGTTTTCAATTTCATACAAATTCAAATTAGAATAAATAACGAGCTCCAACATAGAATACGGCTTGATCTGTACTTGAAACCGTGTATTTGATGGTACTAAAAGCTTCCAATTTCTCAATTAATTGATAGGTAGCTCCTCCCCCAACGTTAAATCCTATTTTACCATCACTTGCTGCCGTATTCACTCCAAAAAATGGAATATCTATCTCGGACTTCACGTTGTAATGCGCATAATTCAAACCTCCCAAACCAAATACTTTGAATTTATCTTGTCCTAGGAAATAATAATGAGCATTCAGGTTTAACTCCCATAAATTTGTAGTTACATAACTAATTTTTTCAGTGAAATAATAAGTAAAATCAGGTGCTACTGATAATTTTTCCATTAGATTAAATTCTGCATTTACACCTATTGCCGGACGTTCGATTTCTGTTCCGTAACCGAAATGAATACCCGCTTTGAATTGTGCATTTGCCGTAAGTGCAACACCCGAAATCATTAAAAATGATAGTATAAATTTTTTCATAATTCTAATTGTTTATTTTTTTTAGGATTAATTAATTCGTGTAAATTCATACTTCACAACATTCGTATCAGTTGGTGTGTATGTTAATTTCATTGTATTGTTATTGATTTCCGTTATGGTCATGGTAACGTCGCTGTTCTGACCAGAAAGGGTCAGATTATTTCCCGAAATCTCCCATTGACCTGTTTCAAATTGATTAGCAAGACTGATGGTTTGTTGCATCGTTTCGACAAGTACTCCATCTATGTACATTTTGATTTCCAACAAAACTTCTCCTTCGCCAAAAACTTTATTGGGATTACTTTCAAAAGTCATATAACCATTGTAATCAATTCCTTCTCCTATCGCATAAATACTCGAAGTTGTCATTTCGCTTGTAATCTTTGTAACTTTCCACTTACCTGCTATATCTGGAGTTACAGGATTATTATCATCGTCGCCTTTACAAGCAGTTAGGAATAAAATTCCCACCATTAGGATAAATATTGTTCTCATAATTTATTTTTTACAAAGTTGATGTTAAATGTATTTTTTCTTGTGGGAGGATTCCCTGAAAAAAGCCGATTCATTTCTAAATCGGCTTAAATGAAAAAAAAATCTACCTTTTGATGATCTTTTTGGTCTCTCCAGTAGCTTCAATCTTAAGAATGTAAACACCTGAAGGAAGTGTTGACATATTTAGTTTTCCTTTCGATTCTATTGTTTGATCTTGCATCAATCTACCCTGTAAATCAAACAATTGAATACGTGAAGATTTAATTTTATCCAAATCAATTGTCAAATAATCTCTAACAGGATTTGGATAAACAGTTGAAAGTTGCGCAGCTGCTAAATCTTGAGTACTCATATTCTCAGTTGTCAATTTCCAAAGCTCTACACCATTTCCATCAAATCCAGCCGAGAAATATAAAGAACCATTAAATTCTGTGAAATTAGGATTTTCCACAAGTGGGCTGTTTCCGGTAGCCACGTTTGGTGCGATTTTCACGGTTCCTGCTTCCGTTCCATTTGAAACCCAAAGCTCTCTTCCATTTGAGCCATCATTTGCCGTAAAGTAAAGTAATCCGTTATACACGTGGAAATATTCCGGGTCACTTCCGTCAAATCCCACTTTTATGTCTTTTAATCGTACTGTTCCGCTTGTTGTGCCATCTGTTTTCCAAACTTCATAACCTTCCAGTTCATTTTCGGAACTGAAATACAAATTCCCGTTGTACACCATCAAATCTTTTATGTCCAAAACATCTAAGCTGGCGTTCCAAGCAAGTGTCGTTCCGGCTTCTGTTCCATCCGTTTTCCAAAGTTGTTTTACACTTCCAACTGTTGCCACGAAATATAAAGCTCCGTTGTAAACGGTCAGATAAGAAGGATATGACCCCGCACTTGGGTTGATGTCTTTCACAAGTTGTGTTCCGGCAGTTGTTCCGTCTGTTACCCAAAGTTCTTTACCTGCAGCGAGGTTCCATGCAGAGAAATAGAGTTTTCCGTTGAATTCTGTCAAAAAATCAATTTGACCATCGTTGTTTCCGTCTCCGATGTCTTTTAGCAAAAGTGTTCCGGAAGATGTGCCATCTGTTACCCATAATTCAAATCCGGAATCACCATCGTTGGCTTCAAAATATAGTTTCCCATTAAAAGGATAAAAATTTTGGGGATTACTTGAATTTGCTCCAGTCCTGATATCTTTCAACAATGCAGTTCCTACAGAAGTTCCATCTGAAATCCATAATTCATTTCCGACTGTTCCGTTATTGGCAGCAAAATAAATTTTATCATTGAAACTCGTAAAATGCTCAGGATTACTTCCTGCGTAAGTTGTAGGATTTATATTTTTAAATGGAACCGTTCCTGAAAGGCTTCCATCGGATTTCCAAGGTTCATTACCATCGTATTCATCTGCACCGCTGAAATAAAGCCAACCGTTATGGAGAATTAAATTTTCCGGCGTATAAATTTCAGAAAAATTACTTTGAACTAGTTCTGTTCCTGAAGTCGTTCCATCACTTTTCCATAAATAAAGACGTGTTTGCTGACCATTGTCCCAGTCTGCCACAAAAAACATACTATTTCCGACAACTGTCATTTCTTTGGGATTGCTGTGTACGCTTCCCGGATTTAGATCTTTCACTAATTGAAAGTTATATTCCTGAGCTTGTACGATAAAAATTGCGCCCGTCATAAAAGTTATCATCGTCAATAATGACTTCTTCAAATTGCTAATTTTCAATAAATTGAATTTCATTTTTATAGTTTTAATTAAATTTTAAATAATTATTATTGAAGCACATAGGAATTTATGTCTTCAAATTTTCCTTCGCTGATTAACTTTGTTGTTCCGTCTACCGGATTCGTTCCGGTAAACGAGAAAGTTCCACTTATTTTTCCGCCGGAATATTTAGAAACGTTCAGTACGCCTTCTTGTACGTTTTCCGACATAGGTGCAACCCAAACACTGCCCATTCCGCTTTGATAAAATGCGCTCCCCAAGTCAATTCCGTCCACTTTTATGATTTCATAAGTGCCGACTCCACTAAACAGACTTGCCGTAACGGTTAGAAGTCTTCCGTCTTGTCCCTCACTTAAAATGACCATATAATCGCTGGTTAAAGTTGCTTTTGAATCTGCCCCTACAAAAGTTCCTCCATCTACTTTGGCCGTAAAACTACCGGAAGTATCTGTTTCGTTTTCAGGATTATCATCATCACTACTACAGGAAATAGTAAAAAAAAGTCCTGCGAATAAAAGCATTGTAAAAAATTGATTTAGTTTCATATTTTATATAGTTTAAATTATTAGTGTCCTTCGATTGGATTCAACACCCATTTCACATTTTTCCAGTCCATTTTTTTATTGGTTACCATCGTTTTAACTGGAATATCAAAATCACCATTTTCAGATTTCCCTACTTCTTCTATTCTGAATTCAATACGATTGAATCCCTTCTTTAAATCCAAATCCATTTGATGATTTTGAATGATTTTTTGACCGTTTTCTGAATAATTTTGGCAATGATCTTGAATGACTACATCAAAATCAGAATACATCATTTCGTAAAATGAAGATTTAACAGGCGATTCATGCCCACCCGAAATAAACCAATCTTTCAGACTTTTATCTGTTACAGCAAATAATTCTGCGATCATAAGCCCGTCTTTTGCCAATACCACAAATGAGCCCGCAAGAGCCACTTCTGATTTCGGCAAGCTATCATCATAATCTTCACAAGAAAATGGTGTTTGTTCCACTATATTCGTCGTGTGATCATCTATGATCTGTCTGGAAACATCTGATTGAACATTTTCTAAATCCATCGTCAATTTCCCTCCGGAAAGCTCTCCCACTTTTACAGGATAGCTATTTCCAAAAGGTAGGATTACAACATCACCTGAAATATTTTTTTCAGCTTTTTCAGAAAATTGGTAAGTATATTTTTGAGCATTGGCATCTTTACAACTTAGGATTGCAAACAAGAATAACAGAACAAATGTAATTTTATATCGGTTCATCATTTCAATTATTTTGAC
Source organism: Moheibacter stercoris (assembly GCF_040545805.1). Lineage (NCBI taxonomy): Bacteria > Pseudomonadati > Bacteroidota > Flavobacteriia > Flavobacteriales > Weeksellaceae > Moheibacter > Moheibacter stercoris. Next base: position 64,220 of record NZ_JBEPMO010000002.1, read on the forward strand.
AAAATTAGAACCTGTACAAAAGCGATTTTAGAGGGTAAACCCTCGTTTTTAGAAATGGACATGTTAAAAAAAAATCATTCAATTTCTATTGACTTAAATTATTCCAAAATAATTTCATAAATTTGCTTGGCAAAAAGCGATGCCTTTATCAGACAAAATTATACAAGACGCAATCACGTTTGACGACGTCCTTTTAGTCCCTTCTTATTCAGAAATTTTACCCAATCAAGTTTCCTTAAAAACCAAATTGACTGAAAGCATTCAGTTGAACATTCCTTTGGTTTCTGCTGCTATGGATACTGTTTCTGAATCCAAATTAGCCATTGCTTTGGCGCGCGAAGGTGGACTATCGTTCATTCATAAAAACATGTCCATTGAAGAACAATCTTCTGAAGTGGACAGTGTAAAACGTTCCGAAAGCGGAATGATTACAGACCCAATCACGCTTTCTCGTCACCATACTTTACAAGATGCAGAAGAATTGATGCGTAAATACCGAATTTCGGGTTTACCTGTTATTGAAGAGGATAAAACTTTGGTAGGTATTATCACCAATCGAGATATCAAATACCAAACAAATTTGGATTTAAAAGTGGAAGATGTGATGACCAAAGAAAATTTGATCACGTCTGATATCGACACAGATTTACATAAAGCCAAAGATATTTTGCTTCGCAATAGAGTTGAAAAATTACCTATTGTCGATGAAACCTATAAATTGATTGGCTTAATCACCATCAAAGACATTGACAACTTAACCGAATTCCCCAATGCTTGTAAAGATAGCCAAGGAAGACTTCGCGTAGGAGCGGGTGTTGGTGTAGGCGCTGAAACGATGGATCGAGTTCAAGCTTTGGTCAACAAAGGTGTAGACATTATCGCGTTGGACTCTGCGCACGGACATTCAAAAGGTGTAATTGATAAAGTTCGTGAAGTTCGCAATGCTTTTCCAAACTTGGACATTGTCGGAGGAAATATCGTAACAGGTTGGGCAGCAAAAGATTTGATTGATGCCGGAGCCAATGTTTTAAAAGTGGGTGTTGGACCAGGGTCTATTTGTACTACTCGTGTCGTTGCAGGTGTTGGAGTACCTCAACTTTCGGCTATTTACGATGTATACGAATATGCCAACACAAAAGGAGTTTCCATCATTGCCGATGGTGGAATTAAATTATCGGGTGACATTGTAAAAGCAATTGCGTCGGGAGCTTCAGCTGTGATGATCGGAAGTTTATTTGCTGGAACCAATGAAGCTCCAGGTGAAGAAGTAATTTACCAAGGAAGAAAGTTCAAAACCTATCAAGGAATGGGTTCTTTGTCAGCAATGAAACGCGGAAGCAAAGACCGCTATTTCCAAACAGATGCCAACAAATTGGTTCCAGAAGGAATCGAAGGTCGAGTACCTTACAAAGGTTCTTTGTCTGAAGTTGTGTATCAACTTTGTGGTGGTTTACGCGCTGGGATGGGATATTGTGGAACTCCAGATATCGATTCATTGATTAAGAATGGAAAGTTTGTGAAAATAACCAATGCAGGATTGAATGAAAGTCATCCGCATGATGTGGTCATTACCAAAGAAGCTCCGAATTATTCGAATTAAAATAAAATTCAAGCATAAAAAAATGGTGATCCAAAAGGTCACCATTTTTATTTCTATCATTTGGAAGAATTAGAACTGCCAACCTGCGGTTAACAAAAACAATCCTCTTTTATTTTCAATTTCTGAAACAAAATTATGATCTGCATGCAAAGGAATCGTTGCTAGATAAACATCTCCTGCATCATAATCTACGTATTCTCCATTACCAAATACATAACTGTATTTTTGATTTTGGAATTGATAAGCCGCATCCAAATAGAATCCACCGAAATCATATCCAGCTCCAACACTAAAGCGGTTAATATCGCCACGAATTGCATTATCAAAATTATAAGTTCCCGCTTGACCATTCCCCATATCGGCAGCCAATGACAATTCATCAAAAGGACTTTGAACGTAGTTGTATCCGGCTCTAAGTCTAAATTTATCCAAGCGATATTCACCACCTACACGAACTTCTGAACTCGATTTGTAATTATCTTCCAAAAAGGAATTTACGGTATTGAAATTTCCAGATGGTTTCAATTTGGTCGATGAATTCATGTTCAACGTATAATCAAGATTCAAAGCCAAGGATTTCGCCAAAACAAAACCAGCACTTGCTACCAAACGACCATTCGAATTTCGGTCATATTGAGAATACCATAAATCGTAAACGTAATTGTTTTCGCTCACTTCTAAATCTGCATAGTAATTTTCTTCAATATTTCCGTACCAAACGGGACTATGGTAGGCCAAACCTAATCGAACATTATCGTTGATTTTTCCAATCACCCCAGCACTAACAGAAACTCCCGTTCCAATTGCTGAATAGGGACTACCATTTAAATCGTAGCGATAGTTTTGTCCATTTGTGTCTTCATCAAACACAATATAATTATCGTACTGGGTTTCGTGCATGTTCAATCCCAAACCTAAAAACAAACGTTCATTATACGTTGCACCAAAATTCAAAGACATCTTGGTTTTGAATCCAACAACTTGGTCTTGGTATCCGTTCATCGTATAGTTGGTTGTACCAATCGAATCAACCAAAGAAGTTCTGATGTTTTCATTTCTTCCCAAACGAATCCAGTTATCTAAATTTTCTTGAGAATATTTAATTCCGACTGAAAAACGATTCCAGTTTCCGGCATTGGGTTTAAATACAAAAGTTGCCCCAACATTTTGAAACATGAGATTATTATCTTTCGTTTCGTAGGTATTCCCAAATTTTGCTTGATTATTATACGTATTCAATCCTACTGTCACATTCACATCAGATGCGATGGCTACGGCCAAACCCGCAGGGTTTTGTTCAATTGAAGAAATATCTCCTCCCAATGCCCCCATGGAACCACCCATACCAAGATATCTTGCACTCCCTGCATTTATTTCATTGGAATAAGCCGATAAAGAATTTAAATCTTGAACTGTTTGCGCCTGAACAAATCCTGCCAAACAAATAACTCCTATAACAATTTTTTTCATTGAAATTTATTGATTTAATCTATTGAGAAAAGCCAGCGAAATAAATGCTGGCCTTTGAAATTTTTATCTTCTTGAACTACCTCCGCTACGTGACCCACCACTCGATGTACCCATAGATCTGCTTGGAGCAGGCGATGAGTTTGAACGAATCGATGGAGAAGTATTTCGAGAAGGCGAATAAGAATCATTGGATCTTATGTTCGAATTCCTTGTAGGTTGTTGTCCTGAATTTGTACGAATATTCGAATTTGAGTTATTTCGGATATTTGAATTTTGTTCCGTTCTCGTAGGTGTATTTGGACGAACATTCTCTGGACGAGTTGTACGAACTGGTCTTACTTGAGAATTCGATGTATTTCCAATTGTATTTGTCTCTGGACGAGTATTACGAACATTTCCTTCCGAATTTCTAATAGTCCCTGTTTGGTTAGTATTCCCAACCGTTTGTCTTACAGGTCTAACACCAGTATTGTTAAGTGTGCTAGTTCTGGTTTGCCTTACTGGATTTTGATTGAAACCTGTCATATTAGATGTCCTTCTAATTCCTTCTCTATATGGACTTCCTCCAGCATAAGCCAAAGAAGAACCTGGTCTATACCCTGAACGAACTGCTGTACCTCTGTTGTAATATCCATAGTAACCTGGGTAATGGTAATGTGGAGCATATCCATAATATCCACCCCAACCTCCATAGTATGGGCTGTACCAGTTGTTATAATAACCTCCCCAACCCCAATAAGGATTGTACCAGTTATTGTAATATCCACCCCAGCCCCAACCAAAGCTGTAGAATCCTCTGAATCTTGGATAACCCCAATACCAAGAGTTGTACCCAATTCCCCAGAAAGGATCATTCCAACCGTAGTTGTTGACCGTTATATCAATTCCGTCGTATCTTCCCCAATCAGTTCCACCACCTGGTGTAACATAGACATTACTCCCACCTGTATAAACATTTACATTGGTTTGAGCTGTTTCAGAAGGTTGAACATCATAGTAGAATTCTTCTGCCCCATTTCCATTTCCATCAAAATAAGGACTTCCCACTTGGATATCATAGGACTCAGTAGAACTTGAAGCAACAGACTCAACTTGACCATCTTTGGATGGGCTATAATAAACCCCATCAGTTTCTCCACTTGCGGCAGCCGTAGTTTGAGTTGATGCACAAGAGGTTACTCCCAATCCAATAGCAACTAAAACCACATATTGGAAGATTTTTTGAGGATAGATGTAAACTTTGCTCATTTTTATCATTTTACAATTATAGTATTCTTTAAATTTGCAACCTAATTTAAGATTGAAACCCTAAAATTAGGAATTAATTAATAATTGGCAATTACTATGCCAATATATATTATGTTAAACTTGCAAATAGTTAAAATTTAAAATGGCGAAATTAACCTCCAGAAGCGAAGATTATTCAAAGTGGTACAATGAATTAGTCACCCAAACGGGTATGGCAGAAAACTCCAAAGTTAGAGGCTGCATGGTAATCAAACCTTATGGTTATGCCATTTGGGAAAAAATGCAAGCAGAATTGGATCGTATGTTCAAAGAAACAGGTCACCAAAATGCTTATTTCCCACTTTTTGTACCCAAAAGCTTATTTGAAGCAGAAGAAAAAAACGCAGAGGGATTTGCCAAAGAATGTGCTGTTGTCACCCACTATCGATTGAAAAATGACCCTAACAAAGAAGGGAAATTAATGGTCGACCCAGAAGCGAAATTGGAAGAAGAATTAGTCGTAAGACCTACCTCGGAAGCGATTATTTGGAGTACTTATAAAAACTGGATTCAATCCTATAGAGACTTACCGATTTTGATTAACCAATGGGCCAATGTAGTTCGTTGGGAAATGAGAACGCGTTTGTTTTTACGTACGGCCGAATTTTTATGGCAAGAAGGACATACTGCTCATGCTACCAGAGAAGAAGCTTGGGAAGAAACAACGAAAATGTTGGATGTTTATTCTGATTTCATAGAAGGTTTCATGGGAATTCCAGTGGTAAAAGGAATGAAAACTCCAAATGAACGATTTGCAGGAGCAGAAGAAACACTTTGTATCGAAGCGTTGATGCAAGATGGTAAAGCATTGCAAGCTGGTACTTCTCACTTTTTAGGTCAAAATTTTGCCAAAGCTTTTGATGTGAAATTTGCTTCCAAAGAAGGAACTTTGGACTATGTATGGGCAACTTCTTGGGGAGTTTCCACTCGTTTAATCGGAGCGTTGATCATGACACATAGTGATGACAACGGATTGGTTTTACCTCCAAAATTGGCTCCGATTCAGGTGGTGATCGTTCCAATTCACAGAGATGACGCTCAAAAAGCAGCCATTTCTGAAGTAGCTGAAAAATTGGTTCAAGATTTAAAAGCAAAAGATATTTCGGTCAAATTTGATGATGATGACAATGTAAAACCAGGATGGAAATTTAACGAATACGAATTGAAAGGAGTTCCAATCCGAATTGCCATTGGACCAAGAGATTTAGAAAATGGACAAGTGGAAATGGCTCGTCGCGATACTTTGACGAAATCTTTCGAAAAAATTGAAGGTTTGGCCGATACAATTGAGCAAAAACTTGACGAAATTCAAGAAAGCATTTTCCAAAAAGCATTGAACCACAGATCAGAGCATACAACAGAAGTCGAAACTTACGAACAGTTCAAAGACATCTTGGAAAATAAAGGTGGATTTATTTCTGCGTATTGGGATGGAGATTCTGAAACAGAGGAAAAAATAAAGCAAGAAACCAAAGCGACGATACGTTGCATTCCTTTTGGAGAGGTAGATTTAGAAGATAAAGTTGATTTTTATTCAGGAAAACCTGCGAAATTCAAAGTTCTTTTTGCCAAAGCATATTAATAGTTTAACAATATTTTATTATATTCGTAGCTACATTTGGCTTAAAAATTGGAATAAAAAAACAACTAAAATTAACATTATGAGAAAAATCTTCTTCTTTGCGGCATTTTTAGCTTTTGCAGGAGTATCAAATGCTCAACAAAAAGCGGTTTCTGCTGAAGCTACACAAGTAGTGGAAAAGAAAAATAATTTTGATGAGTGGAGTGAAGCTTTGAAGTTAACAGACAAGCAAATTGCACAATTCAAATCGATTACTGAAAAGTATTCAGCTGAAAAGCAAAAAATTCGTGGTACAGGTACTGCAAAAGATTTCCAATCTATCAATGAACGTAGAGATAAAGAAATCAAAGGTATTTTGACACCAGAGCAAATAAAATTAAATGAAGAATATGAATTGAAAAAAGAGGAATTAAAGCGTTCTAACGCGGCTTTAAAATCCAAATAATTTTCAGGATTTCTATAACAACCTAATGCCTTCTCAATTAATTTGAAGGCATTTTTATTGATAAATAATTTTTAAGACAAATGTTAGCCAAAAAGTATTTAAGCATTGCCGTCCTATTGGTAGGTCTATTTGCCTATTCACAGAGTTTCTCTGTCAAAGGAAGAGTAACCGACAAGTCCAATCAACCATTGGAGTATTCAACCATTTCAATTCAAAATCCAGACACCTACAATGAAATTTCGGGTGGTATAACTGATGCCACAGGAACATTCAATGTAGATGTTGTTGCAGGAGAATATTTGATATACATCGAAACATTCTCAGGAACGCACTATGAAGCACCTTTATCTGTCAATGGACATGTAGATTTGGGCGTAATCAAAATGGAAGAAACTTCAGTCGTAACCTTGGAAGGAGCGACAATTACAGGAAATACAAGCATGTATAGAATGGAACTTGACAAAAAAGTTTATGACCTTTCTAAAGATGCGATGGCTAAAGGAAGTTCTGTTTCAGATGCCTTGCAAAATGTTCCATCTGTTGAAGTTGATGGCGAAGGAAATGTGAGTTTAAGAGGAAATGAAAGTGTTCGAATCTTAATTGATGGAAAACCTTCTTCTCTGGTAGGAATTTCAGATCCTGCACAAGCTTTACAAAGTTTACCTGCCGATGTGGTAGATCGAATTGAGGTAGTGACCAACCCATCTGCTCGTTTTGAAGCAGAAGGTGGAGCGGGTATCATCAACATCATTTTGAAAAAAGGTAAATTGCAAGGTTTCAACGGTTCTATAAATGTGAATGGAGGTATTCCTTTGACAGCGGGAGCTTCAGCTAATTTGAACTACCGTACTGGAAAATGGAATTTATTTACCAATTTAGGATATCGTTACGCAGAACGTGATCGTGAAAGCAAATCATTTACGACCCGATATAATTCAGACGGAATTCCTCGATATGAGGACATGAACAATGAAGGAAAACGTATCAACAATGGATACAATTTCATGTTGGGGACCGAATATTTCTTAGATGATCGTAATACTTTTTCCGTTTCTGGTAGCTACCGAAATGGGAAAAATGAAAATTTAGCCGAGGTTCGTTATACCGATTATGATTTCAATATGAATCCTTTTGCAAGTTCATTGCGTACCGAAGATGAAAAAGAAGATGATTATAGTTTAGAAGGAACCTTTAATTTCAAACATGACTTTTTAGATCCAGGTCATCAATTCACAGTTGATTTACGCGCAACCTATTCAGAAGAATCTGAAGATGGAAGACTACGAGAAGTTGGAGAATTTGTAGATGCTACAGAACGTTCTTTGAGCGCTGAATACCAAAACAGAGTAATCATTTCAGCGGATTATGTATATCCGTTTGGAGATAAAGGAAGATTTGAATTGGGTGCAAGAGGTGAAATGGAAGGAACTCTTACGGACTTCAAAGTTGATAGTTTAGCTGGTTCAGAATGGGTTTCTAAAGATTTATTTTCCAACAGAACCGACTATAGACAAAATGTATATGCTGCCTACGCTCAGTTTGGTCAAGGTTTCGGACGTTTCTCTTATTTCGCAGGATTGCGTATGGAAAATTCAGATATTACCGTGAAATCAATCCTAAACAATAGCGTTACACGTAAAAATTATGTGGATTTCTTCCCAAGTTTATTCTTGAATTATGAATTTGAAAATGAAAATCAATTGCAAGCTAGTTATAGCCGTCGTGTAAGACGTCCAAGAGGTTGGGATTTAATTCCTTTCACATCGTATTCCAACAACAGAAGCTTGTTTATGGGAAATCCAAATTTGAATCCGCAATATACAGATTCATATGAATTATCCTATGTAGCGAAAATTGGAAAATTTATGGTAACACCAAATGTTTACTATTCCAACACTCAAGACAACATCCAACGTTACCAATCTATCAACGAAGCCGGAGTTTTGGTTACTCGACCAATTAATGTTGGAACAGAAGAAAGATACGGTGGTGATTTAACCTTTACCTATCGTCCATTTAAATGGTGGAACTTTATGGGGAATGTTAATGTTTTCGGATATAAAACAGAAGGTCAACATGTGGATACCTACACCAATGAATCGGGAGATGTTATCACAAGAACAACCAATTTTGATGGAGATGGATTTAGTTGGTTTGGTCGTTTGAATAACACCTTTAATTTACCAGCGAATTTCAACGTTCAAGTTTCGGCTAATTACCGTGGAGGAATGAAAACTGCACAAAGAGAACGAAAAGGAGTTTATGGAGTGGATTTGTCAATCAACAAAGATTTATTCAACGACAATGCGACCATTACAGCAAGTGTACGTGACTTATTTGATACAAGAAGAATGGAATTCACGTCTTTTGGAGAAGATTTCTATATGGAAAGCACCAATCGTTGGAATGTACGATCTTTCAATTTGACATTTACCTATCGATTCAACCAATCCAAGCGTGACGCAAGAAAACAAGAGCGTCAAGAAGCAGGGGAAATGGATATGGAAATGCCATCTTTGTAGGGCATGAAAAATATACCCAATAAAAAAGGAGTGAATCATCACTCCTTTTTTATTATATAAAATCTATCTTATCAATTTAATCTAAACCATTTCTTAAAGAAATTTAATATCGTAAGGCATTCTCAATTGAATTCCTTTGGTTTCTTTCATGGCTTTTAAATCTTGGTAAATCGAATAGTTTTCCGCACCAATTTCTTCTTTGATAATTGCTTCAGCTTTTACCCCTTGGAATTGCTCCATAAATTCTTCAAATCCCCCTTTTCTATACGGATGACTCGTTACCGCGTATTTGTCTAATTCAGCACGTTTCGCTGCTGCCAAAATAGCGTCCTCCAAAGTTCCGATTTGATCAACCAATCCAATTTTCTTTGCTTGATTACCAGTCCATACTCTACCTCCACCCACTGCATCTACTTCTTCAAAACTCATCTTGCGTGCATTGGCAACATGGTTTACGAATTGTTTGTAAACAGACTCGGTCATTTCTGTCATCACTTCCATTTGCGTATTGGACATCGGTGTGAATATTGTTCTAAGAAACTCAGAATTCTCATTGGTTTTCACATAATCGGTGGTAAGCCCAACATTGTTGATTAGCTTTTTAACACTAGGAATCATACCCAAAACTCCAATTGATCCCGTGATGGTATTAGGGCTTGTATAAATTTCGTCAGCCTCCATTGCAATATAATATCCGCCTGAAGCAGCAACATCTCCAAAAGAAACAATAATTGGTTTTAATTTGCGTAATTGTCTTAGTTCATATAAAATTTCTTCCGAAGCATCAGCACTTCCACCAGGAGAATTCACACGCAAAACAACTGCCTTTACTTTGTCATTTTCTTGAAGATCTCGAATTGTTTTTTTGTATACTTCTGACTGAATTCCAGAAAAACTTTCACCTGGCATGATGGTTCCTGAAGCATATACAACCGCAATTTGATCTCTTCCTGTTTGAGGTTTTATTTGGTTGGCATATTTTTCCAAGCTGATGGAGTATTTTTTCAATTCATCATAAAAAGATTTCTTCTCATTTATTTCCAAACCTAATTTATCGGCAATCATTTGATCATATTCCCCTTCATGAACAATCTTATCGACAAATTTGTTAGCCAAAGCTTTTTGAGGATTAAAACTATGCAAACTATCTACCGATATTTTAAAAGCTTCAGGTGAAATTTTTCTTGATTGCGCAATATCACTAGCCAAATTATTCCATATTTCATTTAACAATTCCGTTAATTGCTCTCTATTTTCGGGAGATAAATCTTCTCTCATATAGGGTTCAACTGCCGATTTATAAGCCCCATGACGAATCACTTGAAAATCGATACCATATTTTTCACCCAGGTTTTTGTAAAACATAACTTCAGCACTTAATCCCTGAACCAACACCATGCCCAAAGGATTTTGGAAAATTGAATCCGCTACGGAATTAATGGCATATCCACCTTGATCCGAATTATGAGAGTAAGCGTAGATGAATTTTCCAGATTTTTTAAAATCGAGTAAAGCATTTCGAACATCAGACAATTGGGAAAATCCTCCCATAAAACTATTGACCTTTAAACTAATCCCTTTGATTTTATCATCTTCTTTTGCAGCTTGAATGGACTGAATGATATCTCTGAAATAAACTTCTGAACCTGGCGCAGGCCCAAAAAGAGAGGATTCATTCTCCATCGTACTTTCTTTTATGGGACTATTAAAGGTAATTTCTAAAACAGACCCATTCTTCGGTCCATTATCTTGAAATAAACCTTCAGCCAAAGAAAACATTGCGAACGCACCAAGAACTAAACCAATAAAAATAAAAGTCAATAAATTGCCTAAAATGACGGCCAAAACATTTCCAAAAAACTTTTTCATTTACACTGTGAATTATATTACTTTGCAATATGTCGATCAATGAAGTCATTTTGTTACTAGGTACCAACCTAAATAATAAAAAAAAGAATTTAGAAGATGCAAAAATGCAGATTGAACTGCAGATTGGAGCACAAATCAAAGAATCTGAAATCACGGAAACTGAACCCGTTGATTTTGATTCAGATAATTTATTTTTAAATCAATTATTGACTGTTAAAACCTCCCTTTCGCCAATACAATTATTGGATAAAATCAAAGTCATTGAAAAACAAATGGGTAGAAAATATCTCCCCACAGATCAAAATTACCAGGATCGAATCATTGACATTGACATAATTTTCTATAATGATTTGACGTACAAATCTTCTAGACTTAAAATTCCTCATGAACAAATAAAAACAAGAGATTTTATAAAAAAGATGTTGAATTACTATTTAATCCCATAATTTTATTAAATTTGCCCAAATATTTATAATTGTTAAAAGTAATAACCTACCCAAACAATAATCTATGAGAAAAATATGCTTACTCTCTTTAGCGTTCCTGTCTTTCAATGTGGCTTTTTCACAAGAGACTGAGAACCAGATGACAACGAAACCTAATACGACAAAATTCACAAACGACGTTAAACAATTTAACGATTGGCACATTGCTTTGTTTGCCGGTACCAATGCTCTTCAAAACACAGATCTTGTAACTTGGGGAGATGGTAAATTTTTACCTGGATATGACGTTCAATTTCATGTAACAAAAGAAGTTACCCATGCATTTGGGATTTCCTTAATGGGACAATACGGAAACACGCGTCAATATGGTGAAGGCACACAAGTCAATTACACCAATGCTTGGGATGCCAAAACAGAATACTACGGTATCAGTTTATTGGGAGATTTAAATTTGAGCAATCTTTTTAGAAGAATCGACAATGATTCTCCTTACAGATGGGCATTACATGCATACGCAGGTGCGGGTTTATTAGCCTATAAAAACGAAAGAAAGGCTAGATACGTTTATCACAACAATCCTACTTCTTATAATGAGTGGAATACTGTTAGTGATATTTCATTGAATGACAAATCTTTCTACGCACAAGCTGGTTTAGGTTTACGTTACAAAATGAGCCAAAGATTTGACTTAGAATTACGTAGTATGTATGTAATGACTGGGGATGAGGAATTTGATGGTTCAGGTGATCCAAAACCAGGAGTATGGACATTGGCTGACATTGAAGAAGGTCGTGATGACAACATGATTACTTTATCATTGGGTGTTCATTACAAAATTGGTCGTCACAAAGAATCTTTGCAATGGCATGATCCTTTGACCTCTATTTCTTCTACGCCTGTTTCTGAAAACATTCCTTGTGCAGATGATGACAATGATGGTGTTTGTAACTTATATGACAAATGTCCAGGAACTCCTGAAGGAATCCGTGTAGACGGAGCAGGTTGTCCATTGGATACTGATAATGATGGTGTTTATGATTCAGTTGATGAATGTCCTACTATTCCTGGTCCTCCAACAAATAACGGATGTCCTACTCCAATCGTGGAAGTTAGTATCGGATCTATCGCTGATAATTTAACAGGGGTTATTCAAGGAATTGAATTTGACTATGACAAAGCAACCATCAGAGAGGTATCTTACCCTAAATTAGATGCTGCCTTTAACATCTTACAAGCTCATCCTACCTACAAATTCTATGTAGAAGGTCATACAGATGCTGCTGGTTCTGTTCAATACAACCAAGGTCTTTCTGAAAGAAGAGCAGCTGCTGTTGTACGTTACTTAGTAAACAAAGGAATTTCTGCTGATCAGTTAATTGCTGTTGGAAAAGGGGAATCAGACTTGAAACATAAAGAATGTGATCCTCACACCAACTGTCCAGCTTGGAAAAACTTGGAAAATCGTCGTGTTGTTTTCAAACCTTACGGTGACCCAATCCAAGGAGTAGAATATTCTGAATAATTATTCCAAACATAAAACAAAAAAGAGGCGCCAATTGTGCCTCTTTTTTATTTTAAGCAAGTTTTTATTCTACTAGTTTAGTTATGATTGAAGAAGGATTGTTATGAAAACAGTGATCTTACTGAAACCCTTGCAATCGTTGAGATTTTGAACCATAGATAGGGTTCAATTTGCACTTTACTTGGAAAGATTCAATTCGAAATTTCTAAGAATAAAACACAAAAAAAAAGCCGGAGTAAATCCGGCTTTTCAATTGTATGAATTATTTAAAAATTATTTATTTTTTAATAAGTCGCGAATTTCAGTCAATAATACTTCTTCGTTTGAAGGACCTGCTGGCGCTTCTTCTGGTTTTTTATTGATTTTATTTGCTCCTTTTATCAACCAAAATAATACCATTGCAATACATAGGAAACTTATCACAGCCGATAAAAAGTTTCCGTATGCAACACCGTTCCATGATAATTTCGCAATATCTTCTGCTCCCGCAGCTTTCAATGCTGGATTCAATAACAAAGGCGTAATCACATCATCTACTAATGAAGATACAATTTTACCAAATGCAGCACCGATGATGACACCGACTGCTAAGTCAATTACATTGCCCTTAAAAGCAAATTCTTTGAATTCTTTGATCATTCCCATATTAAAATAAATTAAGTTAGTTTAAATATACAAAATTAGTTTCTTGTCCAACGGATTTTGGTCTCTCCTTCAACCATTCCCAGCTTTTCCGATAAACCACCGTTGATCTCAACTACAAATTTCGAATTTTCTTTCGCTGCCGCTACTGTTCCTCCGGGGCTCATTTCTGAATCTGCTCCAGGTTGAGCATTTCGAGCAATGTTGATCAAAGTTGAATCGGCCGAAAAATACATGATGTCTAATGGAATTCGTGTGTTTTTCATATAAAAGGTATGTTTGCGAACTTCATCGTCTCCAAAAATGAATAACATACCATTGCCATCTTCCATTGAAGAACGATCCATTAATCCTCTTGCACGTTCATTGTTTGTTTCTGCAATTTCAATGTTTATTTTATGAAAAGCCTCGCCATTTGCATTGATGAATTCCAATTCTCCTTCTTTGGTAAAAGGAATTTCAACTACATCAACTGTTCCTACTGATTCTACTTTCTGCGTGTCATTTCCACATGAAATAACAAACAATCCCAAGCATAAACTAATTCCAATTTTTTTCATAGATTTTAATCTTGATATGTTCTATTTTTTGAAGTCATCATCACATAAATTCCCAATAAGATGAAAGGAATACTGAGAATTTGACCATTGTTTAATCCTATATTTAAGCTTTGCGCTACAAATTCATCTCCTTGATTTTCTTTGAAGAATTCCACAAAGAAACGAACTGACCATAACAAGGTGAAGAACAATCCAAATAGGTATCCTTGTTGGTATTTTCTATTGGTTTTCTTATAGATTCTCCACAAAATGAAAAAGATAATCACATAGCAAATTGCTTCATACAATTGCGATGGATGACGCGCAACATCGGCATCTCCATACTCGGAAATCAATCGTTCAAATTTCACTGCCCATGGCAAATTGGATTCAGTACCAACAATTTCGGAGTTGATGAAATTCCCCACACGAATTGCTGCTCCTCCCAATGGCACCGTTAAGGCAACACGATCTAACAACCAAAATAGATTTTTCTTTAAATATTTACGATTAAAGAGAAAGGCAGACAATAAAAACCCTAATGCCGCACCATGACTCGCCAATCCTCTAAATCCAGAAAATTCATATCCTTGTAATAGACCAAATATGGCAGATGAATTTGGATTGGGGTGAACAGGTAAAAAGATTTGAATAAGAGCATCAGATATAGGCATATTCTGATAATGGTCTATGTTGTAAAACAATTCTCCCAATCTTGCTCCAACAATTACCCCGATAAAAGCGTATAGAAACAATGGATCCAAAATCTTGACATCTTGTTTGTCTGTTTCCAAGATATTCTTCATGATATACCATCCCAAAACAAAGGCGATAATCCAACACACACTATAATAATGGATTTTTAAAAATCCGAAATCAAGCATTACCGGATCAGCATTCCACGTAATGGCTAAAAATAAATCTGTCATAATTTTTCTTTTTTAGGAACAGGATCATATCCGCTACCACCCCAAGGATGGCAACTTAAAATTCTTTTCGACCCCAAATATAAACCTTTTAACAATCCGTGTGTTTTTAAAGCCTCCAACATATAATGCGAACATGTTGGACTATATCGACAATTGCTTCCCATCCATGGCGAAATGGCCAATTGGTAAAAGCGCACTAGACCAACGAAAGGCAGAATTAGTATTTGTTGAATTCTTTGCATAAAAAGCAAATTTAAGAATTCTGTCACCATAAAATTCTTGCAAGAGAAATAATATTCAAATTATCTTCTCTCTGTCGTCATCATGGTTTCTAATGGAAGTCTTGAATCGAAATTTTTCAGCACCAAAAAACTGTTTAGTTAATCATTAAACGCTAGATGTGGTGTATCTTGAGAAATTGGATACTATTTAAACTTTCTAAAAAACTCCCACATCACAATTCCTGCACATACACTAACGTTAAGGGAATGTTTTGTGCCATCTTGTGGAATTTCCAAACAAGCATCACTCATATTGATTACTGATTGTTGTACTCCCTCAACTTCATTTCCAAGTACGATAGCTATTTTCTCGTTAGGTTGAACTTGAAATTCCATTAAATTCTGACTTCCATCAACCTGTTCAATGGACAAAATTTTAAATCCATTGTTTTTCAGTTGTGGAATTAATTCATGAATATCTTCTACATATTCCCAATCCACACTTTCGGTTGCGCCCAAAGCAGTTTTTCGAATTTCTTTGTTGGGAGGAGTTGCGGTAATCCCACAGAGGTAGATTTTTTCCATCAGAAATGCATCGGCTGTACGAAAAACGGAACCAATGTTATGGGCAGAGCGAATATTATCCATCAAAATCACCACTGGAATCTTTTCAGTTTCTTTAAATTCTTCTACAGAAATCCTTCCTAACTCTTCTAACTTTAATTTTTTCATAGCCAAACCGTTGCAGACCTAATTCTCTTTTTGTAAATTGTATGAAGTCCTTTTTCCATCGAAAAAAGTTGGCGCAAAGTTACGCAAAGAAATTCCTTACTTGAAAAGCTTTAAGTAAATTAGCAACCTTAAAAATTTAGCCGTGTCCAAAAAAGAAACTCCCTTAATGCAGCAATACAACAGCATCAAAGCAAAATATCCAGATGCTTTATTGTTATTTCGTGTGGGTGATTTTTATGAAACCTTTGGAGAAGACGCTATCCGTTGTTCCAAAATTTTGGACATTGTTCTAACCAAAAGAGCAAACGGTTCTGCCTCTCATATTGAACTGGCTGGTTTTCCACATCATTCTTTGGAAACCTACTTGCCGAAATTGGTTCGTGCAGGTTTACGAGTCGCGATTTGTGATCAATTGGAAGATCCTAAGATGACCAAAACTATCGTCAAACGCGGTGTTACGGAATTGGTCACGCCTGGGGTTGCACTGAATGACGAAGTTCTTTCAGCCAAAACCAATAATTTCTTGATGGCTGTCCATATGGAAGTAGATCGATATGGTGTGGCATTATTGGACATTTCGACAGGTGAATTTTTGGTTTCAGAAGGTTCAAAAGATCATTTTCATAAATTGATTCAAAGCTTTCGACCAAGTGAAATTATCTATCAGAAACGAAAGAAAATTGAATTTCCTGAAGTTAAAAGTACCTTTCAAATTGAAGATTGGGCTTTTCAATTGGATTATGCGATTGATAAATTAACCCATCATTTCAAGGTCAAATCGCTGAAAGGATTTGGAATTGAAAATTTGACATTGGGAACGATTGCCGCAGGAGCAATTTTTTCTTATTTGGACGAAACTCATCATTTCGACATCCAACATATCACCCAAATTCAACGATTGGACGCCAATAGTTTTGTTTGGATGGATCCCTTTACCATTCGAAATTTAGAATTGATTTATTCGCCTCACGAAAATGCCAAAACATTATTGTCCATCATGGATCATACACAATCTGCTATGGGTGCAAGATTGTTGAATAGATGGATGGTAATGGTGCTGAAAGACGCTGATAGGATCAAAGCAAGGCAAGAAGTGGTTGAGTTCTTTTTGAAAGAAGATGAACATCGTTTTTCAGTACGTGAAAAAATTGAATCACTATCGGATTTGGAACGAATGGCTGCCAAAATTTCGACGGGTAGAATTACTCCGAAACAACTTCGTTATTTGGCACAAAGTCTTCAAGTCATTACAGAAATCAAAGAAGAATTTAGTGGTGAAAAAAGAATTCAACATTTGATCAACGAAATCAAAGATTGGTCAAAGGTTGCGTGTAAAGTTCTTCAAGCATTAACCGAAGATCCACCTCATCAATTGGTCAAGGGAAATGTTATTGCTTCGGGGATTTCAGAAGAATTGGATCATTTAAGAGGTCTACAAAACACGGGAAAGGATTATTTAGAAGAGCTTCGAATCCGTGAATCAGAGCGTTCAGGCATCCCAAGTGTCAAAGTTTCGTTCAATAATGTATTCGGATATTACATTGAAGTTCGAAATACGCATAAGGACAAAGTCCCTGCGGATTGGATCAGAAAACAGACCTTGGTCAATGCAGAACGTTATATTACAGAAGAATTAAAGGAATACGAAAATCAAATTTTAGGAGCAGAAGAAAAAATTCTTTCTCTTGAAACCCAATTGTTCAATACATTGATTCAGGAATTGGTGGATGAACTACCCGAAATTCAAAATTCGGCTCGTGCTATTGCACAACTTGACGTTTTGTCTTCCTTTGCCGAATTGGCTCAGACGAATCATTACGTTAAACCTGAAATTTCGGAAGGAAATGATTTGATCATTGAAGATGGTCGTCATCCTGTAATTGAAAAGCAATTGAAACCTGGAGAATCCTACATTGCCAATAGCGTTTCACTTGTACCCAACGACCAACAAATCATCATGATTACAGGTCCAAATATGTCGGGAAAATCAGCATTGTTACGTCAAACAGCCTTGATTGTATTGATGGCGCAAATGGGAAGTTTCGTTCCTGCTAAAAATGCTCAAGTTGGGATTGTAGACAAAATCTTTACACGTGTTGGAGCATCTGATAATATTTCGTCGGGCGAATCAACCTTTATGGTGGAGATGAATGAAACCTCTAGTATTCTCAATAATTTGTCTGAAAAAAGTTTAATTCTTTTGGATGAAATTGGAAGAGGAACGAGCACCTATGATGGAATTTCTATTGCATGGGCGATTTCTGAATTCATCCATGAACATAAATTTCGACCAAAAACCTTATTTGCCACGCATTATCACGAATTAAATGAAATGACCAAATCATTTCCTCGCATCAAAAATTTCAATGTGAGTGTCAAAGAAGCAAAGGATACGATTCTTTTTATGCGTAAATTAGTACCAGGTGGAAGTGAACATAGTTTTGGAATTCACGTAGCGAAAATGGCTGGAATGCCTGCATGGGTTTTGAAAAGAGCCAATGAAGTTTTAAAAACCTTGGAGAAATCTCCTACGCAAAAAAACATGAGTGATCAAGCGCAAAAAACTACTGAAGAAAATTTGCAATTGAGTTTTTTCCAATTAGATGACCCTATTTTGGAATCGATACGTGAAGAATTATTGGGAATTGACATCAATACCTTGACTCCTGTTGAAGCACTTATGAAACTAAACGAAATCAAAAGAAAGTTAGGTCGATAATTGAATTGGAACAAACTTTGTAAAACAAAAAATAGAACCTTCAAAAAAATACATATGAAAAAATTAGCTTTGATGATAGGAGCCATTTTGGTGATTACATCTTGCGCTACCAACCCGTTAACTGGTAGACAATCTTTATCATTGGTTTCCAATGCACAATTATTCCCTCAAGCATTTGCACAATATGACCAAGTATTAGGAGAAAGCGAGGTTGATAAAACATCAAAAGATGCCAAGATGGTCAATGAAGTTGGACAACGAATAAAATTTGCGGCAGAAAAATTCTATGCACAAATCGGTCAAGGAAGTTCTTTGCAAGGTTATGAATGGGAGTTTAGCTTGATCAAAAATGATGCATTAAACGCTTGGTGTATGCCAGGTGGAAAAGTTGCGTTTTACACAGGAATTTTACCTGTTTGTAAAAATGAAGATGGTGTTGCGGTTGTCATGGGTCACGAAGTAGCACATGCTTTGGCGGGTCATAGTGCAGAACAAGTATCAAACGGAATGTTAGCGCAAGGAATAATGTTGGGCGGAAATGTTGCGATCTCAAATGAACAATGGAAAAATGTTTTCAATCAGTTATATCCGGTAGGTGCACAATTGGGAATGTTGAAATATGGCCGAAGCATGGAATTGGATTCCGATGAAGCAGGATTGTATTTGATGGCTATGGCTGGATATAATCCTCAAGAAGCAGTAGCTTTCTGGGAAAGAATGCAAAATGCTTCTGCTGGGAAACAATCTCCACCAGAATTTTTGAGTACGCACCCTAATCCTGGAAACAGAATTGCGCAGATTCAAAAAATCATGCCAAAAGCAATGGAATATTACAATGCTAGTCCTTACAAAGGGAAATAAATAGTAAAATAAGAGATTACAATAAGATAAAAATAAGGCGGTCATAGGATCGCCTTATTTTTTTTGATCGTAACATACTTAATATTTTTTTTACCTTTGCTGTCAAATTCATCAAAACCATGTACATCATAGCTTTTGGATTCTTTGCGTAAGAATCATTCTTGAGAAATAAACTTCCATTTCAATCAAAAGCTATTGTATTATGTCATCTATAAAATCACAACATAAATTATCTTATTATTTTAAAATCGTTTGGCAAGCCTTAAAAGGAGAGGCCAACTATGATTACACATCTGGAAATTTAAAAAAAGCTGTACTTCTACTTGCCATTCCTATGATGTTGGAAATGGTTTTGGAATCTGTCTTTGCGTTGGTGGATTTGTATTTTGTCGGTCATTTGGAAAACAGCAGTTTTGCAGTTCAAACCGTAGGATTAACCGAATCCGTTTTAACCATTGTTTATTCGATTTCCATAGGATTGAGCATGGCAGCTACAGCTATTGTAGCTCGTAGGATTGGAGAAAAAAATCCAGAAGCAGCAGCCAGAGCAGGCGCGCAAACCTTATTGATCTCTCTAGGAATCAATCTGATTATCACAATATTTGGCGTTATCTATGCCAAGGAAATTCTTCTTTTGATGGGGTCTTCGGAGGTATCTGCCGAATATGGAAAAACCTTTGTACAAATCATGATGGGTGGAAGTTTTAGCATCGTTTTGTTGTTTCTCATCAACGGGATTTTCAGGGGAATTGGGGATGCTGCCATCGCGATGAAAAGTTTGTGGCTTGCCAATGGCGTGAACATTATCCTCGCTCCTATTTTGATTTCAGGAATTGGAAATTTTGACGGATGGGGTTTAACCGGCGCAGCTATTGCTACGACCATTGGTCGATCAACGGGAGTTGCCTATCAGTTATGGCATTTATTCTCACCCAAAAGTAAATTGCAAATGAACTTTGGACATTTCGTTCCGAATTTCAACCAAATAAAAGCTGTTTTAAAAGTAGCTTCTCCTGGCGTGATGCAGTTTGTCATCGCCTCTTGTAGTTGGATTTTCTTAGCGAGATTGGTAGCTGAATCGGGTGGCGACGAAGCATCTGCTGGATACCAAACAGCGCTTCGTGTCATGATGTTCTTTATGCTACCCGCATGGGGATTTAGCAATGCCGCAGCCACTCTTGTGGGGCAAAATTTGGGAGCTAAACAAGTTGAAAGAGCCACACAATCTGTTTATACAACAGCCAAATACAATGTAATGTACATGGCGATTGTAATGATTATATCCTATGTATTTGCAGCTGACATCATGCAGTTTTTCACCAACGATCAAGAGGTTGTAAAAATCGCGACTCGTGCTTTATACATTTTGAGCGCTGGTTATATTTTCTATGGTGTGGGAATGGTGATGGTTAGTGCATTTAATGGTGCGGGCGATACATGGACGCCAACTTGGATTAACTTCTTTGGATTCTGGTTGTTTCAAATTCCATTTGCATACTTCTTGGCCAATACAATGAATCTAAAGGAAACAGGAGTATTTATTGCAATTCCTGTGGCAGAAACACTGATTTCAATCGCCGGTTTGATTCTTTTCAAAATGGGAAGATGGAAGAAGGTGAAGGTCTAGTTTTCTTTTTTTCTAATTAGAATATTTTTATTTACTATTTAGCCCTAACAGGGTTTGAAACCCTGTTAGGGCTTTCTACAAGTGTGGGAAAAATCGGGCAGGGAGGAAAGTAGATATCCTTTTTGGCTTCGACTCCGCTCAGCCACCATTTATTTACCGAAACTGCGTTTCTCCTCTTAATATCAAATGCTCAGCCTTCATAAATTTGCCGAAACTGCGTTTCTCCTCTTAATATCAAATGCTCAGCCACCATTTATTTACCGAAACTGCATTTCTTCTCTTACTATCAAATGCTCAGCCACCATTTATTTACCGAAACTGCGTTTCTCCTCTTACTATCAAATGCTCAGCCACCATTTATTTACCGAAACTGCATTTCTCCTCTTACTATCAAATGCTCAGCCACCATTTATTTACCGAAACTGCGTTTCTCCTCTTATTATCAAATGCTCAGCCACCATTTATTTACCGAAACTGCATTTCTCCTCTAGTTTGAATTTTCAGTCAATCCATTTAAGCCAAAAAGATAGGAACGGATAGCCCGGTCTCGTCTCGTCTTAAAACGAGACGAGAGCCCGCCCAATACATAGTTTATCTTTCTATAATCGTTTTTAAGTCAGCTGGCGAATAGTTTACAGACTTCAAGGTTTTGTCATCGTCTTTGCGATAGACCAAATAAAGTCCATCCTTTTCTTTGTAATAGCTCTGGGTTCCATCTTTTTCTAAATAATGTTGCATAGTAGCAGCAGCTTCTTCGACAGTTTTGCAGGCTTTGGACATATTGGAACGTTGGACTTCGTCAAATAATTCGGAGAATTTATTTTGCAATCCGAATTCAAGAATAGCTCCCGCCAAAACATACTGAATGTCACAAAGTGCGTCGGCAACCTCTACGATGTCTTTGTTGTCAATGGCTTCTTGAAGTTCGTTTAATTCTTCTTGAATCAAGGAAACACGCAATTTGCATCTTGCTTCGGATGGGATTTGTGGAGTCTCTAAAATGGGATGTTGGAAGGTTTTGTGGAATTCGGCTACGGATGTTAATGATTTTGGGTCTTGCATTTTTGATGTTTTATGTAGGATTGTATTCGGTATAAATGTAGGAATTTTTAGGTATTGGAATTGGTTGTTATGCAAAGTTTCGTGAAGATTACGCAAAGGGGCGCGAAGTGAAGAATTATTTTTTAAACACAAAGCGTCATAAAGAAGAAATAAAGGTTCACTAAGTTATTTCAACGAAAAAAGGAACCCAAAATGGATTCCTTTTCTTTATGTTTTTATCTTGATACTTTGTACCTGATACTTGATACTAAATTAAGCTACCACTTCTTTTACGCGGTCTGCAGCTTCTTGTAATGTAATCGCTGACATTACTTTCAATCCTGAATCGTCAATCATTTGTTTTGCGATTTCAGCATTGGTTCCTTGTAAACGAACAATGATTGGAACTTTGATTGCATCACCCATGTTTTGGTAAGCATCTAAGATACCTTGAGCTACACGATCACAACGAACGATACCTCCGAAGATGTTCACCAAAATAGCTTTTACGTTTTCGTCTTTCAAAATGATACGGAATGCTTTTTCAACACGTTCCGCATCTGCAGTTCCTCCAACGTCCAAGAAGTTTGCTGGGTTACCACCAGACAATTTTATGATGTCCATGGTTGCCATTGCCAATCCGGCTCCGTTCACCATACAACCTACGTTACCGTCCAATTTTACGAAGTTTAATCCGGCTTCACCAGCTTCAACTTCTGTTGCATCTTCTTCACGTGTATCACGCAATGCGGCTAAGTCTGGGTGACGGAACAAAGAGTTTCCATCTAACGAAACTTTTGCATCAACTGCCATGATTTGGTTGTCTGAAGTTTTCAACACTGGGTTGATTTCAAACATAGAAGCATCGATTCCTACGAATGCTTTGTATAAAGCGTCAATGAATTTTACGAAATCTTTGAAAGCAGCTCCGCTCAACCCTAAGTTGAAAGCGATTTTACGCGCTTGGAAACCTTGTAAACCTACAGCTGGATCAATTTCTTCTGTAAAGATTTTGTCTGGGGTATGTTCTGCTACTTCTTCAATGTCCATCCCTCCTTCAGTCGAGTACATGATCATGTTTTTTCCTGTCGCACGGTTCAATAAAACCGATACATAGAATTCAGAAGTTTCTGTTTCACCTGGATAGTACACATCTTCTGCAACCAATACTTGGTGAACTTTTTTCCCTTCTGCTGAAGTTTGTGGAGTTACCAATTGCATTCCGATGATGTTCTGAGCGTTTTCTTTTAATTTGTCAAAATTTGGAGAAAACTTCACTCCTCCTCCTTTACCACGACCTCCTGCGTGAACTTGTGCTTTGACAACCCAACCTTCTTTTCCGGTCATTTCTGTCAATTTTTTAGCAGCTTCAACCGCTTCTTCAGGTGTAGTAGCGAGAATTCCTCTTTGGATTTTTACGCCGTATTTGTTTAAGATTTCTTTTCCTTGATATTCGTGAAGATTCATTTCTAAAAATTTTTACGTAGCCACAAAAGTAAGAAAATCGTTGGATTTTCACTAAAATAAAGCATTGATTTTCGTCAGAATAGGTTTTGCTTAGAAATTAATCCGAAAACCAACTCCACGAATGCTTTCAATTTGCAAATTGGGGTCTTGTGAAAGGTATTTTCTCAATCGACTGATGAAGACATCTAAACTTCTCCCCGAAAAGAAATCAGTTTCTTCCCATAACAATCCCAAAACGTCTTCTCGACGGATGATTTTGTCTTTGTTTTGAATGAGATAATGCAATAGTTGAGCTTCTTTTTCGGTCAAAATCTTTTCCGTTTTGGCCGATTTTAACGTTAAATTTTCAGGTTCAAATCTGAATTTACCAATCTGATAGGAATCTGCCTTTGGTGTTTCTACAACTTGATTTTTTCGTTTGAGAATGTTTTTAATTCGAAGAATTAATTCGTCTGCATCAAAAGGTTTGGTTACATAATCATCTGCACCCAATTGCAATCCGGTAATGATATCTTCCTTGAGCTTTTTGGCCGTTACAAACAAAAAAGGAAGACGCGGATAATGCGTTTGGAGTTTTTTCGCCAAAGTGAAACCATCTTCTTTGGGCATCATCACATCTAGGATCAAAATATCAAATTCCTCGGAAAGCAAAATTGCACGCGCTTCTTCGCCATTGTAAACTCGACTGACTTGAAATTGGTTCAATTCCAAATATTGCTTCAGCAAATTCCCTAAATCTAAATCATCTTCAACGATTAAAACTTTTGTCATCATGCAACCTTTTTTAACCTAAGAAATAGGAAGTTTCAATGTAAATATACTTCCTTTTCCGATTTGACTTTCAACCGAAATGCTTCCGTTTAAGCTTTCTATGATTTGCTTACTTAAATACAAGCCCAAGCCTAAACCTTTTACATCATGTAAATTTCCTTGGGATACGCGGTAGAATTTCTCAAATATTTTCTTCTTTTCAGCTGGAGAAATTCCTCGACCCAAATCATGAATTTCAATCCAATATTCGTTTTGACGCTCTTTTCCTTTGATCCAAATTTCAGAACCTTCAGGACTATATTTTTCTGCATTTTGCAAAATATTTTGCAAAACTCTCCCCAATTGATAGGAATCAGTTTGAAGAAATAATTCTTTGGGCTCCAATTCTAAACCGATATCATGCGTATTGGACTGATAATCCTTTACATGATCTTTTAAAAACTGAACAATTTCGATGTTTTCCCAATTCACTTTTGGATTGTCAACAGTGGTTTCCAAAATTCGATCAAAAATCTGTTGAATTCGGTTGTTCTGACGACTCATGGATTGAATCAGAGATTCCATCATTTCGGGATTTTGCAACAATTGTTCGTTTTGAAAGGATTTCACGATAAGATTCAAAGAAGTCAAGGGTGTTTTTAATTCGTGGGTAATATTGTTGGCGAAATCAGTTTTGATTTCAGCAATTTTACGTTGTTTGATCATGGCTCTATACATCCAGAAAAACAAGGCTACGACCGAAATAAGTAGAACGATCGCGGCGATTAAAATCCAAGCCATTCGCGACAACACTTCTCGTTTCCAATTGTTGATATCAAAATCAATGACATGGTCTATTTTGATGTTGTATTTCTCTCGCGTATGAGTCCTATAATCATCACTTATCCAATCGCTATTGTTCAAAAAAGATCCACCGCCTAAACGAAAAATTTCGGATGATTCTAATTCCTTCCCAATGTAAATCAATGACGCATTGGAAATGCTTATGATGGTATCGGAAATCGTATCGTTTCGAAAATATATCATGTTGAACTTACCTCGTATATTAATTTCATCTAGAATCGGATAATCCTTACGATGAAGATTCAAAAAGGCTTGCGTCAAATTTCTGATCGAATCTGTTTTCTTTTTTAACAAAGCATGAAATTCAGCCGACGTAATGCTATCCTTCAATTCTTGAATCTTCAAATCCTTGACGATATCCTGAAACGCAAGTTCCAACGTATCGATTTGAGGAGCATTGACCAAAATACTGACAGAATCCTTTACTTCTTTGACATATTCTTCTTTCTTAAGATTGTAAGTATTGCTAACCAAAAAGTATTGAATCGCAATTAAACCTGCCAGAATAGCGACACAAATTATGGTTAAATACCGAAGTTGATTGTTCTTTTTCACACAACAAAAATAGAAAACGAAATGAGAAAGCAACGTTCATTCAGCATCATTAACCCTTCATTAACTTAAGATTAACCGACATTCGATTTTCATTGATAGATATTTGCTCTATCAAATAATCAACAGTATGAAAGCAATTATTTTCCTTATTAGTTTATTTATTGGAATCTGTGTTATGGCACAAAACAATACGACTCATCAATCAACCAAAGTTTCGGTTTCGATTAGTGGAACAGATTCAGATTATAGTTATTTGGCCAAATTTGATGAAGAAAAAACCTCGACCATTCAGACTTTGGTTCAAAAGGAAATGGGAAAACCTCAAACCACAACTAGCACCAAAACCATTTGGGAAGGAAAAGGATATTACATCAGTTTGTCTTCTGGTCGAATTTTAATCGAAGGAGATAAAAAGAAACTAACGAAATCCTTTTTGACTCAATTGGAGAATTTAGGTGATAAAATTTCCAATGCACTCGAATCTCCAAAACCACCAAAAGTCCCTAAGACTCCATAAAAAAATTCCTTCTACCCAATCAACTGTAACAAGAGAAAAAATCAATCGTCTATTCAAAAACTTATTACGATGTCAACAATCCTTAATTTCATCTTAGTGCTCAGCTTATTTCTTATGGGAATTTTTGGTTACGCCCAAGATAGCATTTCGCGAAAAATGATTCAAGTTGAAAAAATAAATGAACGTCCAAAAATCGACGGATTTTTAGATGAATTTGTTTGGCAAAATGCTCCCATTGCCAAAAATTTTGTAGAAAGAACGCCAACCAATGGCAATCCAGAACCCGATTCCTTACGAACGGAAGTAAAAATCTTGTACGATGATTTGGGAATTTATTTGGGTGCGACCATGTTTGACTCAGAACCTGAAAAAATCTTGAAAGAATTGACCGAACGCGATGGAATTGGGAATTCTGATTTTATCTATTTTCTCATCAATGGATACAACGACCGTCAACAAAGTTTGCAATTTGCGATTACAGCAGGCGGAAACCAATACGACTCCAAAATTACCAATGAAAATGAAGACAGTTCTTGGAATGGGGTTTGGTATAGCGCAGTTCAAATTACCGATTTTGGGTGGGTAGCGGAAATCTTCATCCCTTATTCAGAACTTCGTTTTCCCGATAAAGAGCAACAAGTTTGGGGATTGAACATAGAACGTGAAGTGAGAAGAACGCGTAAGCGTTATGTTTGGAGTCCAGTAGACAACACCAAAGGTAGTTTTGCCTTTTATGACGGTGAAATTCATGGGATTTCCAGCATCGATCCTCCTACTCGACTTTCTTTTCAACCCTATGTTTCGAGCTATTTCACCCATTATGATGGCAAATCTGACATTACCGTAAATGGTGGTTTGGACTTGAAATATGGAATCAATGATGCATTTACTTTGGATATGATTTTGGTGCCCGATTTTGGTCAAACCAAATTTGACGAAGCAGTATTAAATCTATCAGCTTTTGAGGTTCAATATGTGGAACAGCGTCCATTTTTCACAGAAGGAACCGAAATGTTTTCCAAAGGAAATTTATTCTATTCGAGAAGAATTGGAGGTAGTCCATCCAGACAACCCTTACTTGGCGAAAATGAAGTGATTTCGGAATATCCAGCAAAAATTGATTTGCTGAACGCATTGAAAGTTTCCGGTCGAACAGATAAAAATTTAGGAATTGGAGTTTTTAACGCGATTACCGAAAAAACCTATGCCAAGGTTCAAAATGAACTAACGGGCGAAACGAGAAAAGAATTGATTGAACCTCTAGCCAATTACAATGTCTTTGTATTGGATCAACGATTTGGACAAAACAGTTCCATTTCTTTGGTGAACACCAATACCATGCGCGAAGGAAATTTTCGAGATGCGAATGCTACGGGAATCTATGCCAATATCACCAACAAATCCAATACTTGGAATTTTGCTGGAAACTTAGAAGGCGCTTGGGTCATGGAGGACAAAACCAAATTTGGAATGGAAGGAAATGTTGGGGTAGCGAAAATCAGTGGAGCCCATCGTTATCAAGCCAGTATGTTTTTTAGAACCAAAGATTACAACATCGATGATTTGGGGTATACAGGACCGACCAATTACATGAATTACTATTTGTATTATGGCTATCGTTTGTTGAAACCCAAAGGATTTCTGAATTCGATGTATTTGAACTTTAATTTGAATTACAATCGTAGAATTGAGCCTGATTTGCATTATAATTCCAACCTAAATTTTAACTCAAGTTTCAATACCAAGGAATTCTTTGGTTTTGGAGGCGGATTTGAAACAACTCTATTCAAATTCAATGAAATCTACGAACCAAGAACTTTTGGAAGACATTTAGTAGTTCCTATGTTTTATGATATCTGGGCTTGGATTTCGACCGATTACCGCAAAAAATTAGCCATTGATGCCACCATCGATTGGTACAAATACGACCAAAAAGGTAGAGGAAGATTGATTTTGGATTTCGCCCCTCGCTATCGATTCTCTGACCGCTTCAAAGTTTTCTATAGTTTCCATGCAACTTTATCGGACAAAGAAAATGGATTTGTAGGAAAATCGGGAGAGGATATTTTCATCGGAGTTCGTGATCGAAATACTTTGGAAAATTCCTTAGAAGCTCAGTATATTTTCAATGAAAAAATGGCGTTGAATTTGGCTTTTAGACATTATTTCACCGATGTAACTTATGAATCAATCAATACTTTGAATCAAGATGGAAGTTTAACATTGGCTGAAAATTACACAAACAATCACAATGCGACCTATAACAACTGGAATGTAGATCTACGATTCAATTGGTGGTTTGCACCTGGAAGTCAATTGTCCTTGTTGTACCGAAATTCGGTAGAGAGTTATGAAGAATTCTCCAAGCGAAGTTTCAATGATAATTTCAATTATATGTTTGACCAGCCACAATTGAATAGTTTCTCGATCAAAATTAGTTACTTTTTAGATTACAATCGCATGAAACATTGGTTCAAAAAGAATCCTTCTACAATGGATTCGGGTGAACGAATTTCCTATCATGACCTAAAGAATTACGGAACAAAAAGAATTTAATGGTTTATATTTTCTTAAAATGGGTTTATTTTGTCGAATAAATCCATTTTTTTGTGCCTTCAAAAAAACTCATACTAGGAATTTTACTTGTCATATTCATCAATTTATTGCAAGCGTTTTTAACTCCGCTGGCAGAAGATGAAGCCTATTATTGGGTATGGTCGCAGCATTTGGATTGGGGATATTTTGACCATCCACCTATGGTTGCTTGGTGGATTTCATTGGGGTATTCCATCTTTCAAAATGAATTAGGCGTTCGATTTCTGAGTGCCTTTATGAGTGGAATGACCATTTTACTCTGTTGGAAAATTCTTCAACCCAAAACCAAACAAGAAGAAAAGTTATTCGGACTGATTTTGGGTTCTTGTGTGGTGTTTCATGCATTTGGATTTTTAACTACACCCGATGCGCCCCTTTTATTTTTTACGGTTTTCTATCTTTTCACGCTCAAAAACTTTTTAGAGAAAAATACTTGGACAACCATGTTTCTCATAGGAATTGCCTTCGCCGGAATTATGTATAGCAAATACCACGGGATTTTGGTTATAGGCTTCACGCTTTTTCCCATCCTTTCCAATCTTTGGCGAAATCCAAAATTCTACCTAGCGATTTTGTTTAGTTTGGTTTTGTACGCTCCTCATTTGAATTGGCTTTACGAACATGATTTCTCACCAATTTCCTATCATTTCTCTGAACGAAGTGCAGATGAAAAATTTGAAATCATCAAATTGGTGAATTATATTGGAATGGTCTTTTTGGGTTGTGCGCCTTTCTTGGTTTATTTTATTTGGAAAGCTATTTTTCGATTTAAAATAGAAAATCCATTCGAAAAATCAGTGAAAGCATTGGCGATTCTTCCCGTAGTATTTTTTCTGTTTAGCACTTTCAAAGACAATGTCCAGCCGCAATGGTTGCTGATCAGTTTTGTCGCAATGGCCTTTATTAGCTTTTGGTTTTGGAACAAACAACCCAAAAACAAAACCTTTTATGTTTTAGGATTGATTGGAATTGGATTGATTTTCCTTCTGCGAATTTTGATTGCAATGCCTTCAATTTCGCCTTTATACAAAGACAAAGATTTCGCATTAACAGCTGGAAAACTTTCATCTGAAAAGGTGGTATTGGAAAAATACCAAGAAGCTTCTTTGTTTTTATTTTACAATCCTCAACGTGAAGTTGCGGTACACCGAACGTTGGGAAATCGAAAGAGTCAATACACTTTGTGGGATTGGGAAGAAAGTTTTAATGGACAAACCGTTGAATACATTTCACCTTGGGTAAAGTCTGAACATTCATTCAAAGGATTGAAAAACCGAGATTATTTCATCAAAAAAATTGAGAATTATCAGACCTATCATTTGATTGAAATTAGAACAGACGTAAACAACTTAAAATTTTCAAAGGACACAATGATTCTTGGAATCATCATCACAAATGGTCACGATAGATCGATTGAAATTGGACCCAATTCTCTTTTGAAAATGAATTTGAATTATTACCAAGATCATCAGTACAATGTCATCGCTTCCACACCTATTTCATCGGAAACCATTGAATTGAAACCATTTGAGCAAGAAAAAATTCAAATTAAAATTCCAAGAATCGATCAGAATGGAAAATTCCACGCAAATTTTGGGATTCATTATAGTCCAATCGGAACCACCTACGTTTCCAAGGTTATTCAGATTGAAAATCCCTAATTATTTAATTCCTCTATCGTTTAACCATTTACGGTATTTCGCAGCATTTCGTTCGTGTTCTGCATAACTATTGGTGAAACTATGATATCCTGGGCGATCTGGGTCAGCACAAAAATACACATACGGATGTTCCTCAGGATTTAGAACGGCATCCACAGCTGTCGTATTGGGCAAGCAGATAGGTGCTGGAGGCAATCCTTTCACTTTATAGGTATTATAATCAGATGGAATTGCCAAATGTCCATGATACACACGTTGAATTTTATTGTCAAATCCATTCTGCAATTTATACGCATAAATCGATGTAGGATCGGCTTCCAATCGCATATCTTTTGCCAAACGATTGAGGTAAGCTTGAGCCACTTTGGGCTGTTCGTCTACTTTGGAAGCTTCCATTTGAACAATGGATGCCAAAGTATAAACTTGCAAAGGTGTGAAATTCATCGCAGCAGCTTTTTGTTGGCGTTCTTTGTTCCAAACTTTGTCAAATTCGGCTGTCATTTTCTCCACAAATTTCTCTCCAGACGTATTCCAGAAATAATGATAGGTATTGGGAACAAAATAAATTTTGACTGTTTCGGCTGTCATATTGGGATCTTTTTTCATTCCCCAATCCACAATGGCTTGAACTATTTCAGCTGAATCGGCTTCAATTTTTTTGGAAACTGAACTTGCCAAATGAAAAATGGTCGGTTCATTTTTAATCCTCAATTTCACCTCTTCCTGGCTTCCTAAAATCAAACGATTGACCAATTCTTTGTTGGTGTCGGATTCATTCAATTTGTATTTCCCAGGTTTCAATTTCTCAGGTAAATCTTTTGATTCTGCATAGTTTCGGAAAACATCCAAATCCGTCATTTTGGTACTCAAAGAGTCCATTACTTCCTCAAAATTCGCTTCTGTTCGGATGTACAAATATGCATCCTCTTTGACCAATTTTTTTGAACCTTGAAAGAAGCTACAGCTCGTCAATGAAGTTGCCAATAGACCAATTGCAATAAATTTCGTATAGTTTTTCATGTTTATTTCTTGATTTCTATTTCGCCTTTGAACACAAATTTCGCAGGACCTGTTAACCAAATATTTTCAAATCCCTGAGAAGGATTTTCTTCAAATCGCACCTGTAAATTCCCTCCTCTTGCTTGAACTTTTACTTGATTGACTTTAATTTTTTCGGATACAAATGCCGCAATTGCAGCTGCCGTAATTCCAGTTCCACAAGCCAAAGTTTCGTCTTCCACTCCACGCTCGTAGGTACGAATTTTCAAGGTTTGACCATCCAATACTTGGACAAAATTCACATTGCTTCCTTCTTCAAAATAAGGACTTCCATACCGGATTTGAGCTCCTCTCCCTTTAACATCCACTTGTTCTACATCCTGCACAAATTCGACATGATGCGGAGAACCGGTATGCAAAAACAAATGAGATGAAAATACCTGAACTTCGGAAACATTGATCATTTGCAATTGAATTTCTTCTGGATTGATAAAGGCATGATGCAAACCATCGATGGCATTGAATGAGGTTTGAGATTGTATTAAGTTCAAATCTTCCGCAAAACGCACGATGCAACGACCACCATTTCCGCACATCGTACTTTGTCTACCATCGGAATTGAAGTAAAGCATTTTAAAATCGGAATTCTGGTCGTTTTGCAATAAAATCAAACCATCTGCGCCAATGCCGAAATTTCGATGACAGATTTGTTCAATGGTTTTTTGATTGATGGGAAAGAATTCGGACCGATCATCAATCATCACAAAATCATTTCCAGCACCTTGGTATTTAAAAAAGGGAATTTTCAACGCACTTAATTTTAGACAAAATTAGGAAATTTTAAAGGTTATTGGAAGTGGAATTGAAATGGTGATTTTGAAACCATTAAAGTTTCATTAAAAATTGTTAAAACACAGTTAAACCGCTTGTTTTAAACGAATTCTTGGTATTAAATTTGATTTGTTCAAAAAACAAGATAAATAGAAAATTAACTTATGAAAAAGTATTTAGGGTATGCATTGGTTGGGCTTTTTAGTGCAACCTTTTCAATTGTCGGAATGAAATATATTTCCAATGAAGATTCAGGTAATATTGTAACAGCGGCTGGCGATCGTGAAAATGGCGCATTTTCATTTGTTGATTATCGAGGAAATTATAGCTTAAATGCACCTGATTTTGTTTCTGCATCACATAAATCAGTAAATGCAGTGGTTAGTATCAATAATTTCTCGAAACAAACGACCACAAGATCTCAGGATCCGTTTGAATTTTTCTTCGGATTTCCTCAACAAAGACAACGTGATCCAGATTTACCAACAGGTCAAGGATCTGGAGTTATTATTTCTCAAGATGGATATATCGTGACCAATAATCACGTGATCAAAGGTTCAGAGAAAATTGAAGTGATTTTAAACAATCAAAAATCCTATACAGCGGAATTGGTTGGGACTGACCCAAACACCGATATTGCGTTATTAAAAATTGAAGATTCTGGATTGCCTTTCATCAAATTTGTGGATTCAGATGCCATTAACGTAGGTGATTGGGTATTGGCGGTAGGAAATCCATTTGGTTTGAACTCTACCGTTACCGCAGGAATTGTATCTGCAAAAGGAAGAAGTATTGATATTTTAAGAAGAAATGCTACAAGTCCGATTGAATCTTTCATTCAAACCGATGCTGCCATCAATCCTGGTAACAGTGGTGGAGCTTTGGTCAATGCCAATGGAGATTTGGTGGGAATCAATACAGCGATTTCTTCTCAGACTGGTTCTTATGTTGGATATGGTTTTGCCGTTCCATCAAACTTGGTTAAAAAAGTAGTGGAAGACATCAAGAAATATGGATTGGTTCAACGCGGATATTTAGGAGTTGAAGTAACTGATTTGAATGATGAATACCTAGTAAAACAATACAATCGTCAAAATGGAACCAATTTAAAATCTCAACAAGGTGTGTTGATCCAACGTCTAACAGACAAAGGTGGTGCACAAGCTGCTGGATTGGAAAAAGGTGATATCATTATAGAAATTGAAGGTCAAAAAATCACAAGTTATAACCGATTGACTACTGCTGTAGGAAGTAAAAATCCTGGTGACAAAGTTACCGTTAAGGTTTTACGTGATGGAAAAGAAAAAGAATATGTGGTGACTTTACGTGATACAAAAGGTAATACTACGAAGCGTTCCTTAGCAGATATGACGGTTTCTGAAAAATTAGGAGCAGATTTTGAGCCTCTTACAGATCGTCAAAAAGTAAGCTTTGGAATTGATCATGGAGTCATGGTGAAAAACTTAAACCAAGGAAGTAAATTGAATAGCATAGGAATAGACAATGACTATATCATCTTGAAAATTAACGACAAAGACGTTAGCAGTCAAGACGATATCGATAAGATCCTTAAGAATCATAAAGGCAAAGTATCTGTAAGTTACGTTGACCATTATGGTAGAATTTATACAAGAGGATTTACATTGGACTAAACCGTTATGTTTTCATAGTTTTAGGTTCGGCACATCTCACAAGGTTGTGCCGTTTTTCGTATCTTTGAACTCATGAAAAAGATTCTAACCTTCCTTTTTTTGCTATCCATTGGATTTATAAATGCCCAGGAAAAAGGTGGCTTGATGAGCCATTTATTGATCAATGTCGGGTATTCCAATTTAAATGGGAATTATTTCAAACTGGGTCCAGAAGTTTATTTGGTTCAACCCAACGACAACTTGATTGACCTTAGCGCAACCGCCAATATGGCCTATTTCAAAGATAAATTTGTGGTGGTTCCCGAACTAGGAATCGGATATCAATTCAATGCGCAAAAAGTAAAAAATAGAATCGACCCTTATCGTGAATACATGAACGGAACATTTTATTCGGCTCGTGTCAATGTTTCTCCTTGGAATGTTACGCCAGAAATTGGAATCGCTTTGATTGGAATTGTTGAAGCCAATGTTGGCTATTCTTTTCAATTTCGTGATCACAAATACACCTCTTTTGAGGGAATTAAATTTGGGTTAACGATTCATATTCCAACCATATTTTTGGTAAGTGAGGCAGGTTTGTATTAAATTGTACAAACTAAAATCAACACATGAATTCAAGAAAAAAAATGACAAAACGTGAATTCCTAAAACTTTTGGGAATGGGAAGTTTAGGCTTGGTTTTTTGGCAATGTTATGATTCCAAAAAAGAAGAACCCATTGATGAATCTCCAATGAACGAAAATTCCAATTCAAGTTCTGAACAAGCTTCCACTCAACCAGCAATTTCATTTACTGAAAATGATGTGATTTTTCTTACTCGAAATGATGAAAATTACAATCAATTGCGATTGGGATTTAACAAACGTTTTGACCGATTCCCTCAAGTAATTGCTGTTTGTTTCACTGAAATCGGGGTTCAAGCAGCCATCCAAAAAGCAAATCAAGAGAAGTTAAAAATAGCCGTAAAAAGTGGCGGACATAGTTTTGAATCTTTTTCTTGTGGTGAAAATTCTATGTTGATTAATCTTTCCAAGATGAATAAAATCCAATGGAAAGACCAAGAAAATGTCATCCTTCAACCTGCTTGTTTGTTGCAAGAAATCTATGCCGATTTTCTTCCAAAAAAACGAATCATTCCCGCTGGTTCTTGTGGAACAGTAGCCGTTGCCGGATTGACTTTGGGAGGCGGTTATGGTTTTTTCAGCCGAAAATATGGACTGACATGCGATAATCTAACCCGAATTAAAATGGTCAATGGCAAAGGAGAACTATTGGATTCCCAAGAAAATCCAGATTTGCTTTGGGCTTGCCGTGGTGGCGGAAATGGAAACTTTGGCGTCGTTACCGAAATGCATTATCAAACGCATCCTGCACCCAATTCCTTTAGTAGTTATCGCTTAAGGTTTCGAAATCTGACTGAAGATCGTTTTATGAATTTGATTCGAAATTGGTTTGATTTCACCGAAAATTTACGCAATGAAGCTTTTTCAGCATTTGTTTTGAATGGAAAAACGTTGACGATTTTAATTACAAACTTCCAAAATCATAGCTCCGAATTTGAATCAAGTTTTGACACCTTAAAAAGTTTAGCGGATGATTATAGTCCAACTTACAACCAGAATTTGGCAACAGCCTTGAAACGATATTATGGACGTAAAGACCCTTTGTATTTCAAAAATGCATCCTCTGGATTGTATCATGGGATTCAAGACATCGAATCAATTTTACCTGAAGTTTTCCAAAAAGTCACGTCCAAATCGGGTATGATTTATCAAATTAACACATTGGGAGGAGCCATTCAAAATTCAGAATTTGAAGGGAATTCTTCCTATCCGCATCGTAAATATTCCTATTTAAGTGAATTGCAATCTTATTGGGAAAAGCCTTCTCAAGAATCTGGATTTTTGGAGAAATTCGAAGAAATCCAACAGGTTTTTCATCGACATGGAATTCAAGCTCAATACAGAAATTATCCAGACATCAATTTCCCAAATTGGCAAACGGCTTATTATGGTCAAAATTATTCGCGCTTACAAAAGTTAAAATCAGAATGGGATCCAGAGGATTTATTCTCGTTTGAACAGAGTGTTAGAAAAGGATAATCATTCAACTGAACATCAAATTTCCCACTTCAAATTTTATAGCTTAATTTAGCCATATGATTTCGGCAAAAAATATTTTCAAAGATTTTAAAGGATTACAGGTTTTAAAAGGAGTTTCGCTTGACGTAAGTGAAGGGGAAATTGTGTCCATCGTTGGCGCTTCGGGTGCAGGAAAAACAACGCTTTTACAGATTTTAGGAAGTTTGGAAAAACCATCTGAGCCTGAAAAACACTACACCCAAATCCGAGTAAAGAAACAAGAATTGACCAATCTTTCCGATGCTGATTTGTCGAAATTCAGAAACGAAAACATTGGATTTATTTTTCAGTTTCATCAGCTTCTACCTGAATTTACAGCTTTTGAAAATGTTTGCATTCCAGGTTATATTGGAAACAACAAGAAATCTCAAGTTCATGAGAAAGCCAAAGAATTACTAGAATTTCTTGGCCTTGGACATCGCATGGAACATAAACCTTCGCAACTTTCGGGAGGTGAACAACAACGTGTTTCGGTTGCCAGAGCTTTGATCAACCAACCGAGCATTCTTTTTGCTGACGAACCTTCTGGGAATTTGGATTCAAAAAATGCGGAAG
The DNA here is from genome assembly GCF_040545805.1 of Moheibacter stercoris. Lineage (NCBI taxonomy): Bacteria > Pseudomonadati > Bacteroidota > Flavobacteriia > Flavobacteriales > Weeksellaceae > Moheibacter > Moheibacter stercoris. The sequence continues at coordinate 100,861 of NZ_JBEPMO010000002.1, forward strand.
AATTGCATCAATTATTTTTCCGTTTGAGAGATGAATTTGGGCAAACTTTCGTGATTGTAACGCATAACGAAGAATTGGCCAACATGGCCGATCGTAAATTGGTCATGACAGACGGACGATTTGAAATTTAATCTATGTTGCTGCTTCTTCTTTCCTGGATTTATTTGCTATTCATAAGTCTTGGATGGGGAATCTTTGTACAGAAATTTCTACCTCAAAAACCCAATATATTCTACACCCTTTTATTGGGACTTTTCGGAAATCTTATTTTCCTTCATTTTTATGCGATCTTTTTTCCGATCAACGCAATTTATTATGGAATCAGCTCTGGAATTGCTCTTTTGGGAATTTTTTCGAATAGAAATTATCTAAAAGAAAAACTCAAAACTTATTTGGAAGATTGGAAGAATTGGAAAAAATCCATTCAGATTTTGAGCATTTTACTAACGGTTTTAATTCTGATTCAATCTGCTACCAAACCTTACCTCATCGACAACGAAACCTACTATGTTCAGACCATCAAATGGCTAAACGAATATGGACTAGTCAAAGGATTGGCCAACTTGCATATCTTTTTAGGGCAACAATCGGGATGGCATATTTTGCAAGCGGGTTTCAATTTTGGATTTATTTCTGATTCTTTGAACGGAATCAATGGTTTCCTTTTGGTCGTTTGCACCTTCTTTTCATTGCACCATCTCAACCGATTTTTCACAAGCAAAATCACAATGGATTTGTTTTTGGGATTGATTCCCATTCTCAATCTTCTGTTTTTTCAATTCATCAACATTCCTTCACCTGACTTTCCTATTTTCATTTTATCACCAATCATTTTCTATCTTTTTTACAAGAATTCTGTGGATTATCAAGGAGAGTTCCGTCTCTTATTGATTCTTTCAGTCTTTTTAATTTTGGCGAAAATATCGGTTACTCCATTGCTCATTTTACCATTAGTTTTATTGATTAAACATCGTTTGTGGAAGAATGAACTTAGTTTCTTTTTAAGTATCGGATTAATTAGTTTAATCGCATTTTGCCTAAAAAACTATATCATTTCGGGTTATTTATTCTATCCGACTGAATTATTAGGAAATCTCGTTTCAGTAGATTGGCAACTACCATTGGAGGTGCAACAAGCCTTTAAACCAAACAAAATTGCAAGCTTGATTCATCTTTCACACGAAGAAACGGCCCAACTCAATACTTGGCAATATTTAAAAGAATGGCTGGTTGAACCAGGATTACGTGCGATTTTCAATAAGTTAATTATAGTTTTATTACTGATTTTCCCCTTTTATATTTACAAGAACAAAACCTTGTTCTGGTTGTATATCTATGCCTTGATTCAATTCTTTTTGTTGTTTTTCATTTCTCCTCAATACCGATTTTTCTTTCCGTTGATCATCGGGATGAGCTTGTATATGTTCGCGAAATTGTTTTTGAATCGACCAAAATATGTCATCGGATTTGTTTTTTTCTTTGCGCTATTACCAATTCTGACTTTGTTTGTTCCCTTGAATATTGAAAAGATTAAAAATCAAAAAAATTCCGCTGATCAAACCTTTGCTTTTCAATTGGAGAATTTGATCATACCGCCAAAAAATTCTGGAAAAGATTTTGAATTCGAATTAAAACAAGAAGGAAATTTGCAGTATCATTCGCCCAAAACAACTGAGGAATTTTATTGGTTTACAGGTGATGGTGAATTGCCAACAGCAGATCAAAAAATGATTGAAAGTTTCAAAAAATATTTCCAAATTAGGCCACAAATGCGAACAAATGATGTAAAAGACGGATTTTACGCTGAAAAATTAGACGAATGAATTTTGACGAACTGAAAGAATTTTTAGACGAAAAAGCACAACTATACAACAACCTCGACTTCATCGAGTCCGACCCGATTCAAATTCCGCATCGGTTTTCACAAAAAGAAGATATTGAAATTGCGGGATTTTTAGCAGCGACTATGGCGTGGGGAAATCGCAAAATGATTATCAACAAAACTTCTGAATTGATGGATCGAATGGGAAATTCGCCTTATGATTTTGTGATGAATTATTCGGAAAATGAATTCGAAAAGATTGAAAGTTTCAAACACCGAACTTTGAATTCTGTTGATATGGATTTTTACATCCGCTCACTTCGCAACATTTACCAAAATCACGGTGGTTTGGAAACGGTTTTTAGTTTTTTGGAAACCGATGAAGATTCGCTAAATGCCATCGAAAATTTCCGAAGCATATTTTTAGAAATTCCCCACGAAACCCGTTCCCAAAAACATTTGTCCAGTCCTGCGAAAGGTTCCGCTGCGAAACGAATCAATATGTTTTTGCGTTGGATGGTGAGAAAGGACAATCAAGGAGTCGATTTTGGAATTTGGAATTCCATTTCACCTTCGCAATTGGTTTGTCCGCTCGATGTTCATTCTGGAAATGTGGCGCGTCATTTGGGCATTTTAACTCGAAAGCAATCGGACTGGAAAGCCGCGATGGAATTGCATCATAAATTGAAAGAATTTGACCCAAATGATCCTACAAAATACGATTATGCGCTCTTTGGTTTGGGTGTTTTTGAGAAGTTCACCAAATAAAAAAGCTCCCTTTTCAGAGAGCTTTTGCTTTTTCCTCAATAGGAATGGATTATTTTTCTTCGACTAATTCACTTTCGGTTTTTACCCATTCATTAATTCCTCCCGAATAAATACTTATATTGTCAAAACCATTCTTTTGCAAAATTGAATGTGCAATTGCCGCACGAGCACCACTTTGACAATGTACAATCACTGGTTTGTCTTTCTTGATTTTATCAAGATTGGTTTCAAGGCTCGTTAAAACGATATTTTCCACACCTTTAATGTGTCCAGCCTTGTATTCGCTTTCGGTTCGAACATCTATAATTTGTACATCTTTTTTAACCAAATAATTTTTCAATTCATCAATGGAAACAAAATTTGATTTCTTTAAGGGTAGATTCATTTGATCCAAATCTGTCACAAAACCATAGATGTTATCCATACCAATTCGCATCAGTTTTCGGGTCAAATCTTCCATTTGGTTTTCTGCCGATATCAATACGATTTGCTCTTGATAATCTACCAAGGAACCCAACCAAGTAGAAATAGATTTCCCATTTTCAATATGAAGACTTCCGGGAATGTATCCTTTGGCAACTTCCGCTCTATTTCGCGTATCAATTATCATTAAATTGTTTTCAATTGCGTTTTGAAATTCCTGTTGATTGAGTTTTGGATGAATTGGTACCTGAATCAATAACGGACGTTCCACTTTATTAAGATGTTTCATTACCGCAAAATACTTGGGTGGAGCGGGTTGTCCATCCAAAATAAATTTTACAAATCCTTCTTCATCATTTCTAAATTGAAAAGCTGGATTAAGTAATTTCTCATTTTTTAAGGTAGAATACGGAATATTGCTTAAACTTTTTCCACAAAACGAGCCGGCTCCGTGTCCAGCCCAAATTTCAATATCATCGGGCAATTGGGAAAATTTCTGAATGGATGCGTAAAGCTGTTTCGCACCTACCTCTTGGGAACCTATTTGTCCAGCTGCTTTTTCCAATAAATCGGGACGACCTACATCTCCAACAAAAATAAAATCTCCCGTTATAGCTTTTGTAGGTGTCTTTGAATCTTTTGTATCTCGAACCAAAAACGTAATGCTTTCAGGAGTGTGTCCCGGTGTGTGCATAACAGTCAATTCCACTTGCCCAATTTTTATCACACTCCCATCTTTTAAACCTGTGTGAGGAAACTGATACCGCCAATCAGCTCCGCCTTCATCTGATAGCAATAATTCGGCATTGGTAACTGCTTTTAATTCGCGCGAGCCACTTAAAAAATCAGCGTGAATATGCGTTTCCGAAATCTTGGTAATGTTCAGATTATTTGTTTTAGCAATTTCTAAATACATGTCAATATCTCTTTGTGGATCGATGACAATCGCTTCTTTGGTTTTCAAATCTCCTATGACAAAACTTGCTTGAGCTAAGGTTTCATCATATACACGCTCAAAAAAATAGCTTTGTGCTTGTAAATTTGATTGGAGTAATAAAAGTGGTAAGGTAATTACCCAATATATTTTTGATAGATGTTTCATATAATTTTTAGCTTTATTTAGTCTTCAATTCTTCGAAAAAATCCAGGATATTTTGCCCCGAATAATCCGCCATTCCCATTGTGGTATGTGCTATATTTCCGTCTTTGTCAAATATCACTGTCGTAGGCAATGAACCTTGGAAAATCTCTTCTGGAATTGCAGTATTTGGATAAACCACTGGCAAATCCATATTTTTACGTTCCATAAATTTCATCGCTTTTTCTTTAGCTCCTTGAACTTCCACCGTCAAAACCACGATTTCTTCATCATCGCGCACTTTGTCATACATCTTTTGAATCGAAGGCATTTCGGCGATACAAGGCGGACACCAAGTTGCCCAAAAGTTGATGAACACCACTTTTCCTTTTAAATCACTCAGTTCCACCGAATTTCCATCGGCATCCAACATCTCAAAATAAAGAGAAGAAGAGACTTCTTTCGGCGCGATCGCTTCTTCTAATTTGGGTTGATAAAAGCCCAATTTCATCAAACCTTGACTTAACAAAGCTTTGGCATCTGTTGAAAACACCAAAACCAGAATGAGCGCAAAAAAGAGCAGATTCGACTTATTTTTATATAAGAATTTCATGATTTGTTTCATTTTTATTGATTTAAATTAATTTGCCATTCGGCTCCACTGATATCGATTAATTTCAATGTTTTGATTTCAGTTGGAACAATGGAATCATTCAATTTCAAAGTTAAATCGGCTTTTGCTCCCAAAGGCAAAATCAAACTGTATTTTCCAGGTTTCACTTTGGACACATAATGGTTGTGAATCTGTTCGGGTTCTAAGTTTGCCAAATCTTCCATCGACCATTTTTGTACAACTTCCTTTTTATCATTCAAAATTTCAATTCCAATCAAAAACGAACCATAAACATCAGCTCCTTCTACACGGAAAACTTGAAATTCCAATTCATTATTTTGAATCGAAGCATTGGAAATTTCGACTTTTGGTTTCACCGATTTATTGTGCAATTTCCCAAAAACACCTCCGTGAAAATATTGGTTCGTAAATAAGGTCATACCCAATAGCAAAATCGCTCCGACAACCGAAACTTTTTTCAAATTGGCAATTGGCAAAGTGCCAGAACCCAACCAAGAAAACCATTTTTTATAGGTAAATGCATCGCCTTTTTGGCTTAAATAATGGTCCAATGAAACCGAACCTCCACCGCTCAAAAACAAGACAAATCCAGAAGCAATTCCCAAAACACCAATTTGCCATTCGTCCAAACAAGTGGTTCCTAACCATCCTGAACCCAATAAAATTCCCATTGCCAAACTAAATACCCCGACACTCATCAGTCGAGTAAACAAGCCCAACATTATGAACAAACCGACAATGGCTTCAATGATGGTAAAAGCTACCATTGCAGTTTGCAATTGATCGGGATTGGAAACCAAATGTTCAATCAAAGGTTTAATTCCAAGTGCGTTGGGCAAGAAATGATTGAATTTCTCGCCGATATATCCTGCTTCTTCAGGAATCAATTTATTTTCAAGAATTAGTCGTCGCCAAAAAGCAGAAAAATAGGTCCATCCGATGACCAAACGAACGGATAATGTGATAAGACCAGCAGTTGAATACTGGTTTGTAGTAGGATTCATAAACTTATATTAAATGTTAAACGAAATTTCTTTGTTGGTTAAAAGAATTCGTTAACATTCCATCAATTTGAGCTGTTTAAAAAGGATAAATCTTGGTGGACTATTCGTTAAAGGAAGTTCCTTTTCCTTTTGTGTAAAGGCTTGGATAGAAACTTCACCCAATAGTTGATTGGGTTGATTGGCCACCGCTAAATCGACCAATTTGACTTCTTGTGTTTGTTGTTTGACCAAATCAACGGATTGGAAAGTCTGACAAGAAGATTGGGAAACCGTTTTGTTCAACGGTTTGGTGTAGGTTAACTGAATCTCTTCTAAAACAAAATTTTTGGTCGCGCAAGAACTTAGTGCGAACCATACAAAAAATGCCATCGCCAACCATTTGAACTGGATAGGATGAGATGAATTCTTGCTATGTTTTAAAATTGATTTCAAACTTTTGTAAAATTACATTTATTAATTGAGAACGGAATTCATTTCGATGAAAAACAATAAAAATCCCAATGCCAAAACGAAATACCCAAATCCTCTTTGCAAAGTTTGGGTTTGAATTTTCTTTCCCCAATAATTCCCCAAAAACACGCCCACAACAGAAAAAATCAACAAAAAGCCTAAGATTTGAAAATTAAGGGTTGAAAATTGTTGGTAATCACCGGCAAATCCAATCAAGGAATTCAACATCACAATCACGATGGAAGCTGCAATCGCTTTTCGAAGTGAAACTTTGGCAAAAATCATCAAACTTGGAATGATTAAAAATCCGCCTCCCGCTCCCAAAATACCCGACAAAAATCCAATCGAAATCGCCAATAGAATCAAACCCAAACTTCCATTGGACTTTTTCAACTCATCTACAACTTCATTGTCTGATTTTTTGCGCATCATATTCCAACCTGCCGCCACCATAACGACAGAAAATAACATCATCAAAAGTGTATCGGTGGAAATTTCGCCTAAAAACGGAATTTCAATAAATTCTGGAATCAAGGGCAAAATAAAACTTCGGGTTAGAAAAATGGAGACCATCGACGGCAAACCAAATCGAAGCACCAATCCAAAATCAATTTCTTTGTTTTTGAATTTGGTATAACTCGCAAATATAGACGTCATCCCAATTAAAAATAAGGAATAGGTCGTTGCGTCCGAAGGCGCAATTCCTAGCGTATAGACCAAAGTCGGAACCGTTAAAATAGAACCGCCACTTCCCATCATTCCCAGCGTGATGCCTACGATTAGAATCAGGAAATAGCCTAAAATTTCGTTCATAAAAAAATTTTGTGTAAAGGTCTTACACAAAATTTTCTTGTACAGTTACTTATGTTACACAACTATCCCAAAATCGTCAAAGAATTTCGGTTGAGCTGTAAAAAGCCTTCCATTTCCAAGGATTTCAATACTCTCGAAATCACAACTCGAGAGGTATTCAACGCATAGGCAATTTCGTGATGGGTTTTGGGAACCGTTCTGGATTCGTTGATGGTCGCCACATCCAAAAGATACTTTTTCAATCGATCTTTCAGGTTTCCAAACGCCAAACTATCGATCGCGCTGAGCATTTCTTCCATACGATTGTTGTAACTCATAAAGACAAATTCTCGCCAAGATTTGTATTTGGCCAACCATTCGTCCATTTTTTGAATCGGAATCATCACAATTTCCCCATCGGTTTCGGCAATTGCACGAATTTGACTTTGTTTATTGCCCAAACAACAGGCCATCGTCATCGCACAGGTATCGCCTTTTTCCAAGAAATACAGCAACAATTCTCCCTCGTCTAAATCTTCACGAAGAATTCGGAGCGCACCTTTGATGATGATGGGCATTCCTTTGATGAATTGGTCAATGTCAATGAGAACATCGTCTTTTTTAAAATCGATAATCTTTCCAAATTCATTGATTTCATCTAATAATTCTTCTTCGAATTGATGCGGATAAGTTTGTTTCAGTATTTCTTTGATCATTTTGCTAATGTGGTAAATTTTTTCGGAAGAATCCGTATAAATAGGTACCAAGAAGCGCGCCAATTATGACGATAATCATTGAAAAATAACCCGATCCCAAAAGAACGAAAATAGGTCCTGGACAAGCACCTACCAATGCCCAACCCAATCCAAAGAAAATTCCTCCGATCAAATAACGCGCAATGGATTTGTCTTTGTTTGGAATTTCAATTTTCTTTCCTTCCACATCTTTGGCTTCCGATTTTTTCATCAACCAAATTCCAATCAATCCAACGACCAAAGCCGAACCGATGAATCCATACATATGAAAGGATTCAAATCGGAACATTTCATAAATTCGGAACCAAGATGCCGTTTCAGATTTGTACATCACAACACCGAAAACCAGTCCTAAAAGGATATATACTAAACTACGCATAACTTAAAAAATGAATGGGAAAATTAGGTGAACCATCAACAAACCACCGATGAAAAATCCGATGACTGCAATCAAGGAAGGCAATTGTAAATTACTCAATCCTGAAATCGCGTGTCCAGAAGTACATCCGCCCGCATAGCGCGTTCCAAATCCGACAAACAATCCACCGATTAACAACAACAAAATATTTCCCCAAGAATAGGTTTTGAAAATTTCGGTTGGCGAATAAGTTTCACCGACTGAATGAATTCCGATTTCGTGTAAACTTTGCGTGGTTGCTGCCGAAATTTCAGGTATTTGCTCTCCGCCCAAAAAGGTCACCGAAACAATTCCTCCTAAAACGGCTCCTACCAAAAACAATAGATTCCATTTTTGGGATTTCCAGTCAAAGGCAAAGAAATCACAAGATTTCCCCGCTCCCATCGCCGAACAGATCGTTCGGAAGTTCGAGGAAAATCCGAAGCTTTTCCCCAAGTAAATCAATAGCAACATAATGATGGCTACCAAAGGACCGCCTACGTACCACGGCCAAGGTTCAGAGATAAATTCCATTTTATTTAGTTCTTATTTACATTTTGGCAAGACCAATCTTGGTAACCTCCGCTATAATTTTCAATGTTGAATCCTTTTGCTGCCAAGAAACTGCTCGCAATTGCCGAACGCGTTCCCGATTGACAATACAGAATTGTTTTCTTGTTTGGATCTAATTCTGTCCATTTGTTTTTCAAATGTCCGACAAAAATAGAAGTTGCACCCGGAATTTGTCCTGCTTCGAATTCTTTTTTGGAACGAACATCCAGAATCTGAACCGAAGAATCCTTCAGATAGGCTTCCATTTGAACACGATCAATGATCGAAATCGAAGAAGTTTCCAGGTCAGAAGAAAATAATTCTTCGGGTGTGATAAATCCGTAGATGTTGTCCATCCCAATTCGCATTAGTTTTCGAACCAAATCTTCTACTTCATTTTCGTTCGCGATCAATAAAATTTGTTCTTCATAATTCACCATCCAACCCATCCAAGTATTGAAGGATTTCGAATTTTCGATGTTAATAGAACCTGGAAAATGCTTTTCAGAAAAGGCTTGTTTGGATCTTGTATCGATTAATTTCAATCTGAAATCTTTTACTTTTTCAAACTCCAAAGCTGTCAATTGATTCAATTTCGGAACACCTGCCAACAAGGAACGCTTGGTTTTGTTCAATTTCTTCATATTTCCGAAATAGAAAGGAGCCTCGGGCTGATCTTTCAATAAAAATTCGGTAAATCCCGCTTCATTCTCACCATATTGCAAAGCCCAATTTCGCATTTTCTCGTATCCAACTGTTGAACTTGGAACCGCTCCTAAAGCTTTTCCACAAGCAGAACCAGCACCGTGAGCCGGAAAAACTTGCACGAAATCGGGCAAAGCTTTGAATTTCTCAATCGATTCAAATAATTGTTTTGCTCCAACTTCTTTGGTTCCGATCATTCCAGCTGCTTCCTCCAATAAATCAGGACGACCTACATCACCTACGAAAACAAAATCACCTGTAAAAATCATCACCGGTTCTGGCGAAGCCATCGTGTCAGTCAATAAAAAACTGATGCTTTCAGGCGTATGACCTGGCGTATGCAAGATGTCAAAAACCAAATTTCCTACTTTAAAAGAATCGCCATCTTTCAATCCGATGTGTGGAAAATCATATTGCCAGTCAGCTCCACCTTCATCGGACAACAAAAGTTGCGCTCCCGTCACGTGTGCCAATTCTTGGCTCCCCGAAAGGTAATCTGCGTGAATATGGGTTTCGGCAATGTATTGGATGGAAAGATTTTCCGCTTTTGCGATTTCTAAATAGGTATCGATGTCTCTTTTGGGGTCGATTACAATCGCTTCACCCGTCATTTGGCAACCAATTACATAACTGAAATGTGCCAAAGATTTCTCATAAACTTGTTGAAAAAACATAATCTTCTAATTTTATGAGGCAAAAGTAATTGTCCAAAAAATCCTGTACAGTAACTTAGGTTACATAGTAAAATTCAACTTCTTATTTTTTGCTACATCACAAGATTTCCTACATTTGAGTTATGTCTTTAATGCAACTTTTTAAAAACCTATGGCCTTATGTAAAACCCTATCGATGGCTGGTTTTTGCTGCTTTGTTTTTAACCTTAATTGGTTCATTTACCGCTCAGGTAAACGCTTTGACCCTACAATATACCGTTGACGAAATCAATAAATTGGTCGAAAAAGGCGAAGGCGTTGAAACCGGATTTTACATTCTCGTTACGATTACCTTGATTTTGATGGGAAAGGAGATCGTGAATGTTTTCATCACTTTTGGACAGAAATTCTATGGTGAGAAGCTCCGAATTTATGTTTCGCGAGATTTGGCACAAGCCGTTGTTGATAAAGTTTTGACGTACCGAATGGCTTTTTATACTGCCGAAGACAACGAATCGGGGAAATTACAAACCCGAATTGACCGTGGAATTGAAAGTTTGACGCGTTTGGTTCAGAACTTTTTCATCAATATTTTACCGCTTTTTGCGAATTCCCTTATTGCTTTGATTTTGATGTTCAATGCGAATTTTTGGGTAGGTTTTGTAGGATTGATGATCGTTCCGGTTTATATGTACATCACCATCAAACAAGCGCGTACATTGAGCGGATGGCGTAGAAATATGCGAAATTTCCGTGAATCTAAAAGTCAAGGAATTGTCAATATCATACAATCTATTACCGTAATTAAGTCTTTTAATCGCGAACAAATCGAATCGGCCAAACAAAATCAAATTCAAATTGATTTGACCGAAAACCAATTGAAAACCCAGAAAACATCTTTCCTTTTCAATGGAATCAAAACCTTTGTGGAACAAATTGGCGTGGTGATCATCATCATTTTAACGGCTTATTTGGTATTGGATGGGCAAATGAGCATCGGGATGATTATGTTTCATATTTTGTTGTTTAGCAATGTAACCGCACCGATTGGGCAATTGCACCGCATTTTTGACGAAATGAACGATGCAATGATTTATTCGGAAAGTTTTTTCGGAATTCTAAATGCCGACGAGGAAAAAGAAAATTCCGGAACCTATATTCCGGAGAAATTGGAAGGAAGATTTGAAATGAAAAACGTAGATTTCCATTATCCGAACGGAACCCAAGCTTTGTTTGATGTCAATATGGAAATTCTTCCCAACAAGATTACAGCTTTGGTCGGATTGAGCGGTGCTGGAAAAAGTACGGTTATCAATTTGTTGGATAAATTCTACGAACCGACTTCGGGCGAAATTTATTTGGATGGCGTTCCATTGAAGGATTACGATACACAATTCCTCCGAAACAATATTGGATTGGTTTTGCAGAAGAACCACATTTTCTCGGGAACGATTGAGGAAAACATCCGATATGGAAATCCGCACGCAAGCGAAGAGGAAGTGATGGAAGCGGCGAAACAAGCCTATATTTACGATCAAGTGATGGGATTGCCCGATAAATTCAAAAGCAATGCATTGCTACTTTCAGGTGGACAACAACAACGAATTGCGATTGCGCGAATGTTTTTGAAAAATCCGCCGATTATCTTTTTGGATGAACCAACGGCGAGTTTGGATGCGATTGCGACCGAACAAATTAAAAACAGTTTGGATGCGATTAAAAAGAATCGAACGGTAATTATTATTTCGCATAGTATTTCCCAAATCATCGATTCCGACCGAATTTATGCAATGGAAAAAGGAAAGGTGATGGAATTTGGTCCGCACGACGAAATTTATGATCAAAACGGTGTTTACAAAGAGATTTTTGATGCAATGGCGAGAAGTTTGAACATCGAAAAAATCGCGAAAACCTACGATGATGATGAGGAAGAAACTTATTAATCATCATTCAAAATTCAAAATTTAGAATTTTAAATTAAATTCCACCGCATAATTAATAATTTTGTTGAATGAAAAATTTAGTGGGCATCAATTATTTGGAGCGCAAACCGCGCGTGCAGAAAGAGAAAAATCCGGTGATTATTTTGATTCACGGATACGGAAGTAATGAAGAAGATTTGTTTGGTTTCGCAGAAGATTTACCTGACGAATTCCACGTGATCAGCGTTCAAGGAATGCATATGCTACAATTTGGGATGTATGCTTGGTACGAAATCAATTTCGTGGATATGGAAAAATTCAACAATGTTCCACAAGGCCTTGCTTCGCGTGACAAATTGGTTGATTTCATCGAAGCAATCATTCAACAAGAAAATCTAGACGATGAAAATGTTTGGCTATGCGGATTTAGTCAAGGCGCCATTTTGAGCTATTCGATTGCATTGAATTATCCGAATAAAGTAAAACACATCGCTTGTCTAAGTGGGTATCCGGAACCGAATTTCATTGGAGATTTGGACGTGAATCGCGATTATTCCAATTTAGATTTCTTCATTTCTCACGGAACTGACGATATGGTAATTCCAGTCGAATGGGCACGAAAAGGAAAACCAATGTTAGATGAATTGGGCATCCAAAACGAATACCACGAATACCGAAGCGGCCACGGAATTGTCCCTCAAAACTATTGGGATTTAATCGCTTGGATGAAGAAAGGATTGGTGAATTAAGAAGTAGAATTCAAAAAACTCCTTGCTTCCATTTTCAACTCAGAACATAAATCCTAACTTTGCACAAATTATTTGATTCTATGAATACACAGGATAGAAAACCGAGAATTGCCATTTCCGTTGGAGACATCAATGGCATCGGCTATGAAATCATTGTAAAATCTTTGAAGGATAAAAACATTTTGGATTTCTTCACGCCGGTCATTTTTGGTTCTACCAAACATTTGAATCATTTTAAAAATTTAGTCAAAGAAGAATCCATTCAATTTTTTGGAATCAATTCGGCTGATAAAGCAGTTGACCGCAAAATCAATGTCGTGAATTTATGGAAAGAACCTGTTCAAATGGAATTCGGAAAAGCAACCGAAATTTCTGGACGTATGGCTTTCGAATCCTTAAAAGCCGCTGCCGAAGCTGTGAAAAATGGGGATTGTGACGTTTTGGTTACAGCACCGATTAACAAGAAAAACATTCAGTCCGAAGAATTCAATTTCCCAGGACATACCGAATATTTAGGAGATGTTTGGGGTGGAAATCCTTTGATGTTTTTGGTAACCGATACCTTAAAAGTAAGTTTGGTGACCCAACATATTCCTTTGAAAGAGGTTTCTGAACAAATTACCAAAGAAGGTATTGTTCAAAAAATAAAGGCTTTACACGATTCCTTGAAATTGGATTTCGGGGTTCGCAAACCCAAAATTGCGGTTTTGGGATTAAATCCACATTCGGGTGATAACGGACTTTTGGGTTCGGAAGAACAAGAAATCATTGTACCAGCGATTCAAACTGTTTACGAACAAGGAATCTTGGTATTTGGACCTTATGCTGCGGATAGTTTCTTTAATCCAACGAATTTGGAAATGTTTGATGCGGTTTTGGGAATGTACCACGACCAAGCCTTGATTCCATTTAAAACTTTGTGTTTTGAAGACGGTGTGAATTATACAGCCTCCTTGCCATTTGTACGTACTTCACCCGATCATGGAGTGGCATACGACATTGCCGGCAAAGGAATTGCAGACGAAACTTCCTTCCGAGAAGCTTTGTATACTGCAGTTTCCATCTATGAGAAACGCAAAGAATACAAGGATTTGACGAGTAATGTTTTAAAGACAAGAGAATTAAAACCAGAAAGAGAAAGGTAAAAATAGATTTTGTTTTTCTTCTTTCTAAAAAGAGAATAAATCTCAGAATTTTAATTTAATACAAGATAAAATTTAAGGCAAAGTAAAATTTAACCCAAAAACCTTCTTGTTTTTCAGTTAGATGTATTATCTTTGCCGACCGTTTGAGTTATGGAGAAGTTCAGGTATTATAATGTTTCCTTTGCAGGTTTGCCTTTGGGACAACATGAGTTTGAGTTTCCAATTACTCAGTCGTTCTTTGATTTGTTTGAATTTGATCAGGATTTTCAACATCCGAATTTACGATTGGATTTGGTTTTGGATAAGAAAAACAATTTTTTGGAATTGCATTTTCAATTATCGGGAACCATTGAAGTGAATTGTGATTTAACCAATGAGCCTTACGAGGAAAAAATCAGTGGGAAAAGCTCAATCATCGTAAAATTTGGAAGTGAATTCGATGATTCCGATGATGAAGTTTGGGTAATACCGCAAGGTGAATTCACGATTAATATCGCCCAAATGATCTATGAAATGACGCTTTTGGCTTTGCCGAAAAAACGCATTCACCCAGATGTTCAATCGGGAAAAAGTCATTCTGAAATGTTAGAACTATTGGAACAATATAGTTTGGAAGAAGAGGAATTTGACGAAATGGATGAAGATGAATTGAATGAAGAATCAAACGACGAAGAAATTGACCCAAGATGGGAAGCATTAAAAAAATTAAAAAACAACAATAACGGATAAAATATAAGTTATGGCACATCCTAAGAGACGACAATCGACTACGAGAAGAGATAAACGTAGAACTCATTACAAAATTGAAGCGCCTCAGATCGCGATTGACAAGACGACTGGAGAGGCTCACCTTTACCACAGAGCATACTGGTTAGACGGTAAAATGTACTACAGAGGTAAAGTAGTTATGGAAAAAAATCAAGAAGAGGAAGTAGAATAATTCCAATTCTATATTGAACAAAAAGCTGTTTCTATCATTTTTAGAGACAGCTTTTTCAATTTTTTTATACATTTGAAGATTACACTCAAGTTTATCTTAAAAAGAACATACTATGGATATCAGAGAAATACAAAATTTGATCAAATTTGTTTCAAAATCAGAAGTTGCGGAAGTGAATTTGAAATTGGAAGGTTTTGAAATCAAGATCAAAAACATTGGAGGACAAACGGTTACGTACGCGCCTCAACCAATGGTTCAACCACAAATGATGGCAGCACCTACACAAGCTGTTGCATCAGCTCCAGCATCAGCTTCTGCTGAAACCTCTGCGGCTCCTGCTGAAGATAATTCAAAATACATCACCGTAAAATCTCCAATGATTGGTACTTTCTACCGTGCATCTGGACCTGGAAAAGATCCATTTGTGTCTGTAGGAGACAATGTTTCTACTGGTTCTGTATTGTGTATTGTAGAAGCGATGAAATTATTCAACGAAATTGAATCAGAAGTTTCTGGAAAAGTTGTCAAAATCTTGGTAGACGACGCTAGTCCAATTGAATATGATCAACCTTTATTTTTGATTGACCCATCTTAACTAAATTATGAATGTTGTAAAGGCTAAAGGAATTTTAGAAAACCAAAAGTCTTTTTATTCATAGTTAATACTAATTCATAATTTACAAACGATGTTTAAAAAAATATTAATTGCCAATCGAGGGGAAATTGCCATGCGTGTTATACGTACTGCAAAAGAAATGGGAATTAAAACCGTAGCAGTTTATTCAACCGCAGATCGTGATAGTTTGCACGTACGTTTTGCAGATGAAGCTGTGTGTATTGGGCCACCTTCAGGAAAAGATTCTTATTTAAAAATATCCAATATCATTTCGGCAGCAGAAATTACAGATGCTGACGCTATTCACCCAGGTTATGGATTTTTGTCAGAAAATGCCAAATTCTCCAAAACTTGTCAAGACCATGGAATTAAATTCATCGGCGCTTCACCTGAACATATCAACAAAATGGGAGACAAAGCTACGGCGAAAGCAACCATGATTGAAGCGGGAGTTCCTGTTGTTCCTGGATCTGAAGGAATCTTAAAAGATTTAGCAGAAGCCAAAAAAGTAGCGAAGAAAATCGGTTATCCGGTTATGATCAAAGCGACTGCTGGTGGTGGTGGAAAAGGGATGCGTGCTTGTTGGGACGAAAAGGAATTGGAGAAAAATTTCGAATCGGCTGTAAACGAAGCTACAGCAGCTTTTGGGAATGGCGGTATGTATATGGAAAAATTGATTGAAGAACCTCGCCATATTGAAATTCAAATTGCGGGAGATTCAACAGGTCGTGCTTGTCACTTGTCTGAAAGAGATTGTTCCGTTCAACGTCGTCACCAAAAATTGGTAGAAGAAACTCCTTCTCCATTTATGACACCAGAATTACGTGAAAAAATGGGTAATGCTGCTGTAAAAGCTGCAGAATACATTGGATACGAAGGTGTAGGAACCGTTGAGTTTTTAGTAGACAAAAATGGTGATTTCTACTTTATGGAGATGAATACTCGTATCCAAGTAGAACACCCAATTACCGAACAGGTAATTGATTATGATTTGGTGAAAGAACAAATCTTATTGGCTGCTGGTCAACCTATTTCTGGTAAGAATTATTATCCGAAATTGCATTCTATCGAATGTCGTATCAATGCAGAGGATCCTTACAATGGATTCCGTCCTTCACCAGGAATGATTTCCAATATCAACATTCCAGGAGGTCATGGAGTACGTGTCGATACGCATGTGTATGCAGGTTATGTAATTCCACCCTATTACGATTCCATGATTGCTAAGTTGATTGTCACGTCACAATCTCGTGAAGAATCTTTGGCTAAAATGCGTCGTGCTTTGGAGGAATTCTACATCGAAGGAATTAAAACTACGGTACCTTTCCATAGACAATTGATGGACAATGAAGATTTCATCAAAGGAAATTATACCACGAAATTCATGGAAACTTTTGAATTGGATCCAAGCTATGCTGATCAATTCTAAAATATAAGATTATCAAAATCATAAAAATCCGGATGTTTACCATTCGGATTTTTTTATTTCTATAGATCTATTTTAGTTCCTAATCCTTTCAATAATTTTCAAGTATTGGATTACTCCTATAACCAATAGATTTATCATCTCTTTATTTCTTGTTTTGATTTAAGTTCAGTAATCGGATTTCTATCTTTATGATAAGGAAAATGACTGTAGAAAATATTAGAGACAAAAACAACCATTTAGTCCCTAAGGACCAAATGGTTTTTCATATTGCATCAATAAAGATTATTTAATAATCACTTTTTTGCTGATAGTGTTCGTTCCATCAGAGATTTTCACAACGAAAGTTCCTTTTCCTAATCCACTTAAATCCATTGCATGTTTTCCAGCACTTACAGAAGCTTCCGCTTTCACTTTTCTTCCTGTCATGTCAAAAACTTCAATGTTATTTTTAGCAGCTTTTAAATCGATGTTTACGATACCAGTTGATGGGTTTGGATAAACATTCACAGAAGCTAAAGAAGAAGCATCTGCAACTCCTAACACACTTGCAGAGAAGTTTGTTGACTCACCAGATCCGTAGTTACCAGTTGTATGATAAATGGTAACATCATTGCTATCTTTTAAGGTTACAGTTCTACCACCATCTCCATAAGAATCCAAAATAGTGAAGGTATAACAATCTAATTCATCTAAAGTGATTGGAATTGTGTACTGTTGATTATTTCCGTATCCATTACCATTCGCAACTGTTGTACCTGCTGAATTCTTAATGTTCCAGCTAACTTCATTTGCATATTGATCCGTATTCAAGACTAATGTCAATGAAGTGCTTGATTCAACTGCTTTGTTAAAGGTAAGCTCTTTTGTATTATTGTCATTGTTCTCATCTGTACTAACAGATACTTCTAAGGTATTAACATCTTGTAAAGTTAATCCTGAAATTGGCAAATTCACCTCTTCATATTCCAACAACGCTAAATCACCAGTCCAATTAATTGTTTGAGCTTCACCACCATTTACTTTGTACGTAATAGTTGCAGAAGTAATGTCATTATTTCCAACATTCATGATAGTTGCTTTCGCATCAAAATCTGACATACAAGTTGGCTTAATCTCTTTGATTTCAACCACGGCTAAGTCATTCTGATATTCTGAAGGAATAACATCAACCATTGTTTGGTTACCACTAATTACTTCTTGTTGAG
Organism: Moheibacter stercoris; assembly: GCF_040545805.1. Taxonomy (NCBI): domain Bacteria; kingdom Pseudomonadati; phylum Bacteroidota; class Flavobacteriia; order Flavobacteriales; family Weeksellaceae; genus Moheibacter; species Moheibacter stercoris. The sequence continues at coordinate 118,900 of NZ_JBEPMO010000002.1, forward strand.
TTTCTGTCATAAATACGACAACCTCTAATTCAGAAATATCTGCGAATACATTTCTAAATTTCGCAGGCACATCAAAGGTATAGGTTCTTTCAACCAAAGTACCTTGTGTTGTAGTTGTAATTTCTTCACCCCATTGACCTGTTAATAAATGAACCAAACGGTGCATGTGGTTATAATTATTTCCTTGATTACCTCCACTTTGAGGACCTTTGGTATTGTTTTGCAACAAGGCTACATTTAAACGATTTGTACTTACAGGACTATTTGCTGTGTAAAAAGCTTCTACATTTACTGTAACGGTTCTAGAAGAAACAGATACGCTAGCCTCAGCAGCTAAATTCACGTAAGAAGATTGTTGTAAAATTTGATTGGAAGCAGCGACCCAATTTCCTCTTCCCATTGCAGTTGTCCCAGCGGCAGACATTTGCATTCCAGGGAAAACATGACGGTTAACGGTTGCAGAAGGATATCCAAATCCACTTCCTGAATAAGACTGGTTTACAATCGCATCACCAAAAGCAGTACGAAAATCGGGTTGATTTCCAGATGGAACCGCAAATCCACCTTGGTGAATGTTGATAACATACGCGTTCCCAGGGTTGTTGTTCATAATCTGGTTTGCAATTTGGTGACCTTGAGGACAGTACACACAAGTAATTCCTGTAAATTCCTCTAAAATTACTTTCTTATTTTCTGGTGTTGTACTCACCATTGATTGTCCTAAAGCCATAAGTGGCAATGCACCCAAGGCTAAGAAGTTTGTAAAAGTTGTTCTCATATTATTGATTTTTGAATGTTAATTAAGTGCTAATTTCGTCCTAATTTCATCATTTTTCTTTGAATGAAAAAATATTCCGAACGAAATTTTCCTAAACAACTTTAAGATTTTTAATAAATCCTTTTATTTAAAAGAAATTTAATTTTACTCTATTAAACCACTATACTAAAGGGTTTTATAAAAAAAATTGCCCTTGACATTTTATCAAGGACAATTTTAACCAACCTAAACCTAAAATCTTAGTCGACGTTTCCGTGAAGGAAATTATTTTGACGCATCACGATTTCATTGTTGGCATCTTTGCTCACAATGTAATCAGATGGGCCAAGATCTTCACGCTCACTCAACTCTAAACCTTGTCTTTTATATGCAGGAATGCTTTCCAATTCATCTACTGATTTCGAATGAATAGCATTCTTAAATTTATAATTAAATTGTTTCAATCTCGCTCTTCTATCTTCGATTGCTTGTGACAAAGACTGTGAGATAGGAGAATCAAACGGATCTTCTGGTGTAATTTGAGGTTTTACTTCTTGGACGAATTCGGGTTGTACAGCAGAAATGGTTTGTTGCTGTACTTGCTGAAAACCTTGTTCAAACTTTGGCTCTTGTTTTTGTTCAAAAGGTCGTTCAATGATTTCGTTCTCAAAATCATCATCCAATGAGAACATGATTGTTTGAGGTTCTTCTTCTTCGATGATTTCGTTTTGCGCTACGAATGTTTCCTCTTCAAATTGGAACAAACCTTCATTTTTAGCTTCTGAAATTTCTTCCGTAAACAACGGTTGTTGCAATTCTGATTTCAAAACAGGTTCAAAATCATCTAATTTCTCAACCTTGGCAATAGGTTTTTCATCCTCTTCTTCTAAAACAAATCGAATTTCTTGAGGAGCTTGAGGAGCAGGAGTTACAGGAGCTTCTTGCTTCTCTTCCTTCATAATTGGCTCGTCTAATTCGTCTAATTTATTTTTTTTTACTTGTACTGGAAAAGGTGTTTCAGCCGAAAGTTTTTGCACCAAAGGTTGTTCTTCTTCTAAGCGATGAAATACTTTTTCTTCTTCTTTACCCGTAAAAACTTGGTCATCCATTGGAAATCCAGTTGCAACAACGGTAACCGAGATTTTGTCTCCCAATTCCATGTCTTCCCCAACTCCCATAATGATGTTGGCATTGTTACCAGCTTCTGCCTGGATGTATTCATTGATGATACCGATTTCGTCCATCGTTACCTCATTATCACCCGAAACAATCAACAACAAGACATTTTGTGCTCCTGAAATTTTATTGTTGTTCAACAATGGAGAATCCAATGCAGCAGTTATCGCTTCTTTTGCTTTATTTTCGCCACTTGCTTTTCCTGTTCCCATGATAGCAGTTCCAGAATCAGCCAATACGGTACGAGCATCACGTAAGTCGATATTGGTTGCATAGTGTTTCGAAATTACCTCAGCAATTCCTTTTGCAGCGGTTGTTAACACCTCATCCGCTTTGGAGAAACTTGCTTTGTAACCTAAATTACCATATAACTCACGTAATTTATCGTTGTTAATGACGATCAAAGAGTCGACGTTTTTCTGTAACTTTTCGATTCCTCTTTCGGCTTGTTCCAAACGCATTTTTCCTTCAAAATAGAAAGGAGCTGTTACGATTCCAACAGTAAGAATTCCCAATTCTTTGGAAATCCCAGCAATGATAGGAGCCGCACCGGTTCCAGTTCCACCACCCATTCCTGCTGTGATGAAAACCATTTTGGTGTTAACGTCTAAATATTTCTTGATATCTTCAATGCTCTCCAATGCGGCTTGTTCCCCAACTTCAGGATTGGCACCTGCGCCTAAACCTTCGGTTGTTGATTGTCCCAATTGGATTTTATTGGGTACAGGACTATTATTTAAAGCTTGGGCATCTGTATTACAAACCACAAAATCTACTCCTTCTATCCCTTGCTGATACATGTAGTTGACTGCGTTGCTACCACCTCCTCCAACACCAATTACCTTGATGGAAGAAGAGCGATGCTTCGGTAAATCAAACATAAAATCTCCAGTACTCATATCGTTTTATTTTTTAGTCTAAATTATTCAGTTTCATTAATCATTTGGATAAACTTATCCGTCCATTTCGAGAAAATAGATGGCCCTTTTGCCTGTTTTTGCTTTTTAATTCTCGCAGGCTTTTTCTCTTCACTTTTCGGAGCATCTAAAAATGGATCAACCTCTGCTTCGACTTCTGCAGAAATTTCTTCAGAATCAACCACTCCTTCGTTCATGGTGCTCATGACTTCTTCTTCGTAGATATCGGAATCATTTTCTTCCAATTTTTCTAATCCTTTCATTAACAATCCAACCGAAGTTGCATATTCAGGACCTGACAATTCATCTACATAATCACCAACAATGTGCTCATTGGAATACCCAATTCGAACATCCATCCCTGTTAAATATTCGGTTAACTGTCTGATGTGTTTCAATTTTGAACCACCACCCGTCATAACGACACCAGCGATTAAACGCTTTTTCTGATCGTCACAACCATAATGCTTCAATTCCAAATAGCTTTGCTCCAAAATTTCTTTTACGCGTGCATTGATGATTTGAGACAAACGCTTTAAGGAAATTTCTTTCGGATCACGTCCTCTTAAACCAGGAATCGAAACGATTTCGGTTTCTTTATTTTCTCCAGGCCATGCAGACCCAAATTTTTCTTTTAATAATTCTGCTTGACGTTCAATAATTGAACATCCCACTTTGATATCCTCCGTGATGACATTTCCACCATAAGGAATGACAGAAGTATGACGAATCATATTGTCTTTGAAAATCGCAATATCGGTTGTTCCACCTCCTATATCAATCAAAGCAACACCTGCTTCTTTTTCTTCTTTACTCAAAGCTGCGTCTGAAGAAGCAATTGGTTCTAAAGTGATTCCAGCTAAATTCAACCCAGCATTTTTCACACAACGTGCAATGTTTTTGATAGAGGTAACTTGTCCAACCACTACATGGAAATTAGCTTCCAAACGGCTACCGTACATTCCCATAGGTTCTTTGATTTCACCTTCACCATCGATTTTAAAATCTTGAGGCAAAACATGAATGATTTCTTCCCCTGGTAACATCACCAATTTGTACACTTGGTTGACCAATTTTTTCAAGTCGTTTTCATCGATGACATCTTCAGAATTAGGGCGAGTGATATAATCGCTATGCTGAAGGGAACGTATATGCTGCCCAGCAATACCAACTGTAACGTCTGTAATTTTAATCCCAGAAGCTGCCTCAGCTTGAGAAACTGCTTCTTTGATTGAATTGACAGTTTGGGTAATGTTATTGACAACTCCTCTGTGAACGCCTAAACTTTTGGCCTTCCCAATTCCAAGAATTTCAATTTTCCCATGTTCATTTTTACGTCCGACCATCGCTACGATTTTCGTGGTCCCGATATCCAAGCCTACTGCTATTCCTCTATTTGTCATCATTAATTCTTTTGGTTGATACAATTTGGTTATTAAATCTTAGGTTTATTTTTTCGTAATAATTCAATCCCACTTTCCCCAGATATTGGTCATAGAAAAGCTTCAGATTGTCAAATTTGTTTTCGAAATTATTTAACGCACCAAATTCAATGATGTAATCACCTTTGTTCACCAACAAAATAAATGAATTTGGCCCTTGTTTTTTAACAGCGATAATGTGATTTTTCAACAACTTATCAGCCGAAATAACTTCTACTAAATTTTTTAGTCCTTCATAATCTTCTTCTTCTATCGGTCCGCCAACCATCAAAACCTCAGCAGCATACAAACTTGACAAAGGCATTTTGGTTAAATTTTCCGATAAATAATATTCGTCCGTCCCAGTGTTAATCCTTGCCAACGGCGTTTCTTGGTTAATTTGGATGTGCATTGCGCCATCAATATCCTGGAAAACTTCCGACTTTTCAATGAAGGAATTGCGGTTCAAAATATGCTCAACATTGGCTACATCCATGTTCCCTAAAGCAATTTTGGAAACATTCAATTGTTTGCTATTGACGATTTTTCTAATCAAACTATCGTTCACAAAATATTTCCCTGATTCGTGATCGACTGAAATTTTCAAATCGGTCAAGGGCTTGCAGGCATGACGAATGGCTGAAAAACTCACCAAAAAAATGAAAATCACAATCCCAATTAGGACTTTTAACAACATCAATTTAGCCTTCATTTAACCATGTTTTAATCGGTTGAACCAATGTGTCAATATTCCCTGCTCCTACCGTAACCAAAACATCAAATTCTTTGGTTTTGATTTTGGACATAGCCTCTTGTAAACTCGAAACTTCTTTCGCTTCCAAATTGATTTTCTCCAACAAAGAATCAGAGGTAACTCCTTCAATAGGAAGCTCTCTCGCCGGATAAATATCCAACAATATCAATTCATCAAACTGACTTAAGCTATCCACAAATCCGTCCATAAAATCTCTTGTTCTAGTAAAAAGATGCGGCTGAAATACACCCAATACCTTTTTCCCAGGAAACATATCTTTGATCGAACGAATCACAGCATTTAGCTCAGTCGGATGATGCGCATAATCGTCAATATATACTTTGTCGTTGAAATCCCAACGATTGAATCGTCTTTTCACTCCAAGAAATTCTGCCAAAGCTTTTTGAATGGTTTCAAATGGAATTCCCAAATACAAGGAAACCGCAATTGCAGCTGTCGCATTTTCGACATTGTGCCTTCCAGGTAATTTCAGGCTAAAATCACGGAATAATCCTTCCGGAGTTTGAACATCGAAATGGTAAATTCCATTTTCAATTCGGATGTTGATCGCATCAATTTCGGCACCTGATTCTACTCCATAGGTCGTGGCGTTTTCCAATGGTAAGCCTTTTCGAACAAATAATTTTTCAGTAATTTTCTGACTGAATTCAACAAAAGTTTGTTCAAATTCTTCTTTGTTTCCATAGATATCCAAATGATCGGCATCCATGGAGGTAATGATTCCAATTTTGGGCGATAATCTCAAAAAAGAACGATCAAATTCGTCCGCTTCTGAAACCGTATATTTCGTTCCATTGATCAAGACATTGGAATTATAATTCTCGATAATTCCACCTAAAAAAGCGGTACTTTCTAGATCTGCCTGATGTAAAATATGACCTAAAATGGAAGATGTCGTCGTTTTCCCATGAGTTCCTGCTACTGCAATACCATAAGATGATTTCGTGATTTCACCCAAAACTTCGGAACGTTTTACCATTCGGAATTCCTTCTGAACGAAATATTGATAAATAACGGTATCATTTGGAATCGCTGGTGTATAAATCACCAAAGTATTTTCGGGCGTTAAGAAGTTAGGTACTTTATCAGTTTGATCATCAAATGAAATGTCAATCCCTTCTTTTTCCAAAGCCAAAGTCAGTTCAGTAGGCGTTTTATCATACCCCAAAACCACTTTTTCCAAAGATTTGAAATAGCGTTCCAAGGCGCTCATACCGATTCCTCCGGCGCCAATGAAATAATAATAGGCATAATCTAAAACGTTCATTTGATTTGATTTAATAAAATATCCACAATTTCTTTTGTTGCATTGGGTTTTCCCAAAGCTTTTAAATGGGTTGACAATTCCTTTTGTTTGCTTTCGTCCTTCAACAATTCCAAACTAGCCTTTACCAATGAGAAAGGAACTTCTTGGTCTGTAAACATCATGGCTGCATTTTTATCTACCAAAGCTTGGGCGTTTTTGGTTTGATGATCTTCTGCCGCAAATGGGAAAGGAACCAAAATCACAGGTTTCCCAACTAACGACAACTCAGAAATTGCCATCGCTCCTGCTCTTGAAACAATCACATCTGCTGCTGCAAATGCTGTTTTCATATCGTATATAAATTCCGTTACATGAATTCCTTTTGCGTCATGCGGAATTTCTGCACGTATTTTTTCGTATTCTAATTTTCCTGTTTGCCAAATCAATTGAACATCGGAATCCACCAATTTTTTCCAATCTGCCAACCATGCATTGTTCAAGGTTCTCGAACCTTGACTTCCTCCGATGGACAAAATCGTTTTTTTGGAAGTATCCAAACCAAATGAATTCAATGCGACATCATGATCGGTTAGATTTTGGAAAATTTCAGAACGAATAGGATTTCCTGTTAAATGAACTTTTGATTTTGGAAATTCTTGAATTCCGTCATAAGCAACACAAATCGCTGCTGCTTTGTTTTTCAAAAGTTTATTGGTAATTCCTGGAAAGGAATTTTGTTCTTGAATGACAACCGGAATGTTTCGTTTTGCAGCTTGCCACAAAAGTGGACCACTTGCGTATCCGCCAGTTCCAATTGCTACATCGGGTTGAAATTCCTGAATGATTTTGGAAGCCAAACTCAAACTCTTCTGAAGCTTCAAAGGAAATTTCAAATTCGCCAAAAGATTGCCACGAACGATTCCCGAGATAGGAAGTCCTTTGATCTGGTAACCTGCTTTTGGAACTTTTTCCATTTCCATTTTCCCCAAAGCACCTACAAACAAAATCTGTGCTTCTGGCAAACGGGATTTGATTTCATCTGCAATCGCAATTGCCGGATAAATATGCCCACCTGTGCCTCCACCACTAATGATAATTCTAGGCGATGTCTTCGATAACTTCTGGTGCATTTCTTTTTACTTCTAAATCAATTTCTTCTTGCGATTTAATCGCTCTACTCACACTCAACACCACTCCAAAGGCAATACAAACTACCCAAAGAGCCGTTCCTCCATAACTGATCATTGGCAAAGGCTGACCCGTTACAGGAAATAAGTTCACAGCAACACCCATGTTGATGAATGCCTGAAAAATAATGGGCAACCCGACGGCAAACACCAAGAGTGTCCCAAAAAATGTATGGATTTTGGTCGCAATGACCATCATTCTAAATAAAATCATGAGGAACAGGAAGATTAAAAACATCGATCCCATAATTCCGTATTCCTCCACTACAATGGCGAAAATAAAATCCGATGAAGATTGAGGTAAGGTCTGTTTGAATACACTTTTCCCAGGACCAACACCCGACACTCCTCCTCGATTTATAGCCGCCTTGGCATGGGCAACCTGATAGGATTCAATTCCGTCATCTTTGGAGAAATTCTCAATACGAGATTTCCATGTGTGCACACGTGAATTCGGAATTATATCGGCAAAATTCAAGGCTATGAAAATAAAAGCTCCACCCGCCAGAACACCAAATCCAAAGATTCCTAACAGATACTTAATCGGATAGCCCCCAATGAACAACAACACCATGCACATCACAAATAGAATGACCGCGGTGGATCCATTGGCTGGAAAAATCAATCCAATAATTACGAACATTGGGAAAAACAACGGAAAAAAGGATTGCCCTAAGGTCACATCTTTGTTCCGGATCTTGGTTAAATACCTTGCGATGTACACTAGCAAAACCATCGATGCAAATGTCGAAGTTTGAATGGTTATGGATGTACCTGGCAATTTCAACCAGCGTGCGGCATTTGCCCCTTCAATGGTTGTCCCTTGTAAGAGTGTGACGATGAGCAGCACAAATATGACGGGTAAACCGAGTAAGGCAATTCCTCCGAAATATTTGTAATCGACTCGCTGAAGCGCCACAATGATGATCATACCAATGATTAAGAAAGCTGCATGTTTTCCCATATGCGAGAAAACCGAACCTGCTCCTACGGTATACACCAAATTGGAACTTGCCGAATAAACGGGAAGAAAAGAGAATATCGCCAATAGGACAATGAATGCCCAAAGGTACTTATCTCCTTTTATGTAATTTTTTAAAAATCCAAATCCCATTTGACTTCGTATTATAGGTTTTTCACTTCTTTTTTGAACTGATTTCCTCTGTCTTCGTAATTTTTAAATAAATCAAAACTTGCACAAGCTGGAGACAACAAAACAGTATCACCCTTTCTACCAAACATATAAGCGGAACGAACTGCATCTTGCATCGTATTGGTTTCGATGATGTTATCCACAACTCCTTCAAAAGCATCTAAAATTTTGGAATTGTCAACTCCTAAACATACAATTGCCTTCACTTTCTTTTTCACCAAAGGCATCAATTCCGAATAGTCATTTCCTTTATCGGTTCCACCCACAATCCAAACAGTTGGGTTTTTCATGCTTTCCAATGCATAATAAGCTGCATTGACATTGGTCGCTTTGGAGTCGTTGATAAATTCAATTCCCCCAACTTTCAATACAGATTCTAAACGGTGCTCCACAGCTGTAAAATCAAACAAACTACGTTTAATGGTATCTTTTCTAATTTTCAAGATATTGGCAGCAGTAGCCGCAGCCATACTATTGGAAACATTGTGTTTTCCTCTCAAAGCAAATTCAGAAATTGGTAATTCTACTTTTTCTGGAAAGTTTAAGGTTACATTTTCATCATCTGCATAAGATCCGTCGTTTACATGTGTGCTCATTGAGAATGGTATTTTTTTAGCTTTTGTATTTATTTCTTTTATCAAATCGGCAATGCCGTTGTCGTCATAGTTGTACACGAAATAATCTTCGTGGTTTTGGTTTTCGGTGATTTTAAATTTCGATTGTGCATACAATTCCAATTTATAATCGTATTGATCTAAATGATCAGGAGTTATGTTTAACAAGATGGCGATATACGGTTTGAACGAAATCACATCATCCAATTGGAAACTACTGATTTCCAATACATAATATTCGTATTCATCATTGACCACCATTTCGGCAAAACTCTTCCCGATGTTTCCTCCCAATCCAACGTTTAGTCCTTCTTGGGTTAGAATATGATGCATCAAAGTTGCGGTGGTCGTCTTTCCGTTACTTCCTGTGATGGCAATAATTTTGGCCGTTGTATATCTTGAAGCAAATTCGATTTCGGAAATAATCGGTACATGTCGATTTTTCAATTCTTCAATCAAAGGTGCTTTCTTGGGAATCCCAGGGCTTTTCACCACCAAGTCCGCATTAAGAATTCGCTCTTCGGAATGCGTTCCTTCTTCGAATTCAATTCCGTTTTGGGTTAATTTGGTTCGGTATTCTTCCTTCAAACTTCCACGGTCTGAAAGAAACACACGAAATCCTTGTTTTTTACCCAAAAGCGCTGCACCTACACCACTTTCACCTCCGCCTAATATGACTAAGTTCTCCTGCATTATCTCATTTTTAAGGTGATGATACATACAACAGCCAAGATGAACCCGACAATCATCATACGGTTGACAATTTTACTTTCGTGGTATCCTTCTTTCTGGAAATGGTGATGCAATGGTGACATCAAGAAAATCCTTCTACCTTCTCCAAACTTCTTTTTTGTGTATTTGAAATAACTTACCTGCATCATGACAGACAAACTTTCGGCAAAGAAAATTCCACATAATACAGGAAGCATTAATTCTTTTCGAACGATGATCGCAATTACAGCAATTAATCCACCGATGGTCAAACTTCCCGTATCGCCCATGAAAACTTGAGCCGGATAGGTATTGTACCAAAGGAATCCAATCAATCCCCCAATAAATGCCGTACAGAAAATCACGACCTCTTCTGTTCGAGGGATGAATACAATGTTGAGATAATCAGCAAAGATGATGTTCCCCGAAACGAAGGCAAATAAGGATAATGCGGCCACAATAATGACCGACGAACCTGCCGCGAGACCATCAATCCCATCGGTTAAATTGGCTCCATTGGAAACAGCTGTGATAATCACGATGACTGCAAATAAGAAAACAATCCATTCGTATTTAATTTTCCCAGAATTGTCCATCCAAAACAATAATTCACCATAGTTGAATTCATTGTTTTTCAAGAAGGGAACGGTCGTATCTAAACTTTTTTCTTCTTCTCCGAATTTGACAATTTGATGACCAACTACTTGCGATTGTTGTACAGGAACTTGGTGTTTAACAGTCACATCTGGACTAAAGTAAATCATCGTTCCGACAAATAGTCCTAAACCAACTTGTCCTAAAACTTTGAATTTCCCAGCTAGACCTTGTTTGTTTTTACGAAATACTTTGATGTAATCATCTAAAAATCCGATAGCTCCCAACCAAACAGTTGAAACCAATAAGATAATGATATAAATATTGTCCAATTTAGCAAAAAGCAAAACGGGAATAACCGTTGCCAAAATGATGATAATTCCACCCATTGTTGGCGTTCCAGTTTTTTCCTTTTGTCCTTCTAAACCTAAATCACGAACGGTTTCGCCCAATTGTTCACGTCGTAAATAATTGATAATTTTCTTCCCGAAGAACAAAGCGATTAGCAAAGCCATTAGAACAGCTAAACCTGCACGAGTTGATGTATATTGAAACACTCCAAATCCAGGAATGTCAAATTGTTTATCCAAAAAGTCAAATAAATAGTACAGCATTCCTTATTTATTGAGTTGTTTACTTAATTCTACAATTGTTTCCATATCATCAAAATGGTGTTTTACCCCTTTGATTTCTTGATAAGTTTCATGCCCCTTTCCAGCAACCAAAATGATGTCTCCTCTATCGGCCATTTTCAAAGCCGTTTTGATTGCCTCTTTACGATCTGTGATTTTTAAAGTTTTTCTGAAATTTTGAGGCTCAACTCCAACTTCCATTTCAGCTAAAATCGCTTCTGGATCTTCACTTCTTGGATTGTCTGACGTGAAAATAGCTAAATCGGATTCGTTGGAAGCTATTTTGGCCATTTCTGGGCGTTTCGTTTTATCTCGATCTCCTCCGCACCCTACAACCGTAATCAATTTTTCATTGCGGGTTCTGATGTTTTGAATCGTATTCAATACATTTTCCAATGCATCGGGTGTATGAGCATAATCCACAATGGCAACAATTCCGTTTTCGGTAATAATGGATTGAAATCTACCATCGACGGTTTTCAATTTGCTAAGACTTGTCAAGATTTCTTCTTGGTCAAATCCTAAAATTCGTGCAATGGAATAAACAGCCAACAAATTATAGGCATTGAATTGACCAATTAGAGGCGTCCAAAATTCTTTCCCATCCAACAACATCAACATTCCATCGAACTGATTTTCCAAAATTCTCGCTTTGAAATCCGCATCGGTTTTCAAGGCATAGGAATGGCGAGTAGAATCCGTGTTTTGCAACATCACGATTCCATTTTTATCGTCAATATTGGTCAAGCTATGCGAAGACTTTGGCAATTCGTCAAAGAATTTCTTCTTGGCTTTGATGTATTCCGCAAAAGTCTTGTGGTAATCCAAATGGTCATGCGATATATTGCTGAATACTCCCACTTGGAAATGCAAACCAGCAATTCTATTTTGATGAATTCCATGTGAACTCACTTCCATCACCGCATATTCACACCCCGCTTCAACTGCTTCACTAAAAATTTTGTTTAAGGTCAAAATGTCTGGTGTGGTATGAGAAGACGGATATTCCTTTCCATGTATTAAAATTCGAATCGTCGAAACCAAAATCGTTGCAAAGCCAAGTGACTCCAATAAATTATAGGTTAAGGTCGCTGTTGTGGTTTTGCCATTGGTTCCGGTTATTCCGATTAATTTTAATTTCTCGGTTGGATTGCCGTATAAATTTGAGGCAATAATCCCTAAAGCTATAGAAGAATTTTCTACCACCACATAAGTAACATGATCTTGAATTTGAGCAGGTTTCTTTTCGCACACAATGGCTACTGCACCCAACTCAATTGCTTTATCAATAAAATCATGTCCATCAACCTGAGTTCCAGATTGAGCAACAAACAAAGTGCTCTCAGCAACTTTTCTTGAGTCAAATTCCACCGTGGAAATTTCCACCAATGGATTGCCCATAAGTTCCCGAATGTTCACCTTGTATAGTAAATCTTTCAACTGCATTTATCCTTCTAACGTTAAATATATTGTTTCACCTTTTCTAAATGTTGAACCTGCTGGTATTGATTGTGCTCGCACTTTTCCGATACCGGAATAACGCACATCTAAACCCATATTTTCCAAAGCAGGAATCACACTATCACCCGATTTTCCAATTAGATTCGGAATCTTTTTGGTTTCATAATTCGGTTTGAATTTTTCTGTTGACTGAATCAAATTCGGAACATTTACCAATTTCGGTAGTTCTGGAGATGGTTGAGGCGTTCTGGAATACACCCAATCCGCAATTTTCTTGAAAACTGGCGCTGTTACGCCACCTCCATAATATCCTTTGCTTCTATTGGGTTTATGGATAATCACCACACAAGAATATTTTGGATTATCTGCAGGAAAGAATCCAGCAAAAGAAGCACGGTATTGCATCGGTTGATCTTTCACCCAATATTCGACACGCGCAGTTCCGGTTTTCCCCGCTATTTCATAATGTTCTGTAAAAATATTTCGAGCAGTTCCGTCAGAAACAGCATCTTTCAACATCCTAGTTACCGCAGCAATGTTTTCTGGAGAAGACATTCTTTCTACCAAAACTTGAGGCTTGAAATCGATAACTTGACCGTTGCTTTTTTCAATTTTGTCAATGAACAATGGTTTTAATAATTTACCACCATTTGCCACACCATTGTAAAAGGTTAAAATCTGCAAAGGCGTCATTTGGAAACCATATCCATAGGACATAACTGGCAAAGTTACATTGCTCCAATTTGGATCTTCAGGACGATGAAATTTCGGAGCACCCTCCCCTGAAATGTCAATTCCCAAAGGTTTGGTCAAATGCCATTTGTCCAATTGATCAAAGAACTCTTGCGGATCAGCTCCATATCCAGCATTGATCAATTTCGCAGTACCAATATTGGAAGATTTTACCAAAACCGTTCCGACATCAATTCTACCATAACCTTTGGTGTCAGAAATCACTCGATTGTACAAACGATAGCGTCCACCACCTGTTTCAACCATCGTTTCGGGTTTGAATTTTTCATTTTCCAAACCTGCTAAAATCGAAACCGTTTTAAAAGTAGAACCCGGCTCAGCACCATCTCCTACTACATAATTATAGACATCGGAATAAATAGAATCTGAAATTCGTTTCAAATTGACAATCGCACGAATTTTCCCAGTTTCCACTTCCATTACAGCCACACATCCATATTCCGCTTGATATTGCTTCAATTGATCTTGCAATGCACTATAAGCAGCAATTTGCATACCTGCATCGATGGTCGTATAGACATTGGAACCATTAACAGGTTCTTGTTCCCATGATTTAAAAGGTCTCCACTGGCCGCGCCCCATAAACTGTTCCCAACGTTTTCCTTCAACTCCCGACAAATCTTTTGCGTAAGCACCTTCCAAACCAGCTTTCCCACGATGATCATCGTAGCCAATTGTTCTCGCCCCTACATCGGCCAAGACCAATTCACGTTTTGGTTTGGTTTCATGAATAAATCCACCTTTATTTTGACCTTCTCTGAAAATGGGAAAAGATTTAATTCTCATGTATTCCTGATAATCCAATCCTTTGATCAAGGTCATGTATCTATTTCCTTTATTTCGTTCTGTTTTTAATTTTTCTTCGAAATAAGAGGATGGTTTGTCAAACATTTTAGACAAAGAATCTGATAAAGCACGAACTTCAGAATTGAACAGTTCGTCTTTGACAACTGTCAAATCCAAATAAATATTATGAATGGTAATCGTAGTTGCCAACAAATCTCCATCTGAAGCATACAAATTCCCACGTTCAGCAGGCTCTTCTTGCAAACGAAAACTTCTTTCGGCAAAATCATCCAATCTTGCCCCTTCAGCTACCTGAATTTTGATCATAGAATAACAGACCCCGATTGCAATCATAAGCAATCCTGCAGCCACTGCATACCCTCTTACCAATACATGTTTACGGTTCTTGATCATAAATTTTCTTTACTATAACGTAAGGTTGTTCGTCTGTTAATTTAATCCCCAAAGCTTCTGATTGCCTCATAATTTCTGGCTCTAATTGCATTTTCATCAAATAGCGATGAGCATCTGTATATTGAGCTTTCAAATTGGAAACTTCTTCATCTAATTGTTTAATTTTTACTACTTTTTTGTTTACCCAATGCGAACTTGAGATACTCACAAATGCCAAAAACACTAGATACAACACAAATCTCCAGTTCTGCATGGAACCATCTTCGACAAGGAATTTCCCTTTCAGGATATCCATCAGGTTGATATTGCTCTTTTTATTTTTTGCCATCTGAATTAGTTTTTAATAGCAACTCTCATTTTCGCGCTTCGCGCTCGAGGATTCTCTTTAATTTCTTGATCAGTCGGAACAATCACTTTGGATTGAACTGGCTTAAAAGGAGCGTCCCAATTTCCAAACACATCTCTTTCTGGCTCTCCTTCGAACATACCGTTTTTCATAAATCGTTTCACCAATCGATCTTCCAATGAATGATAGGATATGATGACCAATTTGCCTCCAGGCTTCAAAACCTCTGCAGTTTGCAGTAACATTTCGCGCAACGCCGCCATTTCATCATTGACCTCAATACGCAATGCTTGAAAAACTTGGGCGAAAAACTTATTTTCTATGTTTTTGGGGATGTAGTGAAAAATCCCCTTTAATTGTTCAATTGTTCGAATGGTTCCATTGGCGCGCTCTGCAAGAATTTCTCTTGCCAATCTTCTGGAGTTTTTTAAATCTCCATAATAATAAAAGACGTCTGCCAACTTCTCTTCTTCGTATTCATTTAGAATTTTCGCAGCGGTTAATTTGGACGCTTGATTCATTCTCATATCCAAATCTCCATCAAATCGAGTCGAAAAACCTCTTTCTGGCGTATCGAATTGATGAGAAGAAACACCCAAATCAGCCAAAATTCCATCCACTTGTTTGAACCCTTGAAAACGTAAGTTGTTTTTCAAGAATCTAAAGTTTTGCATGACCAAGGTAAATCTTGAATCATCCAATTTATTGGCAACCGCATCTTCGTCTTGGTCAAAGGAAATCAATCGCCCTTCTTCATTCAATCTACTTATTATTTCTCTCGAATGACCACCACCTCCAAAGGTGCAGTCCACATAAATCCCGCTTGGATTTTCCACCAAAGCATCTACACTTTCCTTTAATAATACAGGGTTATGATACTCCATTTTCTCCTAAATTAATTCCACCCATAACCTCTTCTGCTAAAGAAGCAAAATCCAATTCCTTGATATTTACAGCTTCTTCGTACGCGTCTTTATCCCAAATTTCCAAAATGTTGACATTGGGAGACAAAACCACGTCTTTTTTCAAACCTGCAAAATTGATTAAGTCTTTTGCAATTTGCACGCGTCCATTCCCATCAACTTCCACCACTTTTAATCCCGCCGTAAATAATCGAATGAAATCATTGTTCTTTTTCACGAAACGATTCAGCTTGTTAACATCTTCCATCACCTTGTTCCATTCACCCATCGGATGAAGCTCCAAACACGGCTGAAACACGGAACGTTTCAATACAAAGCCCTCATCGATCATTGCCGCGAATTGCTTCTTCAATCCAGAAGGCAATGGCAATCTGCCCTTTGCATCAATTTTACATTCATATGTTCCTAAAAGTGGCTTCAATTAGAATTTTTTTCAAAAATATAAAACTTTTTACCATTTTTTACCACAAAATACCACATTGTTGAAAACTTTTACCACTTCTTAGTCAATGAGATTGGCAAAACTTTCTCTATCCAAGAATTAGAAAGAATTTGAGTGATTCTGACTTAAAAATTTATCCGATTAAAAGTGGTAATGATATATTTTTATCATGTTTCACAAGAAATGTTTAATTTTGTTTCTTTCAAAAAAGGTTGAATGCTGTTAAAACTTAAGAAGTCTAAAAAGTTTTCTTACATTGAAGAAGGGGAAGGAATCCCGATTGTACTTCTTCATGGACTTATGGGTGAACTAAGTAATTTTAGTTCTCTTACGGAATATTTCTCACAAAAAGGTTATAAAGTATATGCACCAGAATTGCCACTTTATGATTTCCCTTTGTTAAGTACCAATGTGTCTAGTATTGCAAAATATGTAGGTCGCTTTCTAAAAGAAATTGTACAAGAACCTGCTATTTTAGTAGGAAATTCATTGGGTGGTCATTTGGGATTGGTTGTTACACACAAAAAACCTGAGCTTGTCAAAGCACTTTGCTTAACTGGAAGTTCAGGATTATACGAAAAATCATTTGGTGAAACATTTCCTAAGCGAGGAGACTATAATTATATATTGAAAAAGACGCAAGAAGTTTTTTACGATCCAGCTGTCGCTACCAAAGAAGTAGTTGATGATGTTTTTGAAACTGTTAATGATCGTAAAAAAGCGATTAAAACCTTGTACATTGCGAGAAGTGCCATTAAGCACAATATGAAAAAGGATTTGAAAGACATTCAAACACCTGTATGTTTGATTTGGGGAAAACAGGATAATGTAACACCTCCTGAAGTTGCCGTGGAATTTGAGGAACATTTACCCAATGCAAGTCTTTACTGGATTGACAAATGCGGTCATGCCCCGATGATGGAACATCCTGATGTGTTTAATGAATTATTAAGCAATTGGTTGATTGAAAAACAAATTGCACCAACTCCATGAATTTAAAACCTGAATTTGTCAAAAGCGCCCCCAAATGGGACGATTGCCCTGAACCCAATAAACCAGAGTACGCATTTATTGGACGTTCCAATGTTGGAAAGTCTTCTTTAATCAATATGTTGGCCAATCAAAAAGATTTAGCCAAAACCTCTGGAACACCAGGGAAAACACAATTAATCAATGTGTTTTTGATGCAAGAATCTTGGTATTTGACCGATTTACCTGGTTATGGATATGCACGCGTTTCCAAAACAAAACGTGGTCAATTTGAGAAAATGATCACCAATTATTTGACACTTCGCCCTAATTTGATCAATACCTTTGTTTTGATTGATTGTCGAATACCACCACAAAAAATCGATTTGGAATTTATGGAATGGATGGGCGAAAATCGCATACCCTTTTCGATGGTCTTTACCAAAATCGACAAAATCAGTAGCACTGCCTTGCAAAAAGCATTGATGAACTATCGTAAGGAAATGATGAAAACATGGGAATCAATGCCACAAGTATTTACGAGTTCTGCCACAGGAAGAATCGGTAGATTGGAATTGTTGAATTTCATTTCGGACATAAACGAACAGTTGAAAGATCAGTTTTAGATCATTTCTTCAATCGCCAAACGATAGCCGTCTAGCCCTTTTCCAGAGATAATTTTCTGGCAATTTTCTCCTGTAACAGAAATTTTTCGAAAATCTTCTCTTGCGTAAATATCGGAAATATGCACCTCCACAACTGGTGTTGAAATTGCTTTAATAGCATCTGCAATTGCATAGGAATAATGCGTATAAGCTCCAGCATTTAAAACGATGCCATCATATTTGAATCCAATTTCATGCAATTTATCTATCAAATCACCTTCATGATTGGACTGATAATAATGCAAGGATATATCGGGAAAATCTTTCCTCAATCTTTCAAAATACATTTCAAATGATTCAGTTCCATAAATTTCTGGCTCTCTTTTTCCCAGTAAATTTAAATTGGGGCCATTGATAATTTGAATTTGTTTCATTTGATACTAAATTATAACACAAAATTACACGTAATGATTTTGATTTTAGCACAATTTGACAAATTAACATTTGAACAATTTTCTTAACTTGGTATTATTATTGATAAAATCAAACTTCAAATTAACTATAAAAGGAATGAAAAAAATTAATCTAAGCCTAATGGCAATTGCAGCAGGTATGTTTGCTTTAACTTCTTGCGAACCAAAAGAAAACACAGTAACAGACGAAACAATTCTCGTAGAAACTCCAGATGGTGATGTGACCGTAATCTCAACAGATGAAGAATTAACAAAAGCGGAAGCTGACTTAAAAAAAGCAGAACAAGATTTAAAACAAGCAATCGAAAGTGGAGACAAAGCAGCGCAAACTGCAGCTGAAAAAGCGGTTGAAGATGCAAAAATTGCTTGGAAAAATTTAAAAACCAAAGCGAACGAAGTAGCTGACCATGTTGAAGAAGGTGCAAAAGATGTTGCAGAAGGAACGAAACGTGTAGCTAACGATGTGGCTGATGAAACGAAAAAAGCTGCCAATGAGGTTGCTGACAAATCCAAAGAGGTTTATCAAGACACAAAAGAAGGTGTGAAAGAAGGTGTGAAAGATGCTGCTAAAGATATCAAAGAAGGAACGGATAAAGCAGTTCAAGACATCAAAAGTATTGGAACCAAATAATATCCAAAATAACTGAATAAAAAAAAGAGACCGCTTTGGTCTCTTTTTTAGTTTAAAAATCCCATCGATTTAAATCGGCCATATAATGATGAGCCGTCATATCATATTGAATCGGAACCACGGAAATATACCCCTCTTGCAACGCCCATTCATCGGTATCTTCTCCCTTGTCTAAGTTTTTAAATTCCCCTGTCAACCAATAATAGGTTCTACCACGAGGATCTTGTCTCTCATCATAATCTTCTACCCATTTTGCTTTGGCTTGACGACAAATCTTAATTCCTTTTAACTCTTGTTCAGGTAATTTTGGAATGTTAACATTCAAAACCATCCCTTTTGGCATTTCATTTTTGATGGTTTCTCGAACTATTTTTTGAATGAAATTTTTGGCTGCATCAAAATCGGCACTAAACGAAAAATCACTTAGGGAAAAACCAATCGATGGAATTCCTTCAATCCCTGCTTCTACAGCTGCCGACATGGTACCAGAATAAATAATATTGATGGAAGAATTGGAGCCATGATTAATTCCAGATACACATAAATCAGGCTTACGAGGCAAAATGCGATTGATCGCTAATTTTACACAATCCACTGGAGTTCCAGAACACGCCCATTCTCTATCGCTTTGAGGTCCATCATCAATGGTAACCTTTTCACAAAACAAAGTTGAATTAATGGTAATCGCATGCCCCATCCCACTTTGAGGACTATCGGGTGCTACAACATAGACTTCCCCAATCTCATTCATCATTTTTATCAAGGCGCGTATTCCAGGCGCTGTGATTCCATCGTCATTTGTTACAAGAATCAATGGTTTTTCCTTGGATTTCATTTATATTTGTTTGAATATTTTGTCAAATGTAAACAATCTTAGATTTGGCTCTATATTTGTTTGGTTATTTAACCAATTCTTAAATAAGTATTGTATATGCTAATGAAAAAAACATTTGTCCTCCTGTCTTTTTTATCCATGTGTTTTTTGGCGTTTTGTTTTTGTACCCCTGGAAATGCTAATGATGATGAAAAATACAAAACGATTATTAAAAATATTCGTAACACTTTAACTTATATGCATTATCGACCGCAGGTCATTAATGATAACTTTTCAGAAGATGTATTCAAGATGTATTTTGAAAAAATCGATCCAGGAAAGCGTTATTTGTTGCAATCTGATATGGATGAATTCGAAAAAGACATTCATAATTTAGATGATTATTTCAACAACCAAGACTTAAGGTTTTATCATGCAACGATTGACACTTTGTTCATTCGTTTCCAAGAAGCAAAAGCCTATTCAGAAGAAATTTTGAAAACTCCATTTGATTTCACAAAAGATGAAGAATTATTGATTGGAGAAGAAGTCGTTCAATATGCAAAGAATAAAACCGAAGCAAAAGATCTTTGGAGAAAGTATTTAAAATACAATACCTTATCTGAATTGGTTCGATTGCAAGAAGATTCAACCAAAGTAGGTGTTCCTTTGGTTGAATTAGAAAAAGAAGCAAGGGAAAAGGTTTCAGAAAACATTTCTGACTTTTTCAGAAGACAATTGAAGTTAAAGAAAGATAAATTCTTAACAAGTTATATCAATTCCTTTACCGAAAAATATGATCCTCATACAAGTTTCTTTAGTCCACAAGACAAAGATGATTTTGATGTTGGAATTTCAGGACAATTAGAAGGAATAGGTGCTAGACTTCAAGACAAAAAAGGATATGCAACCATTATGGAAATTGTCATTGGTGGTCCAGCATGGAAAGATGGTCAATTGGAAGTTGGAGACCAAATTACGCACGTAAAACAAAAAGGGGAAGATCAAGTCAACATTGTAGGACTTTTATTGGACGAAGCCATTCGTCATATACGCGGAAAAAAAGGTACTGAAGTAACTTTAACTGTTAAAAAGAAAGATGGCTCTATCAAGGATATCAAATTGGTTCGAGATGTAATTGAACAAGACGAAGTTTTTGCAAGAAGTGCTGTTGTAGAAAAAGATGGTGAGAAATATGGAGTGATTTATTTACCTGAGTTCTATACCAATTTTAACGATAGAAATGGACGTGATCCTTCGAATGATATCACAAAAGAAATCAACGAATTGAAAAAAGAGAACATCAAAGGATTGGTGTTTGACATCCGCTACAATGGTGGAGGATCTTTGGAAGAAGTAGTTGAAATCGCAGGATTATTCATTCCAAAAGGACCAATTGTTCAAGTGAGAAGAAGCGATGGACAGATGCGTGTTCACGAAGACAGAGATCCATCTGTTTTGTATGATGGACCATTGGTGATCTTGGTAAATGAGCTTTCTGCTTCGGCTTCCGAAATTTTAGCTGCTGCGATGCAAGATTATGGTCGTGCTGTCATTGTGGGAAGCAACAAAACATTTGGAAAAGGAACGGTTCAACAATTCATTCCGTTGGATCAACGTACATTTAGTCCAGACGAATACGGTGCTTTGAAATTAACCATTCAAAAGTTTTACCGAATTTCTGGTGGTTCTACACAATTAAAAGGAGTAACACCTGACATCGTTTTGACAGATTTATTGACGTATGCTGATATCAGTGAAGGAAATTCTCATGATGCATTACCATGGGATCAAATCAAAGAAATCAAATTTGATCGTTGGCCCGCCAAATTCAATTTAGAGGAAGTAAAAGCAAAAAGCGCCAATCGTTTGAAAGACAATGCGTATTTAAAATTGATTGATGAAGCGGCGCGTTATTATAAGGATACGGAAAAAATTGATCGTTTTTCATTGAATCTTGAAACCTATAAACAACAACGTAAGGTTAGAGAAGAAAAAGCAAAAATGTTTGACTCGTTGGATGTTTACAAAACTTCTTTAAAAGTTCAGCCGCCGAAACATGAATTGGAGAAATTCAAAACCGATACGGTATTTCAAGAAAGAAGAAAAGATTGGCATAAAAATATGACGAATGATTTTTATTTAGAAGAATCGATCAACATATTAAAAGACATATCCTAATCATTCATGGAGCAACAATCGAGGTCATTTAATCAAATAGCCATTCAAAAAATAAAGAAAAATCCTTTGGGGATTGTTTCCTTGTCTTTGATCCTGCTGGCTGCTTTAGTGACGATATTTGCCTATTTCATTTCGGCTGATAAAGTGATTGATGCCAACCAACAAAATGTAATTTTAGCACATAAACCAATGGGATTTCAACAAAAGATTTTGGAAATCCCATTGGATCATTATACCCGAAATAATTCCCTATCCGATTATTTTTTTGGCAAGCCAATTGAAACCGAGCAAATCGCCATTGATTCTTATTCAATCAAAGGAGAAAACATTTCCTACATTCCTTATTTAGGAGATGGATTAAAAGGGGAACCTGTGGAAATTTCCACCAATGAATGGACTTCAAAAGGAATTAATTTGTCAGAAATAGAGCAAGAATTCATTTACGACAAAACATTTCTATTGGGAACCGATGCTTATGGAAGAGATTTCTATTCGAGATTGGTCATCGGAACAAGAATTTCCTTTTTAATTGGATTCATTGCGGTATTTATTTCTCTTATTGTAGGAATTCCAATTGGAGCGATTGGAGGATATTATAGAGGAAAAGTTGATGACGTCATCATGTGGGTCATCAATGTTGTTTGGTCCATCCCAACATTATTATTGGTAATCGCCATCACACTTGCCCTTGGAAAAGGATTTTGGCAAATTTTTGTAGCTGTAGGTCTTACGATGTGGGTTGAAGTGGCGCGTGTTGTGAGAGGCCAATTTATAAGTTACCGAGAAAAAGAATTTGTAGAAGCTGCCCGAGCTCTTGGATTTAGCGATATGCGGATTATCTTCAAAGAAATTCTTCCCAATATTTTAGCGCCTGTCATTGTGATTTCTGCGGCAAATTTTGCGGCTGCGATTTTGGTTGAAAGTGGTTTGAGCTTTCTAGGAATTGGCGCACAACCTCCTACTCCGTCTTGGGGAAATCTGATCAAAGAAAACTATTCACACATCATTGTTGGAGACGCACATTTGGCTTTGCTGCCCGGCTTGGCAATTATGTTATTAGTTTTAGCTTTCAATGTTTTTGGCAATGTTTTGCGCGATGCATTTGATGTAAAATAAATACTTCATAAAATAATCTTCAGTAATTCAACCAAATAGATGATTTAATTTAAAATAATTCTAAATTGATTATGGTTTTCCGTAATCAGGTTATTTCGTCGTAACTTTGAGCATAGTCAAAGCTAACATCTTGATACCTAACCAGATTACTCCTGTTTTTAAAACTAATGTATTCTCCCCCAACTTTAAAATTAGGAATCTTATAAATAGTCTTTGATCATGTAAGGTAACGAGATTAAATAACTATATTATGAAGAATTATTTATTGATGATACTCGTAATCGCAATCTATACGAGTAATGCCCAAGTAGGAATTGGAACGGACGATCCGAAGGCTATGTTGGACGTAAATGGAACTTTAAAAGTCAGAGAGGTTGCACTCACTGAATCGATAACCCCTGAGCAAAATGTATTATACATTGACAACACAGTCATAGGTGATGCAGTGGTAAAAAAAGTAACAACTGAAGGTTTAGCGGAAGCTTTATTTAATGAATATTTTGGATCTACAATTTTTGCAGCCAGAAAAAGCTCAGGAATTTCCTTATTGAATATTGGTTTATGGGGTGATTTTCAACCCATCATTTTTGCTGAATCTGATGTAACTGCAGGAAATTACGAACTAATTTCAAATGACGGATATTTAGTTCCGGATACTGGAATTTATTTAATAAATTATTCCTTTACGTATGGAACAGGAATTCAACTAGGTTTGCTAAGCGGAACACCAAAAATTTCAATTGTGAGACAAACTCCATCTGGATTTAGTGAAATTAATTTCAAGGATTTCGCGGGTATTACACTTGCTGCCCTTGCTAGCCTAACATTATCTTCTGCTGACCTTTCTGGCATGTACCAACTGAATGCCGGTGATCGAATTTATTTTGGTATTAATAGAGGTGGTGTAAATTTAGGTTTGCTCAGCTCTAGTCAAGCAACTGTATCAATTGCTAAAATTTCAGGTTAGATTGTCTAATTCGAAATTGAAAAATGCCTTTATACAACTAAAGGCATTTTTTATTTTATTTCTCTAGAATTCTAATTTAGAGAATATTGTTCAGCCAAAACAAATCATTTCCTCTTGTTTTTGACATATATTCTTCAAATAATTCTATGGATTCAACTTCATTTATTTCTAAATCATTATTTACAATAATTCTAAGTAAATTAAATTTATAATTAGGACAAATGGATATTCAATTGACATTTATAAGTTTAACTAAATCAATTCCCTATATCTCGTTCGATAATTAGTTTCATCATAAACAAAATCGATAAATACCTAAAATTTTTCAATAACACAACAATTCTAATTTTAGAAAAAGCCCTAAATTTGCAGCACTACTACTACAAGCATTACAACTAACTTCCTTTAATAGACCCAACGATCTGATGAAAATGTTATTCCACTAACCAGCTAGATTATAGTATAACATTAAATTAATTATAATGAATTTTAAATTAAGATCGGCATGCTGCTGCTTTTTGATCAGTACCCTTGTGTTTGCTCAAGTAGGAATAGCAAAAGGTGATGGTTCAGATTTCGCAGTTCATTCAGAAGCTTCCCTTCATCTGTTTGGAAAGAAGGTAGATGGAGATGGTTCATTGGGTTTACTATTGCCCAATGTAAATTCTAAGTTAGATTTACCTTTGGCAGATGGAGGTTCAAATACTCCTGAAATTGATCCTACTATGGAAGGAATGATTTTGTACTCCAAAGACACCAATACAGTCAATGTTTACAATGGTGAATATTGGGAGGATGATAAAGCTACTTATGTAGACCCACAACTAAAACAATCGAGATTTATTTCAGCTGGAGATGGATCAGAACAACAAAGTATAGTTTGCGTTATATTGGGGTGTGGAAGAGATGAATATTTACAATTTAGTCATGCCATTGATGGAGAAAATTCGTATAATAATTTAAACATCACCAGAGAAACGATAGTAATTGACCGACCGATTAATGATGATGTATTCCAAAATTCGAAATTCGTCATTAGCGAGGCTGGAACTTACCAAATCAGAGTCAATATCCCAACCTATATAGCAGGAGTCGTGAGTCTTACCGAAGGAGCTTCTTACCAAATTTATGCCTTCAAAAAAGATGAAATAGGAAACCATAAGGAGATCCTTTTATCAAGTGTTGTCCCTAACTTTCCTGGTGTATTAGGTATTGGTGGAGGAAGTAATGTTGGTGTCGGCATCGCCACAACAATAGCTCTAAATCCAGGCGATTACGTCTACACAATGATTCACTCACCAACTGCAACGGTAACCGTTGGTTCAGAATTACTTGCTTGGGATAATTCCATCTTCAATCCTAGAGAAATACTATTCACCAAAATTGATTAATAAAATGAATCGAATGAAAAATATCGTAATGCTTGCAGCGTTATGCATGTATTCTTTTGCTTATACGCAAGTAAGAATTAGTGAAAACATTGGTGAAATTCACCCAAAAGCTATGTTGCAAATTGATTCTCAAAAGGGAATGATTCTTCCAACTGCTGAAGATTTCACGGAATTTCCAAACTATGATGTTGCGGAATCTGATTTGTTTCAAAATGATAGAGACATGGAAGGAATGTTAATGTACAACAAAGAGGATAAAAAACTTTACATCTTTGATGGAGACACCTGGTTGCCTTCCAATGCCAAAAGCCCGAATGCTGATCACAAAATCTCCCTGTTGACTTCTAACCATCCCGATATTACCAAAGTTAACATCCTTAACATCTCGACACGTGATGCCGTTCCATTTAATCTGTTTTATAAAAAAAATGAAGAAGATGTAAATGAAGCCAAAATCATTGGAATGGATTTAGTAGATAGTGATGGATATGCAGAAACATACGAATTCACAGAGTCAGGTTGGTACAAAATTAATCCATCTATCATGATTAAATCTGGAGGAGGATTAAGCGTTGGAAATATCGATGCTGTTGTGGTATTGAGAGCCTCTTTTGTAAACGACCCCGAAAACGCTTCCAATCCTTACAACAAATGGTGGTCAGTTATGCAACATGATTTTTCATTGCAAGGACTTTTGGTTTCTGCAGGTGGAGGAAACAAAGCCATGAATTTTGAATATGTTCGACATTTCAATGCTGGCGATCGAATCAAATTCGAATTAGGAATCCGAAATCCTGATGGACTAACAGTTGGAGGCGGAATTACCTATTTATGCAACAATCCGAACACCTTTTTATACATCGAAAAATTAGACTAATGAAAAATTTATTATATAGTTTACTACTTGGAACATTTGGGCTTTCCAACGTTTATGCGCAAGTAATCATTGGAGGAGAATCTAACGTTTCTTCTCATCCGAACGCTATTTTGACCATCCAAAACCCAGGTGAAACAGCTTCTACTTCCAAAGGGTTGATTCTCCCATCGGTTGAAAGAATTCAAGATTTGCCATTGTATGATGCAAATGAACCTGACTATTTCAAAGATGATGAATCTTATGAAGGAATGATTTTATACGTGAAAGAAAATGATGAAAATCGTGCTCTGTATTACAACGGTTCTACTTGGGTAGATGCGTTTACAAACCGATATACCATGAAAACAAAAATTTCATTGGATCCTTCTACACCAGAAAACGATTTGCCAAAAACAACTTGTGTATTAATTGCATGTACAGAAACTCAGGTACCATTAAATCTGTTTCAAAATGATGATGTAGATGAATTACGAATCATTGACTCTGCTTCTGGAGACTTGAAAATTCGACAAGAAGGATTGTACCGAATTCAAACTAGTTTTACATTTAGAAGTTCAGGTTTACACGTGACTCCACCTCAAATTAGTATTCAAACCATCAAAAATGCTGAAATTGTAGGTCAAGCAATTGCCAATATGAATACTTTATTGGTTTCTGCAAGCGCACCAATGACCGCAACTGCAACTTTCATTATTTATGCAGATAAAAATGATATCATTAAATTTTCAACTGGAGGAGCTATACCTATTTTAACAGTAGCAGATGTTTATACCGTTCAGCCAAACGTCAATACCTATGCAATTGTAGAAAGAATATTATAATTTTCTCATTGATATTACCATCTAAAAAAAAGGGCAAATTCAGTAGAATTTGCCCTTTTTTATTTTTAGTAATAAATATTTCTTGGTTGACAATTTAATATCGTCGAGGGATTAAACTTTTCGAATTTATTTCGGTATTGAAAGAATAGAGTAAACTTTCCCTCATCTTCAGAAGCCAATCCTATTGATTGGTTTGGTTCCACCCAATCGCCTTTTTGTACTTCTGTCGATTTTAAATTCCCATAAACATAATAATGATTTTCTTCTCCCAAAACACAATCCCTAATAAGAACAGTTAATTTCTCATCTGGCAGATCAATAATTCGAATTACTTCTCCTGAACTTACCGAATAAACTTCAGAATAGTTGGATTGAATATCAATTCCTTCAGTCGGATGCTCGTAAGTGAAAATTGGAGTATGCTTCAAAATCATTTGCCCCTCTTTCAACGGACAGTTTTGCGCATTGAGAGTTCCACTTATTAGCAAGCAGAAAATTCCAACAACTAAGGTGAAAGAAATTCTACAATTCATTGACTTCAAAATGGACGATTTCTCCTTCTTCACAACTGACCGAAATCTCCAAAGGATTGCAACAAACTTCACAATCTTCCACATATTTCTGATAAGGAACAGAAAGATCAATTAACATCGATATTTCCTCCCAACAATGCGGACATGTAAAGAAATGTTCGTTCATGATTGGAGATTTTAAAAAACCATTTCTGGAATTTCTCCTTCTACGATAAGATTTCCTTCGGTCACACTTTGGATGTGTTCAACCGAAACACCTGGCGCTCTTTCCAACAATCTGAACGAACCATTTTCAATGCTCATCACACATAAATCGGTTACGACTTTTTTCACACAATTCACTCCGGTTAAAGGAAGCGTACATTTTTTCAAAATTTTCGATTCGCCTGCTTTGTTGGTATGCATCATGGCCACGATGATGTTTTCTGCCGAAGCAACCAAATCCATCGCTCCACCCATTCCTTTCACCATTTTTCCAGGAATCTTCCAGTTGGCAATATCACCATTTTGATCGACTTCCATCGCTCCCAATACCGTTAAATCAACGTGTTTCCCACGGATCATCCCAAAACTCATTGCAGAATCAAAAAAGGAAGCTCCAGGCATCGTTGTGATGGTTTGTTTTCCAGCATTGATGATATCGGCATCTTCTTCTCCTTCAAACGGGAAAGGGCCCATACCCAAAACACCGTTTTCACTTTGGAATTCTACTTCAATTCCTTCAGGAATATAGTTCGCCACCAAAGTAGGAATCCCAATTCCTAAATTGACATAGTATTTATCTTTTAGCTCTTTTGCTATTCTTTGCGCTATTTGTTCTTTTGTAAGCATCTTTTTCTGTGTTGATTGTTTCGATTTCAGAATTATTTCCTTCTTCGCATTAAACTTTAAACTTTGAACCTTAAATTCTTGGTCGAACTGTTCGTTGTTCAATTCGTTTCTCGTATTTCTCTCCTTGGAAAATTCGGTTCACAAAAATTCCTGGAACATGAATTTGATTTGGATCTAATTCGCCTGCTGGCACCAATTCTTCAACTTCTGCAACAGTAATTTTTCCAGCTCCAGCCATTGGCTGATTGAAATTTCGGGCCGTGCCTTTGAAAATTAAATTTCCAGCTTCGTCACCTTTCCAAGCTTTTACAAATGAAAAATCTGCTTTGTAGGCCATTTCCAAAACATACATTTTTCCGTCAAATTCGCGGGTTTCCTTCCCTTCTGCCACTTCTGTTCCGTATCCGGCTGGCGTCCAAATCGCTGGAAATCCATGTTGAGCTGCGCGGCATTTTTCGGCCAAAGTTCCTTGTGGAGTTAATTCCACTTCCAGTTCACCACTCAACATTTGACGTTCAAATTCATCATTCTCTCCTACATAAGAAGCAATCATTTTTTTGATTTGTTTGTTATTCAACAAGAACCCCAATCCAAAATCATCAACACCCGCATTATTAGAAATACAGGTTATATCTTTTACGCCTAAACGAACCAATTCTGCAATGATGTTTTCAGGAATTCCACATAAACCAAATCCCCCTACAATAAAGGTCATACCATCTTGAACTCCTTCAAGCGCTACATGTACATTTTCAACTTTCTTATTAATCATTCTCTTGTGTTTTGAGTGTGGATAAAAATACAAAAATATTCGGGTCGGTCGGGAATCCATTTATTTTCCGTACAATCTTGTACAGAACCTTATAATTTCACCATTGGAAAGGGATTTAAATAGACATTTATCCGTAATTTTGCTAGCTTAAATCAAATGCGATGGAAATCCTTTCTTCCCAATTAGAAAGCTATTTAGAAAAGCACATCAGTTCAGAGTCTGAGTTGTTGAAACGTTTGCAAAGAGAAACCTTTCAAAAAACGACGCAACCTCAAATGCTTTCTGGTGCTCACCAAGGTCGTTTGTTGAGCATGATTTCGAAATTGATTCGTCCTAAAACGATTTTGGAAATTGGAACTTTTACAGGCTATGCCACTTTGTGTTTGGCAGAAGGGTTGGCTCCCGATGGGAAAATCATCACAATTGATCGAAATGAAGAATTGATTTATTTACCTAAAAAATATTTTGCCGAATCTGAATTTGCCAATCAAATTGAAGTAAAATTGGGAAATGCTTTGGACGTTTTAGACGAACTTCAAAACGAAACCTACGATTTGGTTTTCATTGATGCAGACAAGTCCAATTATATCAATTATTACGAAAAAGTCCTCACGCAAATGAATTCAGGAGGCGTGATTTTAGCGGACAATGTGTTGTGGTATGGAAAGGTTTTGGAAGAAGCAAAACCCAATGACAAAGACACAAAAACTCTTCAAGAACTCAATGATTTGGTGGCAAATGATCCTCGAGTAGAAAGCCTGATTTTACCAATTCGAGATGGAATTAGCATAATTCGAAAAATTTAATGAATTTTGGCTTTTTAAAATCCGAAATTTCCATCACCGAAATTTAAGTATGAAATACGCTGTTTGTCAAGTAAGTGTTGCGCCTTTGAGAGCTGACCAATCAGATCGTTCTGAAATGGTTAGCCAAATTCTTTTTGGTGAAAAAGTAGAAATCCTTGACAAAAAGAATAATTGGATTAAAATCAAAGCCGACTATGACGACTACGAAGGTTGGGCAGATTTTAAACATTTCCTGGTCATTTCTGATGTTGAGTTTCAAACGATGAATTCTCTTCACTATGCTTCGGAAGGTTTCAACTTGGCGATCGATGAAGATATGCCGTTAACCTTACCGATTGCTTCGGTTTTACCCAATTTAGAAAATGGGAAAATAAAATTCGGAACCAAAGAAATGGACTATTTAGGCGAATTTCAAACAGGAAAATTCACCAAAGAGTCTATCCCCAATTTAGCCTTTCAATACTTGAATACACCTTATTTATGGGGAGGGAAATCCGTTTTTGGAATTGATTGTTCGGGTTTTGTGCAACAAGTCTATAAATTTTGTGGTTACAAATTACCAAGAGATGCCTATCAACAAGCAGAATTAGGAGAAGCCTTAAGTTTTATTGAAGAAGCCGAACCAGGAGATTTAGCCTTCTTTGACAATTCAGATGGAAAAATCATCCATGTGGGAATTATTTTGGAAGGAAATAAAATCATTCATGCTCACGGAAAAGTAAGAATTGACCCAATTGATATCACGGGAATTTTTAACAGAGATTTACAAAACTATTCACATAAATTAAGAGTCATTAAGAAAATTCTATAATACTGTTTTTCATTAATTTATGTATTTAAAATTGGTTTGGGAGACAAATTGTGAATAAATAATTATTTTTTTCCAAAAAAGACAATTTTTCCCTTCCTAAACTCGTTATAAATTATCTATTTTTGCATTCTCTTACCAATCAAATAAAGTTTTAGATTTTAAATGAAGTTATTTAATTTTTTCACGCAAGAAGTTGCGATCGATCTTGGGACAGCCAATACTCTTATCATACATAACAACAAGGTAGTTGTGGACAGCCCGTCCATCGTTGCCATTGACCGCAGAACCAACAAAGTAATTGCTGTTGGGGAAAAAGCGAAACATATGCAAGGTAAAACGCATGACGATATCAAAACGATTCGCCCGTTGAAAGATGGTGTAATCGCAGATTTCGAAGCGTCTGAATATATGATCCGTGAATTCATCAAACAAATTCCGGGTATCAAAGGAAAATTCTTTTCTCCTTCTTTACGAATTGTTATTTGTATCCCTTCAGGAATTACAGAAGTTGAGAAACGCGCTGTAAAAGATTCGGCTGCTCACGTGAACGCAAAAGATGTTCGATTGATTTACGAACCAATGGCGGCTGCAATTGGAGTTGGAATCGATGTTCAATTACCAAAAGGAAACATGATCATCGATATAGGAGGTGGAACCTCTGAAATCGCGGTTCTTGCATTAGGTGGAATTGTTTGTGACAAATCTGTGAAAATTGCTGGTGATGTTTTCACCAATGATATTGCGTATTATTTGAGAAGTCACCACAACTTATACATTGGAGAAAGAACGGCAGAACGTGTGAAAATTGAAGTAGGTGCTGCCATTGAAGATCTAGAACATGAACCAGAAGATATGGCGGTTCAAGGACGTGATTTGATTACTGGGAAACCAAAAGAAATCACAGTCAACTACAAAGAAATTGCACGTGCTTTGGATAAATCCATTTTACGTATCGAAGATGCAGTAATGGAAACTTTATCTCAAACTCCACCAGAATTAGCAGCAGATATCTACAACACCGGAATTTACATGGCCGGAGGTGGTTCTATGCTTCGCGGATTGGATCAACGTATTTCCAAAAAAACAGGATTACCTGTATTTTTAGCAGACGATCCTTTGAGAGCGGTAGTTCGTGGAACAGGTATTGCCTTGAAAAACATTGATAAGTTTACCTTCTTAATGAAATAATTCTCGGTATGCAATTCATCCTTAATCCCATTATCAAGAATGGATTGTTTTTGTTTTATATCGTACTTTCCTTGTTGGCTTTTTTGTTCACCTTTCGACAAAAGGTTTACCATAAATCGGTCATGGACAAAACAAGCACACAACTAAGTGGATATATTGACAAACGCATTTCCAACGCGACACAATTTTTTCAATTGAAGGATAATAACCGTGAATTGCAAACTGAAAATGCTCAATTAAGAACCGAAATAGAAAAATTAAAAGGCCAATTTTCTGCAAGAGATACTGTTCGTGGTCCAATCAGCAACGTAGCTTTTCATCAAACCTACCGTTTTCTTCCGGTTGAAATTATCAACAATTCTGTGCGTAATTCACATAATTATTTGACCTTGAACAAAGGAAGCAAAGATGGAATCAAAAAAGGAATGGCTGTCATTTCAAATAATGGTGTAATCGGCTATGTATCCAATGTGTCTGATAATTATGCTCGTGTTATGTCAACCTTGAATAAAAACACACGCACCACAGCTCAAATTAAAAATAACCAATACTTTGGTACTATTCATTGGGATGGAAAAGATCCTCGATACGTTCACCTAATGGAGATTCCAAAATACATAGAAGTCAACAAAGGTGATACGATTGAAACCGATGGGAAATCGTCAACAGCTCCAGGTGGAATTATGATTGGAACCGTTGTCAATTCCAAGATCGATGAAGTTTCAGGAGAATTGGATGTATTGGTACAATTGAAAGAAGATTTCTCAAGATTACGCTATGCACAAGTAGTTATCAATTTGGAGAAAAAACAAATAGAAGAAGTAGAAACCGACGATAAAACATTAGAAGAAAATGCTCAACCTTAGGTTTTTAATCAATATCGTCCTGATTGCCTTTTTGGTCATGCTGCAGGTTTTCATCTTCAGTAAAATGACCTTTAACCATATTGCGACTCCTTTTATTTACATCCTTTTCATTTTATTGTATCCGCCACAAAGAAATCGCTATTTGTTGTTATTTCTTTGTTTCCTTTTGGGATTGGGAGTTGATATATTTGAAAATACGGGAGGAATTCATGCATTTGCAAGTATCACCATTGGGTTTTTAAGCAAACACATCATCCCTATGGTTTCGGGAACTAAATTCTTTGAAATTGAAGAATTTAGATTTTCTGATTTTGGTGTTGGACAATGGATTGTGTATTCGATTCTGATGGTATTCATCCACCACTTTATTTTATTTTTCATTGAAAGTTTATCCTTCCAAAATTTTGGAGGAGTTATGCTAAGGACCGTTTATAGTTCTATTTACACGCTCATTTTTGTATTTTTCTATTTAATTTTGTTTAGAAAGAAGGCGGAGCGATGAGGAAGATCTATATTATCAATTTTTTTGTAGTGTTGGTAATAGCACTCTTTGTTTGGCGATTGTTTTTCTTACAACTTTCTACCGATCGCTACAAACTAAACGCCATCAATACATCGATCAAACAAGAAATCATATTTCCCAATCGGGGTGATATTTTGGATCGAAATGGAAAATTATTGGTAAGTACTTCTGCGAGCTACGAATTGGATGTTATTCCGGGTTTGATCAAAGAAGAATTTGATACAACGGCTTTCTGTAGCATGGCTGGAATTACCAAGGACTATTTTAAAGCAAGATTGAATTCGATTCGAAATGAAAAACATTTCCGTCCGCTATCGCCTTATCCATTAATTAAAAATATTTCCAGAGAAAATTACGCGCGTATTCAGGAGCAATTGTATCTCTATCCTGCCATGACGATTGTCAAACGTCCGGAACGAAAATACATGGTTCATTCGGCTGGAAACATTTTGGGTTACATCAACGAAGCAAACGAAGCCTATATCAAAACCGACTCTACCTATTACAAACCAGGAGATTTGGTTGGAATTGCGGGTGTTGAAAAATCTTACGAAAAAGATTTACGCGGTGTCAAAGGAGTAAAAAATTATGTTGCAGACCGATTGATGAAATCTGTTGGACCTTATGAAGACGGAAAATATGATGTAGCAGCCAAAAGCGGAAAAACCATCACCCTAACGATAGACTATGAATTGCAACAATATGCAGAGCAATTATTGAAAAACAAACGCGGTGCAATTGTAGCATTGGATCCTAAAACAGGTGAAATTTTAGCCATGGCTTCTGCTCCTACGGTTGATCCTAATTTGTATTTGAATTCCAAAACCCGAAATGCCATTTTACGCGATACGGTTTCGATGATGAATTATGATCGTGCAACCCAAGGTACTTATCCGCCTGGTTCCCCATTCAAAATGATGACGGCTTTGGCCGGATTGCAAATGGGAACCATGACAGCAGACTCTACCCGTTTTTCTTGTAAACATGGATTTCGTTATGGTCGTATGAAAATCGCTTGTCATTGTGGTCAATATTATCACCCAATTGCGGTTCGTTTAGCGATTGCAAAATCATGTAATAATTTCTTTTCAGAAGCCTATCGTGATATCGTGAACAAATATCCTGGAAAGCCAGACAAAGGCGTGGACGAATGGAAAGAAATTATGAATAGTTTTGGATTGGGCGTTTACTTGAACAATGATTTGGCTGTTGGAAGTTCAGGTTTGATTCCATCTGGAAACTTTTATAACAAACGTTTTGGGGAAGGAAAATGGACTCCTTACCAAATGATTTTTAACGCAATTGGACAAGGTGACATCACCACAACTCCATTACAAATGGCCAATTTCACAGCTGCCATTGCCAACAAAGGACATTTTTACACACCGCATATTGTCAAGGAAATTGATGGACAACCCAATAATGACCCAAGATTTAGAAAGCCTAAAAAAACATTGGTTGAACCTCGTCATTTTGTTCCGATTTTAGAAGGAATGGAACAAGTGTTCACATTGGGAACAGCAAGAGCATTTCGTACGAGTGCATTTACCCAAGCGGGGAAAACTGGAACAGCGCAGAATCCACATGGACAAGACCACTCCTTGTTTACGTTGATTGCACCTGTGGAAGATCCTAAAATTGTGGTGGCTGTAATTGTTGAAAACGGATATTGGGGAGCTCGTTGGGCAGCGCCAATGTCAACTTTGATTGCTGAAAAGTATTTGACCGATACCATCGAACGGAAAAGCATGGAACAACGCATGATCAATTCGAGTTTGGAAGGTGAATACAGAAAACAATGGATTGAATATTTAAAGAAAAAAGGTTGGTACGTAGAACCACCTAAGTCGGATAGTTTAAAAACAGAAAACCTTGAACCAAAGCAGATCGCTAAGAGGAATTGATTGGGTAACCATCATCATGTGTTTAATGCTCATAGCCTTTGGGATTATGAACATTTACAGCGTGGATCCAGACAAAGGAATCAAGCAATTGATTTTCTTCGGACTTAGCTTTTTCTTAATTTTTGGGTTGATTTCGGTTTCTTCTATTACCTCCAACTTTTTTGAAGTCTATAGTCCGTTTCTCTACATGGGAGCGGTGCTCATGCTCGTTGGAGTACTCATATTTGGACGGGAAATCAACGGTGCAAAGGCTTGGTTCGATTTTGGTTTTGTCAGTTTCCAACCGGCCGAAATTGGAAAACTCGGCACAGGATTATTGCTCGCCAATTTCATCAGTTCACCATCTATTGAAATGAATTCAAAACGAACCATCATCATCGCTTTTGGGATTATTGGAATACCTGTAGCTTTGATTTTACTACAGCCCGATTTAGGTTCTGTATTGGTTTTCAGCGCCTTTATCATCGCTCTTTATCGTGAAGGATTTTCAGGTTGGTATATTTTGGTACCAGTCATTGGAGGAGTTTTGTTTTTATCTTCCATCAGTTTTCCACCCTACTATGTTCTCACAGCAATCGGATTTATAACAGCAGTCATTTCTCTTTTCGTGATTGCCTTTACCTACAATCGAAAACTATTAAAGACCGTAATGGGTGTCCAATTAGGTTTGATTCTCTATTTTATCATCTTGTTTATTTTGGTCTTTTTCTTTCCATCAATGGGAGCGATTGAAGACGAAACTTCCAAACAATTCGTTACCCAAGAAATCTTAGAATTCAATGTGTTTTTCTATGGATTAATTGGATTATTGTTGGCAATCATTTCTTGCATTTCGATTTCTTATTTCATCTTAAAAGACAATTCTGAATCTGCTTATAAAATGTTGAGTTCGGAATTTGCCACCAATCAATCCTACGAAACAGGTATTATAACTGCCGTACTATTTATGATGATTACAGGAATCTCTTTGTTTTCTTCCATAATTTACACCAAATTACCAAAGCACCAACAAGAACGAATCATGGTGTTGTTTGAGGGAGAAAAGAAATACCGAGATACGTCGGGCTATAATTTATTGTATTCCAAAACTGCGATTGGATCTGGAGACTTTTTTGGAAAAGGTTATATGCAAGGAACAGTCAAAATGGGAAAATTCGTACCTGAACAATCTACCGATTATATTTTTTGTACCGTTGGGGAAGAATGGGGATTTTTGGGAAGTTCCATCTTGGTTATTTTCTATGGATTATTCATCCTAAGAATCTATCGACTGGCTGAAAATCAACGAAGTGTTTTTTCACGTTTTTTTGGCTATTCTGTCGCTACCATCTTTTTACTCCATTATTTCATCAACATCGCAATGGTTATGGGATTATTCCCAACCGTAGGGATTCCACTACCATTTTTCAGTTATGGAGGAAGTTCTTTATGGGCTTTTATTACCTTGATTACGATTTTCTTGATCTTGAATTACAAGGACAAACAAAGTTTAATTTAGAAGCTAGAATATTTTAAACTTCTCTAGAAGATTTTGTACATTAGATTCAATGTATTTGAAATCTAACTTACTCCTTCTTACGTTCATCATATGTTGCAATTTCGTATTTGCACAGAATTTCGATTTATTTCATCACAAAAAGAAAATCACGTTCAATTTTAAACACGTAGGCGGTCTTGTTATTGTCCCTGTTTCCATCAATGGTTCGCCTCCTATGAATTTTGTTTTGGATACGGGTTCGGCTTATACCGTCATCACCAATCTGGATGCGATCAATCATTTCAATTTAAAAAAAGGTAAGTCCATTACCATATCAGGTTTAGGGAAAGATAAAACGCAATTGGAAGCCTATTTATCCTATTCCAACGATATTGAAATCGATGATGCTCACTCTTCTTCTGTGAATATTGTATTGCTTTACGAAAAAGGCTTTGATCTAGG
Organism: Moheibacter stercoris; assembly: GCF_040545805.1. Lineage (NCBI taxonomy): Bacteria > Pseudomonadati > Bacteroidota > Flavobacteriia > Flavobacteriales > Weeksellaceae > Moheibacter > Moheibacter stercoris. The sequence continues at coordinate 156,226 of NZ_JBEPMO010000002.1, forward strand.
AACTCGTTTTGGGCTGCCCATTTTTGGGATTATCGGCTATGAATTTTTGAAAGATTTTGTGGTCGAAATTAATTACACAAAAGATCGAATAACGCTCTACAAACATGACCATTTTTATGCTAAAAAGAATTTGACCAAGTTTCATGAAATTCCCTTGATGATTCGTCAAAACAAACCTTATATAACCTTGGAAACTGAAATTGACCAAACAAAAATTCCATTGCAATTATTGATTGACACAGGAAGTTGGGAGTCTTTGTGGCTTTTTGAAAAACCTCACGAAAACATACAAGTACCCGAAAATTATGTAGAAGATTATTTAGGATATGGACTCAATGGTGAAATTCATGGGAAGCGTTCACGAATGGAAAAACTATGGATTGGCCCTTATGAAATAAAAAATTTAACGACTTCTTATCCTGATAGTCTATCGGTTTCTCAAGTCAGTCGAAATGATCGAAATGGAACAATCGGTTCAGAAATTTTGCAACGATTTACGACCATTTGCGATTTAGGAAATCGGAAATTATTTCTTCGTAAAAACAGCAAATTCAACGAAGCATTTCATTATAATTTAGCAGGTTTGGAATTGTATCAACCCTTTCCAGAATTGCCGTATTTGGAAGTTAGTTATGTGAGAGAAAATTCCCCAGCATACGAAGCTGGACTACGAAAAGGATATTCCATCAAATCGATTAACAAGAAGAAAATCAGCATATTCAACAATCATCCGCATTCTCCATCCAATCAAGTCTCGAAAATCGAAGAATTTCGTCAAATAACCCATCAAAATGAGACCATTTCCCTTCCAGAAATCATTCAATTGTTCAAAACCAAAGAAGGCCAATTGATTGAAATTGTCTACACAAAAGAGGGAAGTATGGTAGAACATAGCACAGAATTTCGTTTAAAAAAAGCCATTTAGACGAGTATAGATTTTACACTTCATCTGAATATTTCTAACTTGCAGCAGAATATGAAAGAAGATAAACAACGCAAATACGATATTGCCTATCTGAAAATGGCCATTGAATGGGGAAAACTTTCTCATTGTGAACGCAAGCAAGTTGGAGCTATCATAGTCAAGGATCGGATGATTATTTCAGATGGATACAATGGTACACCGACAGGATTTGAAAATCCTTGCGAAGATGAAGAAGGTTACACCAAATGGTACGTTTTGCATGCCGAAGCCAATGCTATTTTAAAAGTTGCTTCCTCTACCCAATCCTGCCGTGGAGCAACCTTGTACATTTCTCTTTCACCTTGTAAAGAATGTAGCAAACTCATTCACCAAGCAGGAATTACACGAGTGGTTTATTCGCAAGAGTACAAAGATAATTCTGGTATAGACTTTTTGAAGAAAGCCGACGTTAGTATTGAATATATTTCCGAAGCAGAACTATTTTCATGAGAACATTCCTCAAAATACTAAATGCTATTTTCATTGCACTAATCCTGATGATAATTGGATTTATGCTAGGCAGAAAGTATGACATTGCCTTAGATGAAAATGATAATTTAGTGGGATTGGAATACAGTGCCAACGAACAAAAAATCAGGCGATTGGTTTCTTTAATTGACAATCAATACATGGAAGATGTCAATACCGATAGTTTGGTCGACAATGTCATTAACAATATTTTGGGGCAACTAGATCCGCATAGCTCTTATCTGAGCAAAGAATTGTTGCAAAATGTTACCCAACAAATGACGGGTAATTTCAAAGGAATTGGAATTCAAGTTCGGAAAATCAATGATACATTGACCATAACCCAGGTTTTGGAACAAAGTCCTAATTATGGCAATTTATTCATTGGAGACAAAATTTTAAAAATTGACAGTCTCAATATTTTGGGATGGAGTTCAGAAAATGCACAAGCCATTTTCAAAGAAAAAGATATCGACAATATTCAATTAACCGTTTTTAGAGAAAACCAAGTCCAAGTGGTTGACGCAAAAAAAGGAGATGTTCCCGTTCCAAGTGTGGTTGCTTCCTTGAAAATAAACCAAGATATTGGGTATATCAAACTGGTTCGATTTGCTGAAAAATCAGCAGATGAGATGCATGAAGCTTTGAAAGATCTCAACGAAGAAGGAATGAAAACGCTTATCTTGGATTTACGAGGAAATCCAGGAGGAATTATGTCGGTAGCAGAAAAAATTGCCGATGAATTCCTGACAAAAAATGAACTCATTGTTTATACCCAAGACAAAGATGAAAAACGAAAATACATTTACGCAACCAATAAAGGTTTATTTGAAAAAGGGAAAGTCTATGTGTTAATCGATGAAGGTTCTGCTTCTTCAAGTGAAATTGTTGCAGGTGCTTTGCAAGAATACGGTCGAGCAACCATTGTAGGAAGACGTTCGTTTGGGAAAGGATTGGTTCAACGCGAAATCAATTTGGGTGATGGTACAAGAGTAAGATTGACCGTTGCGCATTATTATACTCCTTCGGGAAGATCAATTCAACGACCATATGAAGAAGGAAACAAAGCTTATTCAGAGGAATTGTATCGACGTGTAAAAAGCGGTGAATTGCATTACAAAGACAGCATCAAAATCAACAAAGATTTGGAATACAAAACGCCTTCTGGAAAAATTGTCTATGGTGGCGGAGGAATTATTCCCGATGAATTTGTTTCGGTGGACACTATGCAATTGAAAGGTTGGGTGCTTCAAAATGCCTATTCAGAATCCAATCAAAATTTCTTTTTCAAGAAAATCATGGAAAACCGATACAATCCAATTTTCTTCTCGCAAAAATTATTTTTGGACTATTATGATGTAACCCCTATTTATGAAGAATATTTGGGTGTTCTGGGAATTTTGGAGGAACGCCTTTCTGAAGAGGAAATTCAACTGATGAAGAATTTTATCAAATCTTCCATAGCCGAAGAATTATTTGGCGTCAATGCATTGTATACTGTTTGGTGGCAAGAAGATTCCATGATACAAAGAGTATTGGAACTTGAAAATATTCCAAATTAAATGGATTGGAAAGAAGTTTTAATTGAATATCAATCACATTTAAAGCTTGAAAAAAGTCTTTCGGCAAATACGCTGGAAGCCTATTTACGTGACATCAAAAAGCTTCAAAAATTTACCGATACAAAACCATTGCAAATCACCTCTTCTGAAGTAGAAGAATTTCTCTATCAATTTGCCAAAGAAAACTATACCGCAAGATCACAGGCTCGTTTGGTTTCTTCATTGAAGAGTTTTTTCAATTATGTACAATATGAAGAATGGCGAACCGACAATCCAGCAGAGTTATTGGAAACGCCCAAATTGGGCTTAAAACTTCCAGACACTTTATCGGTGGAAGAAATTGACCAATTGATTGCCGAAATCGATTTGGGAACCGCAGAAGGAGAACGAAATCGAGCCATTTTGGAAACGCTTTATGGTTGTGGGCTTCGGGTTTCGGAATTAACCGAATTAAAACTATCGGATTTATTTTTTGAGGAAAATTTCATTCGAGTCATCGGTAAAGGAAACAAACAACGATTGATTCCCATTTCGGATTACACCATCAAGTACATTGACATTTATCGAAAAGAAATTCGCGTTCATCTCCCCATTCAAAAAGGATTTGAAGATTTTGTCTTTTTAAATCGAAGAGGAAAAAAATTGACGCGAGTGATGATTTTCACCATCATCAAAAATTTGGCAGAAAAAGCGGGATTGCGCAAAAAAATAAGTCCGCATACCTTTCGGCATTCCTTTGCCACGCATCTTTTAAAAAATGGTGCCGATTTACGTTCCATTCAAATGATGTTGGGCCATGAAAGCATAACCACAACCGAAATTTATACTCATTTGGATGATACATCCATTCGAGAAGCTGTCTTAAAATTTCATCCGAGAAATAATTGAATCAATACCAACCTCGTCTCAGATGATTGATGATACTACTTAAATTAAAATTGAAGGTAAAACGAATTCTTTCCCAATAATTGTCCATCGATGGTTCAAATCCCAAACTGGATTGAATGGGTAAATAAAATTCCAAAAAATCGGGTATTACTTTAATTTTCAAGCCTGTATCATAAATAAATTCAGGATTTTGCAGTCGATTTTTGAAAACTCCCGCATCGGCATACAAATCAAATAGTTTCCAAATAGGCAATTCCACATTGGTAGAAACAATCCATCGATTGATGGTAAAATCAAATTTGGATTTGAAACCCGATTCTGCCAATACATATTCCTGACTTAGGACTCCGGAGCTTTCCGATCTACCTAATAAATTCAAATTGAAAGAATAATCCGACACATGACTGACCCCAAAATTGAAATAATCAGAATTAGATTGATTCTCCAAAAAGGTTCCCACAAACAGTCGTACGCCTAATTGCTTTTTGGTTGCAAACCGCCAACGATAATAAAATTCACCCATGACTTTTTGAAAAAAATTGGTCATTTGATAGGTAACCGATCCATGCGATTCGTGGATATAATCGGGACGCGAATAGAAATAAGTCGCATTCCACAAGCCATATTTTTCTTCGTGAGTTTGCGTTTCAAATTGAGGAACTTCTTTATCCAAATTATCGTAGGCAAAGATAAATCCATGTGATAAGGTTTCTCTAGGGTTCTTTCTAAAATTCAACGTTGAATACAAGGACCATTTGAGGTAGGTTAAATCTTGATCATAATGTTCGTATTTCATGGAACCACCCAATTTAATCGCTTGAAACCAGCCATGTTGCGGCATAAAGGTATTGGAAACAGATGCTCCACCTGCCAATTTACCTGTCCCTGTCGAAAACTTCGGAGAAAGATTCCATTCAAAAGGACGCGTTAGCAAAGATTGGTTGTGAAACCTCATTCCAATCAAAAATTTATCATAATTGTTCCAGCGGATTTGAGGATTGACGAAAATTTGGGAATACTCAGGATTTTCAATGTCGGAATACAATTTCAATTGCCATTTTTTGCCATTTTTAAACAAGCCTTTGGTTCGCAAAAAATTGTCTCGATCGTTGAATTCGGGCAATAAATAATTGGAATTTACTTCAATTTTATCATAATCCCCTTTGGGGAAATTTACGTTGATGTCTTTGGTTGGAGAAACATACCATTGTCTTTCTACTTCCATTTCATTTCGAAAAGCTGAAATTTGAAATGGTCCTTGAAATTCTGTTTGATTCTTTAGATGTATTTGAAGCGAATCTTCTGCATCTGTAAGTTTAACCAATTTGAAATTTATTTTATCCTTTTTGTCCACATAATCCTCAAAAAACCAATCCAAATCTTTGGAAGCATATTGTTGTAAAAACTGTTGAAAATCTGACTTTTGAATCCGTTTACCTCGATTTTGATTGGAAAAATTTTTAATTAAATGATCAAATTCATTTCCACCCAAATATTGATCAATGTAGTAAAAACTAATTCCAGTCTTGAATCCACTAATGGCAATTTGATTGAGATTGCTTAATTCGTCAAAATCTGTTTCAATAGGTTGATCATAATTTTGTCTTGCTAAGTACAAATACAAAAATTTGTATCGTTCATTCATTTTCAATTTGGACGCATGAAAATAATTCAGCGGTTTGATGCCCAAAACACTTAGTTTATCGGGCAATTGTCCCGCTAATTTCAACGTAGGATAATAATGATCTACGTACTTCATCATCACATAATATTGCAGTCCGTTTTTGATCCAATGATCTTGATTTTTGTTGACGACAAAAAGATGATCGATGTATTCGTACGCCAAAACTTGAAAAAGCTTCAAAGCATTTTTTTCTTCTTCTGTAAAAAGTTTCAACTCCAAAATCCAAGCATCCAAATCATCAACTCCTAAAAAATCTTGTTCTCTTTTAGTTTTGGAAGAAATGAATAATTTCCGCATCGGCAACGGGCCAAAATGGTCTTCCAAAAATTGAAGTTGTTTCGGAAGTAATTGGGCATAATGATCTTTTTGAATCGAATCCAAAGCATAGCCAAATTCGATCTGTAGATTTTGGTCAGCTGACTTAAAATGTTGAATATTTTCTGGTTTCGGAGTTAAGAATAAACGGAAATGTTCCATATTTTCTCCACGCCAAATCTTGTTTTCCTCAAACAAATCCGAAGCCATATCATACTCATCCAACTGATCCATTGTCAACTGAACATTTGTAGGATTGGCCGATAATTCTTCGAAATCTTGGTAATGTTGCAAAACCCATTTCCCTTTTTCATCTTGGGTTGCGGGCTGTAAAAAGAAGTATTTTAATAAGAACTCTTGTTGCTCATTGTATCCATATTTGGTAAAGACATCTTTGGGAATTTTCACTTCATAATTGGCCAACAATTGGATTCTTGTTCCTTTTACCCAAGGTTCCGATAGGTTAAGTTTGACAAATTCTCTTTCTACAATTTCATATGAAAGGAGATTGGAATTTTGGGAAATAACCAAATATTGAAGATGTCCTCTTTCTTCTTTTTCGGAGAAATGCAAAGCCCCTTTTCGGTCTTGAAGTTTGATTTCATTTAATCTAGTCAATCTACCCGAATAGGCATTGGCCCAAGCATGAATGTAAATTTCCTCAAGATCTTGTTGACTGGAATTGGTTAATTCGAAAGTTTGATAAACCGTTAAAATGTTTGTAGTTGGATTCAGATTCAAATGATAGGAAATACGATCCTTCTCTTGAGACAAAGAAATGATTGACATCCATATAAGCACCAATACAAGGTAGAATTTAGACATAGTCAAGAATCCGATTCTTGTAAAGTTGTTTTAAATTTCTTGGAATTGCAAATTTTTAACTTCTTAGCGAACTTTTACTTCGGTCGCGCCCAATTTATATTTCCGGAAGGAAGCATCGTAAATTTCCAAACCCGAAAATCGGGTCAAAAGCTTCATCATTTCTTCTTTTAATTTCCCAGAACCATGTCCATGAATGAAAATTAATTTGGAACGGCCTTCTGTTCGTGCTAATAGAATTTCTTCTTCTACTTTTCTCATTTGGATTTGTAGCATTTCATAATTGGACATATTTGCAAAGGAATCCACCAATTGCCCTATATGCAAATCAATTTCTTTGACTTCGGATAATGCCAATTTCTTTTGCTTTTTAGTCGAAATATCATCAGGAGAAATTTCCACTTTCTCAACTTGAAAACTTTCATCCAAAATCAATTCGCTTGGAGAAAACTCTTCTTCAAATCCAAATTCGTTCAACACAATGATAGTATCAGCTTGTATTTTAAGAATTTGACCTTTTTGATTGTCATCAATCACTCTTATTCTATCACCTTTCTTGAACATTTTGCAAAAATATTGAATTCTCTTACGGAAAAAAAATCTTGTCTAAATGTTAAAATTATTACTGATATGTATCATATTTTTAATTAAATTCGTGCAACACAAGAGGAAATGAGGAAATTATACGTATTAAATTTGAGCAAATTTTTATTTGTTCTAGGATTATTGTTGATAATTGGTTGTTCATCTGACAATGATCCAGGACCGACAGATGATGGAGAGGCAACAGAAGTATCTCCTGTAAATTACAATTTGGATGCTATGCCGTATCCAAAATTATCAGATTACAATCTTTTTAAATCGCCGATGAATAATTTGGATCCGGTCTATGGAGTTTTACCTTTTAAACCAGCTTCGGAATTATTTACAGATTATGCATCTAAAACTAGATTTGTTTGGATGCCAGAAGGAGCAAAAGCATCTTACAATGGAGATGGGCAGATTTTTAATTTCCCATCGGGAACCATTTTGGTAAAAAACTTTTATTATCAAAATATACTTCCTAGCAACACCAAAAAAATCATTGAAACGAGATTGATTATCAAAAAAGGATCTGAATGGATTTTTGCCAATTATGTTTGGAACAATGAACAAACAGAAGCCGTTTTTGATTTAGAAGGAAGTTTCGTTGACCTTGAATTCAGTCACAATGGTCAAACCAAAAATGTATTTTACCGAATTCCTTCTTCGGCAGAATGTATGACTTGTCATAAAACAGCAGAACATGCGATCCCAATAGGACCTAAACCACAAAATTTGAATTTCAATTTGAATTATGCAGATGGAACTCATAACCAAATTGATAAATGGGAGGATTTTGGATATTTGGATTTAGGAACGCCTGCAAATATCAATTCTATGGTGGATTATCAAGATGCATCCAAACCTTTGAATGACCGTTTTCGTTCATATGCCGATATTAATTGTGCACATTGCCACAATGAAACGGGTCATTGCAATTACTTACCCATCAATTTGACATTTACAGCAACGCAAGATCCTTCCCAATTAGGACTTTGTATTGAACCCAATATAGACATTAGTGGGTTTGTGGGAGTTCCCGTAACCCATATCGTTAAACCTGGAGACCCTATTTCTTCGAATATGTACCAACGCATCAAATCAACCGAAGAAAACATTCGTATGCCAATGATGGGTAGATCATTGCAACACGAGGAAGCGATTACATTAACAGAACAGTGGATTCTATCCTTGCAAGGGGATTGCAATTAATTAACAGACAAAACATGAGAAAAATTTTATTATCGTTGCTTGTAGCTTCCAGTTTAGTAGGAGCGCAAGTAACTTTCACATCACAAGGCATTTCGATGCCTGGCCAGCACAAAATGTGCGTGGTGGATATGAATGGAGACTATTTAGATGATATAGTAGCCGTTTCGTCCAATAGAATATACATCAATCAACAAAATGAAGATGACACCTTTACCTTGAAAGAACATATTACGAGCAATTCACCTTATATGCCTGGATGGTCATTGACTGCGGGTGATTTTAATGGTGACGGTTATAATGATTTAATGTATGGTAGTGGTAGCGGTGTAGCTTTCGCCATTTCGGACTTTTCAAGTTCTATGGGATACAATATCGTATATGGCAATCAATATGTTTTTTCGCAAAGAGGAAATTTTATTGACATTAACAACGATGGTAATCTTGATGCGTATATGTGTCACGATGTTGCTCCAAGTGTTTATTACATCAATGAAAACAATGTTCCGGTTTATCACCAAGGTGGTTTAGGTGACCATTCACAAGGTGGTCATTATGGATCAATTTGGGTGGATTACAACAACGATGGATTGATGGATTTGTTCATTGCCAAATGTGGAAGTACACCAGAAAAAAGAATCAATGAATTGCTTCGAAACAATGGAGATGGAACTTTTACCAATGTTGCACCAGAAGCAAATTTGGATAGTTCTTCTGAGAATTGGTCTACTGCATGGGGAGACTTTAATAACGACGGTTGGTTAGATCTTTTCAATGGAATCAACGCCTATATGCAATCCAATCCTGGTAGCCATGAATTGATGCGAAACAATGGTGATGGAACCTTTACCGATGTTACTGCTGGTTCTGGATTTGACAATTTCGACGGAAAAAGCCGTGAACACATAGCCTATGATTTCGATAACGATGGGTTTCTTGATGTTGCCGGAAACAGCAATTTAATCTTTTACGGAAACGGTGATATGACCTTCACTCCTGCAGATGCTCCATTTTCTGATGCTTCATTTGGCGATTTAAACAATGATGGATTTATCGATGCATTTGCGTTTGGAACCATTTATTACAATCAAGGAAATAACAACAATTGGATCAAAATCACTACCAAAGGAACCGAAAGTAATACCAATGGCATTGGTGCCAGAATTGAATTGTATAGTGAATTGGGAAAACAAATCAGAGATGTTCGATCGGGTGAAGGATTTGCTTTTATGAGCACCTTGAATACTCATTTTGGAATTGGAACAGATACACAGATTGAAAAAATCATCGTACGTTGGCCTTCTGGAATCGTGGATACCATTCTTCATCCTCAGATCAATTCTACCTTACATATTGTGGAAGGTGAGCATCAAATGGGCGTAACAGATTTAGATCAATTGGCATTTGCGGTTTATCCAAATCCTACAAAAGACATCTTGAACATTAAAACGGAAAGCACCAAGAATGCTTCCTTTGAAATTAGAGATTTATCGGGTGCTTTGCTAATGAAAGGTGATGCTTCATCTGGAAAAATCAATGTTCAATCTTTGAACAAAGGAACCTATGTGATTTCGTTTATCCAAGATGGGAAAAAGAAACATTCGAAATTTATTAAGAACTAAATTCCATTTTCATACTACCTCAAAAGGGTAGAAACAAAAAAGCTATCTCGTTTGAGATAGCTTTTTTTATACGAATTGATGGAATTACCTTAAACTGCGGTATTCATATCAAAAGCTTCTAAATATTGCGCAACGCGCTGTACAAACATTCCTCCCAATGCTCCGTCCACAACTCTATGATCGTAGGCATGAGACAAATACATTTTGTGACGAATTGCAATCACATCTCCTTGCGGAGTTTCAATGACAGCTGGTTTCTTAATAATCGCTCCAACAGCTAAAATAGCCACTTGAGGTTGAGGGATGATAGGTGTTCCTAAGGTATTTCCAAAACTTCCAATGTTGGTAATCGTATAGGTTCCACCTTGAATTTCGTCTGGTTTCAATTTGTTTTGACGAGCTCTATTGGCTAAATCATTGACTTGTTTTGCCAATCCAGCTAAACTATATTGATCTGCATTTTTGATTACTGGAACAATTAAATTTCCAGAAGGCAAAGCAGCAGCCATCCCAATGTTGATGTTTTTCTTTTTGATGATTTGATCTCCATTCACCGAAACATTGATCATTGGAAAATCTTTGATCGCCTTCGCAATCGCTTCAATGAAAATCGGCATGAAAGTAATCTTCTCACCGTTTTTCTTTAGGAAAGTATCCTTATTCTTCTCTCTCCATAAAACAATGTTTGTCACATCGGCCTCGATAAATGAGGTCACGTGAGGAGCGATTTGTTTCGCTGAAACCATATTTTGCGCAATGATTTTACGCATTCTATCCATTTCGATGATTTCATCACCACCCGAAATAGAAACTGGAGCAGCTTGAGGTTGAGCAATCGGCGCTGAAGCAGCAGCTGGAGCTGGCGCAACTTTACCTGATTTTTTATCTTCTACAAATTTCAAAATATCTTCCTTGGTTACTCGACCTTCCAATCCAGAACCTTGAATAGCATCTAATTCGGCAACAGAAATTCCTTCCGCTTGCGCAATTGATTTCACCAAAGGACTATAAAATTTTTCAGACGAACTTGTATCAATTGATGCTGTCGCTTGCAATGGTTTTTCTAATTCCGCTACAACTGTTTGTTCTACTGGAGCACTAGTTTCAGTATTAGCTTGAGGAGCTGAATTCGTATCGGTACCTTCACCTTCAATTTCTAGAATTGCAATTGGTTCCCCAATTTTGGCAATTCCATCTACATTTACCAAAATTTCTTTTAGTTTTCCAGCAACCGGCGAAGGAACATCTGAATCCACTTTATCGGTAGCGATTTCCACTACAGATTCGTCTTCTTGAATCATATCCCCAACATTTTTCAACCAGTTGATGACGGTAGCTTCCATAACGCCTTCACCCATTGCGGGTAATATCAATTTATAATCTGCCATAGAGATTTTTCGTTTAGTTGCACAAATCTACTAAATTCAAATTTATTTGCCCTATTGCAAAATGAATTTGATCGATTTCATCTGATTCTGAATTGATTTTACTCGAAGAATATAAATCCCAGTGGGAAGATTTTTAAAATCGACTTGATATTGAGTTTTATTACCGATTGATTCTTGACGAATTAATTGCCCTTGCGAACTAAATAAATCCAAAGATTGAATGGGAATGTTTGTTTGCAAATGTCCTATTGAATTGGCTACATAAAATTTCGTCTCCAACAAATTATTCATTTCTACATTTTTCATAACCGCATCACAAGAATCTTGCATATCACCGTCAAAATAAAACAAACTTCCATTTTTAAAAAAACAAGAGACTTGTCCTACACCAAAATAATTGGGATGACCACCAGGCGCAGTTACCAATGACAATGAACCCACTCCTTCTACCCAAATAGGTTTGGTCTGAATTTCATTTTGATTGGAAACTGAAGGCGAAAAAAAGTAGAATTTCGCCATATGATCATGTAAAATCGGGCGTGGTCTAATGGAATCCAAGGTATAAAATCCTCCATCTTCTGGAAATGGCGTAATGGGATTTTTCATTTCGATAGAATCTCCTTCTTGCATTGAAAAATTATACAAAAGATATTCATTTTGTTGGTTATTGATATGAGTCTTTAAATAAACTTTTTTTGAACTAAGTTCTTCTCTTAATAAGAATGTTCGAGAAATATAGTGATAGCCATCCAATATCTTATGATTTTGACCATTCACAATCGTATCACCATTGGTGTAATAAACATCTTTGAAACAATCATCTCCATAACAACTCAAAACCTGCCATTCGTTTTGATTGTCAAGCATAGGCGTATAGGATTGGGCTTGGGAAACACCTAGATAAACAAGGATTCCGAGCATTAAAAATAAAGTCTTCATTGTGTGTCAATTGAAACCTAAAGATACAAGAGAAGATTTAAAAAGGAAAATAAAAAAACTCCTTTTTAGAAAAGGAGTTTCGTTAATTATAAAAACTATAATTAAATGAAAAAACTAATATATTAGGAGCATTTTTTAAGAATTAATTGGGCAAATTTGATAGCTAATTCTTTGTTTTTTTCTGTGTCTTTGCTGATTTCAACTTGTACGTCAAATTTGACCCCATTGGAAATAACGGCTAATTCATTGGTCACGACATTCCATCGTGCGGCATCTCCCAATCCTTCAACATTTCGGTAACCTTCCGAAACTTCTTTGAACAATCCTGTGATAGCACCCGATGTTTTCTTCATGTTTTCTTTGTTTACACCCGCATTTTCTGCTTGTTTCACGGCATCTTCTACGTCAGAATTTTCAATTTTCCCGTCAATTAAATCATCGGTAACCTGATTGAGATCATCTAACTCTTCTTGTGTGATGGCTTTGTACTCAAAATCAAATTGTTTCATAGACATTTCGTCCAAGTTTCGAACAGAGACAAAATCGGATACTTCCGTTAAGATATTATAACTACCTATCTTTTCGGTTCTTTTATTGGAGAATTTATACCGAGCGTAGTTGAACAAAGGATTTTTTGAAGTCTGTTCTACATCAACTTCCGCTATATCCTTTGAAAATCCTGTCAATGAAACAACTTCATCTAAGGTCAATAATTCATCTAATTTTGACCCATAACCAAGTAAACACTTGTTTCCTCCTTTGGCTTCTGGATCTAAATTTTTGCTATTTCCAACAACAGAATTTACATCTAAATTTTCTTGGGTATTGTTGGCTGTTTTGGCATTATCTGAACAAGAAAATAAAAGTATTCCAATCCATACAATTAGCAGTTGTTTCGTTTTCATTTGGTATTTAGTATTAATTGTTAATCATCATCTATTAGTAAATATTACTCAAGACTTGCTCGAAACTATTTAGATTCATCCTCTAAAAGCTTTACAAATATCCAATGTTAGAATTCGGATTTTTTAAGGGATACTTCGGATTTTCATTTCGGGGTATTCCCTTAGAGATAAAAAAAAACCGCCTCAATGGAGGCGGTTTCGTTTATGTATTACTTGAATACTTCTTTGCAATTAAGCTTCACCCGGAGGGCCAAAGTTCATTGGCATAGATGCTTGTTGCGCATCTTTGATTTCTCCGAATTGAGATTCAAAACGATTTACGTTTTCAATCAAAGCACCAGCCAAACGTTTTGCGTGTTGAGGCGTCAAAATGATTCTTGACTTAACTTTCGCTTTTGGTACACCTGGCATTAATTGAATGAAATCAACAACAAATTCAGATGGTGAATGGTTGATTACAGCAAGGTTTGAGTAAATCCCTTCTGCCGTCTGATCATTGATTTCAATGTCTATGTTTTTCTTTTCTTCGTTCATTATAAAACTGATTTTGCGCTAACTAATTCTTCATATTCTCTATTGGAACCTACAATGATGGATTGGTATTCTTTCAATCCAGTTCCAGCAGGGATCAAGTGACCAACGATAACGTTTTCTTTCAATCCGTTTAAGTCGTCTACTTTTCCTGCTACTGCAGCTTCGTTCAATACTTTGGTTGTTTCTTGGAAGGAAGCAGCCGACATGAATGATTTCGTTTGAAGTGAAGCTCTTGTAATTCCTTGTAAGATAGGCTCAGCCGTTGCTGGCATTGCATCTCTTGCCGTAACTAAGTTTTTATCTTCACGTTTCAATCTCGAATTTTCATCACGTAATTCACGAGCCGTAATAATCTGACCTGGTTTCAAGCTGTCGCTATCCCCACCATCTTCTACGACTTTCATTCCGAAAATACGGTTGTTTTCTTCGATGAAATCATCTTTGTGTTCCAAGCTATCTTCTAAGAAACGAGTATCACCTGATTCCACAATTCGAACTTTTCTCATCATCTGACGAACGATAATTTCGAAGTGTTTGTCATCAATTTTTACCCCTTGTAAACGGTAAACCTCTTGGATTTCGTTTACTAAGTATTCTTGAACTGCTGTAGGCCCTTTGATTTTCAAAATATCTTCTGGTGTAATTGCACCATCTGACAATGGCATACCTGCACGGATGAAGTCATTTTCTTGAACCAAGATCTGATTTGACAATTTCACCAAGTATTTGGTTACTTCACCTGTTTTTGATTCCACGATGATCTCGCGGTTACCACGCTTGATTTTACCAAATGAAACCACACCATCGATTTCTGCTACAACTGCTGGGTTAGAAGGATTACGTGCTTCGAATAATTCGGTTACACGTGGTAAACCTCCTGTAATATCCCCTGCTTTTGCAGAACGACGAGGGATTTTCACTAAAATCTTACCGGCTTTAATTTTCTCACCGTCGTTAACGATTAAGTGAGCTCCAACTGGTAAGTTGTAGTTTTTCTCCTCTCCGCCAGTGATCATCACTTTTAAGGTAGGAATCAATTTCTTGTTACGAGATTCAGAGATAACTTTTTCTTGGAAACCTGTTTGTTCGTCAATTTCCAATTGGAAAGTAACCCCTTGTTCGATGTTTTCGTATTCAACTTTACCTGCAGATTCTGCAATAATAACCCCGTTATATGGGTCCCAAGATGCGATTACATCACCTTTTGTTACTTGTTGACCATCTGCAACTTTCAAGATAGAACCATACGCGATGTTATTGGTCATACGAACGTTTCCGTCAGCATCAATCAATTTCATCTCAGTTGAACGAGAAATTACAACGTCTGCTGGATTTCCGAATTCATCTTCTGATTTAACCGTTCTTAAATCTTCAAATTCAACACGTCCGTTTGCTTTTGCAATCAATGAAGACTGCTCAGAAACGTTACCTGCAGTACCCCCAACGTGGAAAGTACGAAGTGTTAACTGCGTTCCAGGCTCTCCAATTGATTGAGCTGCAACAACTCCAACTGCTTCACCTTTTTGAACTTTTTTACCTGTTGAAAGGTTACGTCCATAACAAGTTGTACAGATACCGGTTTTCGCTTCACAAGTCAATGGTGAACGTACTTCAACCATTTCAACTCCAGCTTTTTCAACTGCTTCAGCTTTGTCCTCAGTAATGATTTCATCAGCAGAAAGCAATTTCTCACCTGTATCCATGTTGTATACATCGTGCAATGAAGAACGACCTAAGATACGAGAAGCCAATGTTTCCACGATTTCTTCGTTTTTCTTTAAAGCAGTTGCTTCAATACCTCTCAATGTACCACAATCTTCTTCCATCACGATTACGTCTTGTGCAACGTCAACCAAACGACGAGTCAAGTACCCCGCATCGGCTGTTTTCAAAGCGGTATCCGCCAAACCTTTACGAGCACCGTGGGTCGAGATAAAGTATTCCAAGATCGATAATCCCTCACGGAAGTTAGAGACAATCGGGTTTTCAATAATTTCCCCTCCAGATGAACCTGCTTTTTGTGGTTTCGCCATCAATCCACGCATACCTGACAACTGACGAATCTGCTCTTTCGAACCACGCGCCCCAGAGTCAAGCATCATGTAAACTGAGTTGAATCCTTCTTGGTCTTCCGTCATACGCTTCATTACAATTTCGGTTAATGTTGCGTTGGTATTTGTCCAAACATCAATTACTTGGTTGTAACGTTCGTTGTTGGTGATAAGACCCATGTTATAGTTCATCTTGATATTCTCAACTTGATTGATTGCATCAGAAATCAAATCTTTTTTCTGATCTGGAATCAAGATATCCCCTAAACTAAATGACAATCCTCCTTCAAATGCATTTTTAAATCCAAGATCTTTCATTTGATCCAAGAAAGCTGCTGTTGTAGGGAAGTCCGTAATTTTCAAAATGTTGTTGATAATCGTACGTAATGACTTTTTGGTCAATACTTCGTTTACGTAACCAACTTGTTCTGGAACGATTTGGTTGAATAATACACGTCCAACAGTCGTTTCAATGTATTCTTCTACCAATTCTTCTCCTTTACGAACATTTGCTTTCAATTTGATTACAGCATTTAAATCAACTGCTTTCTCATTGTAAGCGATTTCAACTTCTTCAGCTGAATAGAACGTAATTCCAGAACCTTTTGCTGTTGGACGAGCTTTGGTCATGTAATATAGACCCAAGACCATGTCCTGAGAAGGTACGGTAATTGGAGATCCATTTGCAGGGTTCAAAATGTTTTGAGAAGCCAACATCAATAATTGCGCTTCCAAAATCGCTTCTGGTCCTAATGGTAAGTGAACAGCCATCTGGTCACCATCGAAGTCAGCGTTGAATGCTGTACACACCAATGGGTGTAATTGGATTGCTTTTCCTTCAATTAATTTGGGTTGGAAAGCTTGAATACCCAAACGGTGTAACGTAGGAGCACGGTTCAATAAAACTGGGTGTCCTTTCAATACATTTTCTAAGATATCCCAAACAACTGGTTCTTTTCTATCGATAATTTTCTTTGCAGATTTTACCGTTTTAACGATTCCTCTTTCGATTAATTTACGAACGATGAATGGTTTGTATAATTCGGCTGCCATATCTTTTGGCAATCCACATTCGTATAATTTCAAACTTGGTCCAACGACAATTACCGAACGAGCAGAATAATCCACACGTTTTCCTAATAAGTTTTGACGGAAACGACCTTGTTTACCTTTCAATGAATCTGACAATGATTTCAATGGACGATTACCGTCTGCTTTTACTGCAGAGGCTTTACGCGTGTTGTCAAACAATGAATCGACAGATTCTTGCAACATACGTTTCTCGTTACGTAAGATAACTTCAGGAGCTTTGATCTCCATCAATCTTTTCAAACGGTTGTTACGGATGATTACACGACGGTACAAATCGTTTAAGTCAGATGTCGCAAAACGACCTCCATCTAGAGGAACCAATGGACGTAATTCTGGTGGAATAACTGGAATTACTCTCATCACCATCCATTCTGGACGGTTTACGTGATCAACGTTAGATTCACGTAATGATTCTACTACTTGTAAACGTTTTAAAGCTTCGGTTCTTCTTTGTTTAGAAGTTTCGTTGTGTGCTTTGTGACGTAATTCGTACGATAAATCATCTAAATTGGTACGCTTTAATAATTCTTCTAAAGCTTCTGCACCCATTTTCGCGATGAATTTGTTCGGATCGGTGTCTTCCAAATATTGGTTATCTGCTGGAAGAGTTTCCAAGATATCCAAATATTCTTCCTCTGTCAAGAAATCCAAACGAGTCAACTCACCTCCTTCTGGAGCTTTTGCTAAACCTGGTTGGATAACCACGTAACGTTCGTAATAGATTACCATGTCTAATTTCTTAGACGGCATTCCTAAAACGTATCCGATTTTGTTTGGTAAAGAACGGAAATACCAAATGTGAGCAACTGGAACAACCAAATTGATGTGTCCAATTCTTTCACGACGAACTTTCTTCTCTGTTACTTCAACACCACAACGGTCACAAACAATTCCTTTATAACGGATACGTTTGTATTTTCCACAGGCACATTCGTAATCTTTTACAGGTCCGAAGATTCTTTCACAAAACAGACCATCACGTTCTGGTTTGTGGGTTCTATAGTTAATCGTTTCAGGTTTTAAAACTTCACCTCTCGACTCTTGAAGAATCGATTCAGGAGAAGCTAACCCGATACGGATTTTTGAAAATTTACTTGTTTTATTTTTTGCTGACATATTATATATCGTTTAAAGTTTAAGGTTTAAAGTTTCAAGTTTTATATTCTGTGAAAATTGCGAAGCAATTAACCTTAAACATTGGACTTTAAACTTTAAACAAATATTCTAATTTATTCTTCTAAACTTATGTCTAATCCCAGACCTTGTAATTCATGCAACAATACGTTGAACGATTCCGGAATTCCTGGTTCCGGCATTGGCTCTCCTTTCACGATTGACTCGTAAGTTTTCGCTCTTCCGATAACGTCGTCTGATTTTACAGTTAAGATCTCGCGTAAGATGTTTGATGCACCGAAAGCTTCCAATGCCCAAACCTCCATCTCTCCGAAACGCTGTCCACCAAATTGAGCTTTACCTCCAAGTGGTTGTTGCGTAATCAATGAGTAAGGTCCAATAGAACGTGAGTGCATTTTGTCGTCAACCATGTGTCCTAATTTCAACATATAGATCACACCAACAGTTGCTTTTTGAGCAAAACGTTCTCCTGTTCCACCATCATACAAGTAAGTAGTTCCGTAACGTGGTAAACCTGCTTCGTCTGTTAAGGCATTGATTTCATCGATTTTTGCTCCATCAAAAATTGGTGTCGCAAATTTCTTTCCTAATTTCATACCTGCCCATCCTAATACGGTTTCGAAAATCTGACCGATGTTCATACGAGATGGTACCCCAAGTGGATTCAATACGATATCTACTGGTGTTCCATCTTCTAAGAATGGCATATCTTCGTCACGAACGATTCTCGATACGATACCTTTGTTACCGTGACGACCTGCCATCTTATCACCCACTTTCAACTTACGTTTCTTAGCGATGTAGATTTTAGCCAATTTCACGATACCTGCTGGTAATTCGTCTCCAACTGAAATGGTGAAACGCTCACGGTTAAGAGCACCCATCAAATCGTTGTACTTGATTTTATAGTTGTGAAGCAATTCTTTTACTTGATCGTTTTTGTCTTCGTCCACAACCCAAACACTATCAGCACCTGTTAAATTCAAGTATTCTTCAACTGATGACAATGCTTTTTTAGAATATTTTGTTCCTTTTTTGATAACTTCTTCGTTCAAGTCGTTAAATACTCCTTGAGAAGTTTTACCATCCAATAAAACGAATAATTTTTCTAATAAGATTTCACGTAATTCGTCAAATTTCTTTTGGAATTCCGCTTCAATGCTATCGATGATTGCTTTATCTTGAGATCTTCTTCTCTTGTCTTTGATACTTCTAGAGAATAATTTCTTGTCGATAACAACTCCTCTTAACGATGGAGAAGCTTTCAAAGATGCATCTTTTACGTCACCTGCTTTGTCACCAAAGATGGCACGTAATAATTTTTCTTCTGGAGTTGGATCTGACTCACCTTTTGGTGTGATTTTACCAATCAAAATATCGCCAGGTTTCACTTCAGCACCGATACGAATCATACCGTTTTCGTCCAAATCTTTGGTAGCTTCTTCTGAAACGTTTGGAATATCTGCGGTTAATTCCTCCATACCCAATTTCGTATCACGAACATCCAATGAATATTCGTCAATATGGATTGAAGTAAACCAGTCTTCGCGAACAACTTTTTCGTTGATTACAATCGCATCCTCAAAGTTGTATCCTTTCCAAGGCATGAACGCTACCACTAAGTTACGTCCGATCGCCAATTCACCATTTTCCGTTGCATATCCTTCACAAAGAACTTGACCTTTCTCTACTCTGTCTCCAACTTTTACAATTGGTTTCAAGGTAATAGTCGTTCCTTGATTCGTTTTACGGAATTTGGTTAATTTGTATGTTTTTTCTGGTGAGTCGAAACTTACCAAATCTTGCTCTTCTGTTCTATCGTATTTGATGGAAACGATGTCAGCATCCACATAGGTGATGGTTCCGCTTCCTTCTGCATTGATCAAAATACGAGAATCTTTTGCAACTTGACTTTCCAGACCTGTACCTACGATTGGAGCTTGTGGCTTCAACAAAGGAACTGCCTGGCGCATCATGTTAGATCCCATTAACGCACGGTTCGCATCATCATGCTCCAAGAAAGGAATTAAAGATGCAGAAATCGATGCTATCTGGTTTGGAGCAACGTCCATTAATTGAACTTGATCTGGCTCCACAACTGGGAAGTCACCATCTTCACGAGCCGTAACACGGTCTGTTAAGAAAGCTCCTGATTCATCAATTTTCGCATTCGCCTGCGCGATTACTTTTTCTTCTTCTTCTTCAGCTGATAAGAAAATTGGTTCAGAATCTAAGATTACTTTTCCATTTTCTACCTTACGGTATGGAGTTTCGATGAAACCTAAGTTGTTTACTTTCGCAAACACACATAATGAGGAAATCAAACCAATGTTTGGTCCCTCTGGTGTTTCAATCGGACATAAACGACCATAGTGCGTATAGTGAACGTCACGCACCTCGAAACCTGCTCTTTCACGAGAAAGACCTCCAGGCCCTAAAGCTGATAAACGGCGTTTGTGCGTAATCTCTGACAATGGATTCGTTTGGTCCATGAACTGAGATAACTGGTTGGTTCCGAAGAATGAGTTGATAACCGATGATAATGTTTTGGCATTGATCAAATCAATTGGCGTAAACACCTCATTGTCACGAACGTTCATTCTTTCACGGATGGTTCTTGCCATACGTGCTAAACCAACTCCAAATTGTGCAGCCATTTGCTCACCAACCGTTCTAACACGACGGTTTGACAAGTGGTCAATATCATCGACCTCTGCTTTGGAGTTCACCAATTCGATCAAATATTTAATGATCGAAATAATATCTTCTTTGGTTAAAACTTGGATTTCTTCCGAAATACTTAACCCTAATTTTTTGTTCAATCTATAACGACCTACTTCACCCAATGAGTAACGTTGATCTGAGAAGAATAATTTGTCAATGATTCCTCTTGCTGTTTCCTCATCTGGTGGTTCTGCGTTACGCAACTGACGGTAGATGTATTCAACCGCTTCTTTCTCCGTATTGGTTGGGTCTTTTTGAAGGGTATTGTGAATAATCGCATAGTCTGCAGCGTTGTTATCTTCTTTGTGAACCAAAATTGATTTCACACCAGAATCAACGATTTGATCTAAGTGTTCTTTTTCAATAATCGTTTCACGATCCAAGATAATCTCGTTACGCTCGATTGATACAACCTCTCCTGTATCCTCATCCACGAAATCTTCGTGCCAAGTATTCAATACACGAGCAGCCAATTTTTTACCAATCGCTTTTTTGATGGTCGTTTTGCTAACTTTGATTTCTTCTGCTAAATCGAAAATCTCCAAGATATCTTTATCTTTTTCGTATCCGATCGCACGTAACAAAGTAGTCAAAGGTAATTTTTTCTTACGGTCGATATACGCATACATCACAGAGTTGATGTCGGTTGCGAATTCAATCCAAGATCCTTTGAAAGGAATAATTCTAGATGAATATAATTTCGTACCGTTTGCGTGGTAAGACTGACCGAAGAACACCCCTGGTGAACGGTGTAATTGAGAAACAATCACACGCTCAGCTCCATTGATAATGAAAGAACCAGAAGCTGTCATATACGGAATTGTCCCAAGGTAAACATCTTGTACAACCGTTTCAAAATCCTCGTGTTCTGGATCCGTACAGAAAAGTTTCATACGGGCTTTCAAAGGAACACTGTAGGTAAGTCCTCTTTCAATACACTCATCAATCGTATATCTCGGTGGATCTACGAAATAGTCTAAGAACTCTAATACGAATTGATTTCTTGTGTCGGAAATCGGAAAGTTTTCAGCAAACGTACGGTACAAACCTTCGTTTCCTCTTTGGTCAGGACGAGTCTCTAACTGAAAGAAGTCTTCGAATGATTTGATCTGAATGTCCAAGAAATCTGGAAATTCGGACTGTACTCGAGTCGATGAAAAACTGATTCTCTGATTTTCCTGAGCGTTGTTTTCTTTTTTACTCATAAAAATGTTAAGAAATAGATTAAAAAAATATTTTGTTTCCCAAAAAATATCAGAAGTAGAGATGTTAGAGAATAGAGAATAGAATAAAGACCTCTTAACTTTCGTCTATGTTCTATTTTCTATATTCTGTTTTCTATACTTCTAACTGCAACACTGGTATATCTTTTCACAGTGTAGTGCAAAATATTTTTTATATCCCTTTAAAAACAGAAAGATTTACAGGTAGGCACAAACAAAAATTCCCCTTCCATTTTGTGGAAGAGTTGACTTTCAGTAAGTTACTTACATATAACGTATTAATGTTCTCAAAAGGACTGCAAAGTTAAGGAAAATTTGTTGATAAGTTTCTAAAAATCTCCAAAAAGATTTTAATAATACCTTAAAAATCATGGGATTCGATTCTTTTCAAAATAGGATTCATTATCAAAAAAGAAAACTGAAGAACCTTCCATTTGAATATGTAAGGCTATAATGTAGGATAAAAAATGGATAAAAAAAGGCCGTCACAATGTGACAGCCTTCAAATTTATATCGTAAGTAAATTATTTTACTTCAACTTCAGCACCAGCTTCCTCTAATTGAGTTTTCAATGCTTCAGCTTCGTCTTTAGAAACACCTTCTTTCAATGCTTGAGGTGCAGTATCAACTAAATCTTTCGCTTCTTTCAATCCTTTTCCAGTTAAATCTTTAACCAATTTAACAACTGCTAATTTGTTAGCACCTCCAGATTTCAAGATTACGTCGAATTCAGTTTTTTCTTCTGCAGCAGCTTCTCCACCACCAGCAGCAACAACAACTGCAGCAGCAGCTGGTTCAATTCCGTATTCGTCTTTTAAGATTGTAGATAATTCATTTACTTCTAAAACTGTTAAGTTTACTAACTCTTCAGCTAATTTTTTAACATCTGCCATTTTTAAATGTTTTTTTTTGGTTTTACAACTTGTTTTGTTTTGGGATAAGTTACCTTATCACCTATGATTTTAATATGAGCTCTTACTCGGTTGCAGGCGTTTCGTCTGCTGCTTCAGAAGATTCTTCTGCTGCTGGAGCCTCTTCAGTCGCTTCTACAGCTGGTGCTGCTTCTTCAACTGCTGGAGCTTCTGCTGCAACTTCTTCTTTTTTTCCTTCTGCATTCTCTTTGTTTTCCAATTGAGAAACCAAAGATTGGATTGGAGATTTCAACAATGCAACGATATCTGCGATCATCTCTTCGCGAGACTTCAATGCTGATAAAGTTGACAATTTGTCGTCACCTAAATATACGTTATTCTCAATCCATGCACCTTTTAATACAGGCTTGTCAGATTTTTTTCTGAAAGTTTCGATCACTTTTGCAGGAGCATTTCCTTTTTCAGCGATCATCATAGCTGTGTTACCAGCTAAAGCTTCAAATAATCCAGAGAAATCTTTGTCTTCGCTACGCTCCATTGCTTTTTTCAACAAAGCATTTTTCACGACTCTCAAAGAAATATTTCCTTTGTTACAAGCTCTTCTTAATTCGGTTGTGTTCGCCGCGTTTAAACCTGAAATATCAGCAAGGTAAACTATGTTCGACTCTGCTAACACCGCAGATAAATCGTCGATCATTTGCGCTTTTTGTTCTTTTGTCATTGCCATAATTACCTACTTTTATGCGTTTAAACTTTTAGGATCAACATGAATACCCGGACTCATAGTAGAAGAAAGGGTAATACTTCTCATATAAGTACCTTTTGCTGCGGTTGGTTTTAACTTTACTAAAGTAGAAACCAATTCTGCTGCATTTTCTTTGATCATTTCTGGAGTGAAAGATACTTTTCCAATTGCAGCGTGAATAATTCCGTAACGGTCAACTTTGAAGTCAATTTTACCAGCTTTTACATCAGCAACAGCTTTTCCAACTTCCAAGGTAACAGTTCCAGCTTTAGGGTTTGGCATCAATCCTCTTGGACCTAATACACGTCCTAATGGACCTAATTTTCCCATAACGGCTGGCATGGTAACGATCACGTCAACATCTGTCCAACCATTTTTAATTTTATCTAAATACTCGTCTAAACCAACGTAGTCAGCACCAGCTGCTTTTGCTTCTGCTTCTTTATCTGGTGTAACCAATGCTAAAACCTTAACATCTTTACCCGTTCCGTGAGGTAATGAAACCACACCACGAACCATTTGGTTAGCTTTTTTAGGGTCTACTCCTAAACGAACAGCAATATCAACAGATGCGTCAAATTTTGCTGTGTTCACTTCTTTTACTAAAGCTGATGCATCTTCAATTGTATACAACTTTGTTTTATCAACTTTAGCTTGTGCTTCCTTTTGCTTCTTTGTTAACTGAGCCATTTTCTAATTTTTTAAGGTTTTACTCGGGAGCTTGTCCTCCTTTAACTGTTATACCCATAGAACGAGCTGTACCCGCTACCATTTTCATAGCAGACTCCAAAGTAAAGCAATTCATATCTTGTAACTTGTCTTCAGCAATCGCTCTAACTTGATCCCAAGAAACGTTCGCAACTTTCACACGGTTAGGTTCACCTGAAGCTTTTTTCAACTTCGCAGCATCCATTAACTGGATTGCAACCGGTGGAGTTTTTACGATGAAATCAAAAGATTTATCTTGATAAACCGTAATAACAACCGGCAAAACTTGACCTTGCTTCTCTTGTGTACGACCGTTAAACTGTTTACAAAACTCCATAATGTTCACCCCAGCAGCACCCAATGCCGGTCCTACCGGTGGCGATGGATTTGCTTGGCCTCCCTTTACTTGAAGTTTTACAACTTTTTCAACTTTTTTTGCCATTTTAATTTTTTAAAATTTGAATATAAATGAATTTGGAAGCATTTATTATTCAGTAATTTAAGGCGCTCACAACACCCTATTTTACTTTTAGGACTGCAAAATTAGAAAATAATTCCGAACTAACAACATTAAATAGCTGAATTTTAACTAGATTTCTTTTATAAACCTTTTTCTAACAAAAAAGCCATTCCGAAGAATGGCTTTTGATTAAGTATATAAAAAATTTTATTTAAACTTTTTCCACTTGCATAAAGGACAACTCCAATGGAGTTTTACGTCCAAAAATTAAGACCATTACTTCCAACTTACGTTTTTCTTCATTGATCTTTTCGATTGTTCCATTGAATCCATTGAAAGGTCCGTCGATCACTTTCACCGTTTCTCCAACGATATAAGGAATGTTGACTAAGTTTTCATCAGATTCTGCTAACTCATCCACTCTTCCTAACATACGGTTCACTTCTGCTTGACGCATTGGAACTGGATCACCACCTTTGGTTGCACTTAAAAAACTGATAACTCCAGGAATTCCTTTGATAATGTGAGGAATTTCACCAGTTAATTCAGCTTCGATCATTACATAACCCGGATAGTGAACTTTTTCTTTTTGTGTTTTTTTCCCGTTACGTATTTGAATTACTTTTTCCATAGGAACAACAATTTGTCCTACGAAATCTTGTAATTTATGGTATTGGATTTCGTTTTCAATGTAAGTTCTTACTTTGATTTCTTGTCCACTTACCGTTTTTAATACGTACCATTTCTTATTGCTCATAATTCACTATTCTATCAGGACAACATTTACCTATCTCAGCAACTCAAAAATACTTTTGATAACGAAGTTACCAAAAAGAGAATCTACACCGTAAAGTAATAATGCCAAAATCAACGTAGCAATAGCTACGATCATTGTGTCATTTTGCAACGAAGCCCAAGTTGGCCACGTAACATTGGTTGTAAATTCAGAAAATGAATCTTTTATGTAGTCTATTACTTTCATATGTTAATTCGTATTGCACGGGCACAAGGATTCGAACCCTGACCAGCGGTTTTGGAGACCGCGATACTAACCATTATACTATGCCCGTATAAGAAAGGTGTTTCCGAATTCGTAAAAACGAAAACACCTTATCTTTATTTATCTTAATCTAAGGATTAGTCAAGAAGCTCAGTTACCTGACCTGCTCCTACAGTTCTACCACCCTCACGGATAGCGAAACGTAAACCTTCGTTTAATGCAATTGGTTGGATTAATTCAACTGTGATAGTTAAGTTATCTCCAGGTAATACCATCTCTACTCCTTCTGGTAATTGGATTTCTCCAGTTACGTCAGTTGTACGAACGTAGAATTGAGGACGGTATTTGTTGTGGAATGGAGTGTGACGTCCACCTTCTTCTTTTGTCAAGATATAGACTTGAGCTTTGAATTTTTTGTGAGGTTTAACTGAACCAGCTTTCGCGATAACCATACCACGACGGATGTCAGATTTCTCAATACCTCTTAACAATAAACCAACGTTATCACCAGCTTCCCCTCTATCTAAGATTTTACGGAACATCTCTACCCCAGTAATAGTTGAAGTTAATTTTTCCTCACCCATACCTACGATATCAACTGGATCACCTGTGTTGATTACACCTGCTTCAATACGACCTGTAGCAACAGTTCCACGACCAGTAATAGAGAATACGTCCTCAACTGGCATCAAGAATGGTTTATCTTGATCACGAACTGGTTGTTCAATCCACTCATCTACTGCATTCATCAAGTTCAATACCGTTTCAACCCATTTTGGTTCACCGTTCAATGCACCTAAAGCAGATCCGTGGATAACTGGACCGTTGTCACCATCATATTCATAGAAAGACAATAAGTCTCTGATTTCCATTTCAACTAACTCCAATAATTCTGGATCGTCAACCATGTCAACTTTGTTCATGAAAACAACGATTCTAGGAATACCTACCTGACGTCCTAAAAGGATGTGCTCACGAGTTTGAGGCATAGGACCATCTGTAGAAGCAACCACTAAGATCGCACCATCCATCTGAGCCGCACCAGTAACCATGTTCTTTACGTAATCCGCGTGACCAGGACAGTCAACGTGAGCGTAGTGACGGTTAGCTGTTTCATATTCAACGTGTGAAGTATTAATTGTAATACCTCTTTCTTTTTCCTCAGGCGCGTTGTCAATCTGGTCAAATGATTTTGCTTCAGAGAATCCTGCGTCTGACAATACTTTTGTAATAGCTGCAGTCAAAGTAGTTTTACCGTGGTCAACGTGACCAATAGTACCAATATTCAAATGCGGCTTATTACGATTAAAGGTTTCCTTTGCCATTGTTTAAATAATTTCTATTGTTATACTTAATTTCTAAATTGTTTCAACACAAAAAGTGGTGAGCTTCCCTGCCCAACACCTTCTAAATTCCTTCTTCATTAATCTCTCTCAATTGCTTTGAGCCTACGCCCATCATTGAGCCAATGACGGGATTTGAACCCGTGACCTCGTCCTTACCAAGGAAGCGCTCTACCCCTGAGCTACATCGGCCAAAAGTTGAGCGGGAGACGGGACTCGAACCCGCAACATTCAGCTTGGAAGGCTGAAGCTCTACCAATTGAGCTACTCCCGCTTATACTTATCTATCCAAACGAAATGTTTGGAACGTCCAATTTAAAATGAAGATAAAATCGAATTGTGGGGAGAGCAGGATTCGAACCTGCGAAGACATAGTCAGCAGATTTACAGTCTGCCCTCGTTGGCCGCTTGAGTATCTCCCCCTTCCAAAATAATAAAAATTTGAGCCGGCAGAGGGATTCGAACCCACGACCCCGAGATTACAAATCACGTGCTCTGGCCAACTGAGCTATGCCGGCAAATCTTCATTTCTATGTAAAAGAACAGTCCGTTTTTTCATTACGGACTGCAAATGTACGAAGTATTTTGAATTCTCCAAATTTTGAAGAAAAAATTTTAAAAATAATTTTATCGCTCTGAAACCTTCTCTTTTTTACGGATGATTAGCTTCTTTAAGGTATCTACCGAAAGGTCAATACATTCCTCAAAAGATTGACCCGATTTTTTCACCATAATATCGTCTCCTGGCACCTCTAATTTTATATCAACAAATTTGTTTTCTTTTTCTGAAATGTTCTCTACTCGCATCGAAACTTGAGCTGAAATGATCTTGTCATAGAACTGATCGAGCTTGCTAAGTTTGCTTTCTACATACTCTTCTAAACCTGCTTTAGCATTGAAATTTACTGTTTGAAGTTTGATTGTCATAATTTTTCGTTTTTTCGCTCTCTTGGATGAGCTTGATTAAACACTTTTTTTAATTCATCGATACTCCCATGTGTGTAAACTTGCGTGGCGGCCAAACTTGAATGCCCCAAAATTTCTTTGACTGCATTCAACTCTGCTCCCCGACTCAACATATGGGTAGCAAAACTATGCCTCAACATATGAGGACTTTTTTTATGCTTCGTACTGATATGACTAAGGTAATAATTAACTAAATTATAAACAAGTTTCTCACCCATTGGTTTCCCTAAAATTGTCTTAAAAAATGAATTTTCTTTTGCTTCAACTTCCCGATCTCTCAATTGCATATATTCTCGCATGGAATGAAGAATTTTTTCGCCAAGGGGAATCTTTCTTTCCTTGTTCCTTTTCCCCAAAATTTTCATGGATTTTTGCTCAAAATCGATGTCTTCATCTTTGAGTTGAATCAATTCAATCCTTCTAATTCCCGTTTGATAAAACAATTCCAACATCAAACGATCTCGTACACCTTCAAAATCTTCAGAAAATAATTCTTTCGATGAGAATAATTTCTCCAATTCTTCTTCCGAAAAAGGAATTTGAACATCGTTGTATTGTTTCAATGTTTTGATGGAATTGGCAGGCGAACTTTGAATTTCCCCAATCTTCAATAAATATTTGAAGTAGGATTTTAAGGAACTAATTTTTCGATTGATGCTACGCTCCGCTAAATGGGATTGAGATAGATTCATCAGATAAGCTCTTAGATGAACCTTATTGGCAGTGGAAATATCCGTTGTATTGGTTTCTGAAAAGTAAAACTTTTCGAATTCCAACAAATCGGTTTGGTAGCTCTGAATGGTTTTCAGAGAATATTTTTTTTCGTATTGCAGGTACTGCAAAAACTTCGTTATGGACATAAAAAAACCTGTTCATCAAAGTTAAGAAAACTTCAATAAACAGGTATATATTGTTTCAGTAAAAATCTTAAGCTTCTTCTTTGCTCAACAATTGTTGTTTATAAGCAGCTCTTTGACGTTGTTGTCTTTTGATTACAGAAGGCTTGATAAACTGTTGACGGCTTCTTAATTGACGCACAACACCTGTTCTGTCAAATTTACGTTTGTATTTTTTCAACGCTTTGTCGATAGATTCTCCGTCTTTTACTGGTATAATTAACATAGTTACTCTTATTTTTGGGTTGCAAAGATACAAAAGATTCTAATCCATGCAAATAAATTACTTAATCTTTTAAAATATTTCTTCCGATCACCAATTTTTGGATTTCGGTTGTTCCTTCTCCAATGGTACAAAGTTTGGAATCGCGGTAGTATTTCTCCGCTGGGAAGTCTTTTGTATAACCATATCCACCAAAAATTTGAACAGCGTCATTGGCAATTCTCACACAAGCTTCAGAAGCATAATATTTCGCCATCGCTCCTTCCGTAGTCATCGGCAAATTGTTATTTTTCAAATAAGATGCTTTTTGGATTAACAATTCAGAAGCCTCAATGTCTGTCGCCATTTCAGCTAATTTGAAATTAACAGCTTGAAAATTGGCAATTGCTTGACCAAATTGATGTCTTTCTTTTGCATATTTCAATGCAGCTTTGTACGCACCTTTGGCAATTCCTAAACTTAAGGCTGCAATCGAGATGCGACCACCATCTAAAATTTTCAAAGCTTGTTTGAACCCTTCCCCAACTTCACCTAAACGATGAGAATCTGGAACAACTACGCCATCAAAAATCAATTCAGCAGTTTCCGATGCACGCATTCCCAATTTGTTTTCTTTTTTCCCGCTTGTAAAACCTGGCATACCTTTTTCCAATACAAATGCTGTCGCGTTATTGGGCGCACCCTTTTCACCGGTACGAGTCATCACAACTGCAATATCACCGCTGATCGCATGTGTAATAAAGTTTTTCGCACCTCTGATCACCCAATTATCACCTTCTCTCTTTGCCGTAGTATTCATTCCTCCCGCATCAGATCCAGTATTATGCTCTGTCAATCCCCAAGCACCAATTACTTCCCCAGTAGCTAGTTTTGGGATCCATTTCTTTTTTTGCTCTTCGTTACCAAATGTCAAAATATGATTGGTACATAAGGAATTATGCGCTGCGATCGACAATCCAATTGAGGGATCAACTTGTGAAATTTCATCTACAATTGCTACATATTCATGGTAAGACAATCCACTTCCTCCTAATTCTTCTGGCACTAAAATTCCCATAAAGCCCAATTCACCTGCTTTTTTAAATACCTCAACTGGAAAATGTTGAGATTCATCCCATTCCATCATCTGAGGAGCTATATGTTGTTTTGCGAATTCTCTTGCTGATTCAGCAATAAATTTTAGATTTTCAGAAACTTCAAAATTCATGTTCGATTGTATTTTTTGATTGCTCCCAAAAATAGGAATTTTGAACGAATAGACAATTATGGATTAATCAAAGACTAAAAAAGGTTCTATTTCTACAAATTTATCATCACTTATTGCATAACAATTTTTTAAAATCTCAGCATTTTTAATGTTTCCACCCAATGATTGTTTGTAATTCAATATTGTATTGGCTTGTTTTTCTGTAAAGCCTAATTCCACCCATTCTTCTTTTGATAAATGATTTGGGTTGAATTTCGTCCATTTATCTTTGGGTTTGATTTCAACTTTTGAGCTTGTCGGTTCTATTTTTTCAGATGAATCTGGAAAAACCAAATAGGGTTTCATTTCCCTGAACTTATCTTCATTGATGACAAAACAGGTTTGAATCTGATCTAGACTTGTGAATTTCCCACCCAAACTTCGTTTGTATTTCAAAATCGTGGAAGCTTGTTTTTCGGAAAAACCAATTCGTTGCCAATCTTCCAAAGAATATTCATTGGGATTAAATTTTTGATAGCGAATCTTGGGTTTCTCTTTTATCGAATATTCATTTCTTGATTCAAATTGAAACTGATTTTTGGAAGAAGCATTAGGATGAACTGATGACAAATCCATAAAAGGTTTCAGTTCTTCAAACTTGGCATCACTTATTACAAAGCAATTTCGGATTTGTTCTTTGGACGTGAAATTTCCACCCAAAGAATTTTTGTATTTTAAAATGGTTGCAGATTGTTTTTCTGAAAAACCAAGATTTTGCCAATCTTCAGCCGTCAAGGCATTGGGGTTAAATTTTTCAAGCGAACTTGATTCGGAAGAATTTGAAAAGGTTTTTGTTGAAGTTGAACTGGTATTTAATTCGAGTAATTCCGGAGGAATTTCAATTTGGCTATCACTTTCTGAAGTACGATTGAGAAAAAATGCACCAATTTCAAACGAAATGATAAGGCCTATAAAAGCAAAAATCCCCATTCGTTGCGATTTGCTGTAACGAATCTGGGATTTTGCAAAAGTCCTCATGTGTTGTATTTTTAAAAGCTTACAAAAGCATTTGTGTCGTCATTTTGTGAAATATTTAACTAAATTACATAAAATAATGATATGTATCACAATTTTTTGAAAAAAATTATAAATCAAAGACAGATTTCCTACGGATAACAATCCCATCCTTTAGCCATAAAAAAAACGCGATGATTAAATAAACCGCAAAGGTAATTCCCATTGTCACAAAGGATAAGTAGATATAAAGAATGCGTAATTTGGAAGCGCGAACACCCAAACGATCGGCAATTCTCGATATCACATTAAAGCCATTGAATTCTAAAAAATTTCGAAGTTTGTCAAACATTTTTTAAGATTTGTAATCCTACTGCGCAATTTAAGCATTTTTTCTCATCACAAAAATGCTTCTTCAATTCCAAATAGGCCTGCGACTCAAAAGCATTCTTTGGTTTCAAACCTAATTTTTGAAATCCACTCAGTATTGTATTTTTTTCTGCAGGCAATTCGCGTAGCCAATCAATCAATTCCTCTGAAAAATCAGATCCCCTTTGTTTAACATAAACAAATTTGATGGGTATAATCACATTGATGATAATTCGCTCAATTAATTCATTGGAAATTTTCTTGGAACTTGAAGAATTAGAAGGTTTTTCCAAACGATAATGATTGTTCCAAAAAGTTGGATAGTTCAATTCTTCAAATACCATCTTTATTTTTTGCAAATCCCTGGTTCCCATCAAAAACCTAAACAGATTTTGATATTCTGCGTAAAGAGTAGCCAATTGCATCAAACGAATCGTTGGAAAACTAACAGGTCGTAATCTAAAAAACTTGAACAAATTGGAAGAAATGGGTTCTAAATCAAATTTCGATTGAAGAAATTTATACTCTTTCTGTAAGGTTTTGACAAATTCATCTTCGGAATCGACATTTAAAAATCCGGCTTGTCCAAAAAATAAGGCATGGACATAATCTGAATTGGTTTGAACTTTTGTTAAAATGGAAAATTTAAATGAATTAGCCCAAGCATCAAAAGCTTCCGCATTTAGTTTCAAGCCAAATGCAAATGCCAACTTTTTAAAAAGCAATTCTTCCCAATTTTTATGGTACAATAGAAATTCATGTTCGATTTCAGAAGTTTTACGTTCCATTCTTTCGATCACCAATCGCTCTAGCCAAAAATCAATGGTTTCCTTTTTGATCAAATGAATGCTTTGTTCACAGGGAATAAATTGTTGGTTTAATTCCACCAAATGTTCATAATTCTTAAGAATTTCCAAAGGGATATAGGAAGATAATTCTAAGGTTGGAATTCTTTTGTGACTGAGAAATTCAATCTCTTTATCATGGTTGAAAACAACATGTAGGATTATGTTATGATAATTAGGGTCGGTTGAATGCTGGTGCAAATCCCAATCAGATGAATTGACATGAATCTCCAGATTCCCTACCCAAATTTCATTTTCAATCTGAATTTTGGCCATGAAAAAATCTGGGCCCGATTCTTTGTCATTCCAAACTCCTTTGTTATGAATAAAAATATCTTTTCCATCTGTTGATTTTAATGGAAAATGATGGAGTAATTGAAATCTCCATATAAAATGTAGAAATTTCTCTTTCAAGTTTTTAGGTTTTAAGCTTCACTTGAAAGTTACAATATTCTTCAGTAAATCAGGTAGAAATAGTCGTTTAAAATTTAGTTCAAAACAGAAGTCTTATCCTAAATTTCGTCTGCACCTTGTAATTTTTCAGCATTTTCAGCCAATTTCAAGGCATCAATCATTTCTTGAATATCACCATTCATGAAACTATCCAAATTGTAGATGGATTTATTGATGCGGTGATCGGTCACACGACCTTGCGGATAATTATAAGTTCTAATTTTCGCGGATCTATCTCCTGTCGAAACCAATGATTTACGCTGAGCAGAACGCTCTGAATGCGCTTTTTCGTATTCGATTTCGTATAATTTGGTACGTAGCAATTGCAAAGCTCTTTCACGATTGGCGTGTTGGGAACGTGCTTCTTGACAAACGATGACAATTCCCGATGGCTTATGCGTTAATTGAACTTTGGTTTCAACCTTGTTAACATTCTGCCCTCCTGCCCCACTTGAACGTGCGGTTTGGTATTCCAAATCAGCTGGATTGATATCAACGTCGACTTCCTCAGCTTCTGGCAAAACAGCTACGGTAATAGCTGAGGTATGAACTCGTCCTTGAGATTCTGTTTCAGGAACACGTTGCACGCGGTGAACACCACTTTCATATTTCATGGTTCCAAAAACCGCATTTCCTTGCACTTCCATGATCAATTCCTTGTATCCTTTTACGGAACCTTCAGACGTATTCAAAACTTCAAATCGCCAACCTTTGTTTTTAAAATACATGGTATACATACGGAATACATCCTCCACGAAAATAGCTGCTTCATCACCACCCGTACCTGCACGAAGTTCCACGATGACGTTTTTCTCATCTTCTGGATCCTTTGGAATCAACATGAATTTCACTTCTTCCTCCACTTCAGGAATTTTGTTGATGGCTTCATCCTTTTCCATTTTGGCCAATTCTACCATTTCGGCATCTGAACCATCTGCGATGATTTCATCTGCTTCTGCAATCACATTGATCAAGCCTTCATATTCTTGTTGTTTGGCTACAATATCTTTTAGATCGGAATATTCTTTGTTAAGTTTCGCATAGCGATTTTGGTCCGAAATCACATCGGGCTGAATGATCAAATCTGCTACTTCATCAAAACGCTGTTTAATTCCTCTTAATTTCTCCAATAAACCATTGTCTGCCATTTCTCAAAAATTTGGATTGCAAAGATAGAACATCTATAAAAATCTATTTAGTAGAATTTCAAATGATTTTATAAAAAAAGCCTCACAAGACTGCGAGGCTTTATTCAAAATTTATCTTTTGAATTATTTTTTCACGATTTTTTTCGTGTCAGTGTTTTTACCATCTGTAATTTTCACTACGTAAACACCAGCAGCCAAATCAGAAACATTGTAAGAAGAAGCAGCTCCAAATGTTTTCACTACTTTTCCTGTCATATCTGTTACTGTAACTTTTACATTGTTTACATTGAATTTAGAAGATAATTCTACGTTGAATGCATCTACAACTGGGTTTGGATAAATTGCCGCTTTAGCTCCATTTAAATCTGAAACTGCAGCTGTTCCTTCTCCAGTAATTTTGAAGTTATCAACCATAAACATATACGCATCATTTGACACACATTGAATAGCAATACGAACTGTTTGTCCGGCGTAGGCATCTAAATCTTTTGTATATGTTAACCAAGATTCCCAAGAGTTAGAAGTAACATTAGAATCCAAAACTGTAAAATCTCCAGTATCTGGAATACCTTCACCTGCATAAATCAAAACGTTGAATTTTTCATATCCATAGGAACTTGACAATGACTTGTGCACAAACTCTAAAGTATTTCCACCTGTGCCTAAAGTAATTGGCGGACTAATCATCCAGTCATTATTAGCTCCTCCACTTGAAGCCCATGATGCCATGTATTTATCATAAAAGTCAACTGGATTAAAATTGCGTTCCTCTCCATCAGAACCATCCGAATTTGTAACGCCTGCCATAAACATATTGAAAACCATAAAAGCCTTAGGATCAAATTGATTCGGAAACTCCCCTCCTCCTCCAGAGTAGGTTCCCAATCCATCTACGTCAATCATTATCC
This sequence comes from Moheibacter stercoris, assembly GCF_040545805.1. Classification (NCBI taxonomy): domain Bacteria; kingdom Pseudomonadati; phylum Bacteroidota; class Flavobacteriia; order Flavobacteriales; family Weeksellaceae; genus Moheibacter; species Moheibacter stercoris. The sequence continues at coordinate 191,468 of NZ_JBEPMO010000002.1, forward strand.
AATCTCCTATACCATCTATAAGGAAATCGTCATAGCTCTCAAAATCATCTTCAAATAAGACTGTTTGAGCATTCATTGAAATCATACCTCCAACCAATGCTAAAGAAAATAAAAGTTTTTTCATTTTTTTATAAGTTTATAATTAAGACAAAAGTACTATGAATTTTTATCCTTGTTTTAAAATTTTTAAGTTTTAACAGTGAAAAAGCCTAAAAAAATCCTCATTTTAAATATTCAATCAACATTATTGATAAAAAAATAATTAAAAAGTCGACTTAATTTAGTCGACTTTACCTTTATATTTATGATGTTATTTATTTCGTGAAAAGTAGTTCTCGGTATTTAGTCAATGGCCAAATTTCATCATCGACCAACATTTCCAATTCATCCACATCTTGTCGAATTACATCAAACAAAGGTTTCACTTTATTTGAATAAGCTTCTGCTCTTTTTTGAGAATCCTCAATTGCATGCGATTTATCTTTTTCCGAATTCAATTGATCAACCGCTACTTTGATTGAAGAAATTCTCTGCGAAATGGTTTTAATCAAATCAATTTGTTCTTTGGCCAATTCTTGGAATTCTTTCGCCCCAAATATATCTTTTAATCCTTTTACGTTTTCAATCAATTTATTTTGATAAATAACTGCAGTCGGAATGATATGATTTCGAGCCAAATCTGCTAAAACCTGCGCTTCAATATCAATCAAAGTTGAATACTTCTCCAATTTGATTTCATTTCGAGCTTCAATTTCGACTTCACTTAAAACGGCATTCTGAATGAAAACATCTTTGAACTTCTGCTCTTTTTCAATTTTCAAAGCTTCTGGAGTCGTTTTCAAATTTCTCAACTTACGTTTCGCAGCTTCTTTCTCCCAATCTTTGCTATATCCGTCTCCTTCAAATAAAATTTTACGAGAGGTTTTGATATAATCACGCAAAACATTGAAGATCGCTTCGTCTTTTTGCAATCCCGATTCAATCAATCCATCCACTTCTTTTTTGAATAATTTCAATTGATGCGAAACAATGGTATTGATCACCATCATGGCTTCCGCACAATTGGCAGAAGACCCAACCGCTCTAAACTCAAATTTATTTCCCGTAAAAGCAAATGGTGAAGTTCTGTTTCGGTCGGTATTATCCAATAAGATTTCAGGAATTTTCCCAACGATGTTCAATTTCAAATCGGTCTTTTCATCGGGAGATAATTTCCCTTCGGTTACTTTTTCCAATTCATCCAAAACCCCAGACAATTGAGAACCGATGAAAATGGAAATAATAGCTGGCGGCGCTTCATTGGCACCCAATCGATGATCATTACTTGCAGAAGCAATTGCGCTTCTCAAGATATCACCATAATCATGAACCGCTTTGATCGTATTGATAAAGAAGGTCAAGAACTGCAAATTCTTTTTCGGATTTTTTCCAGGACTCAACAAATTCTCACCCGTATCTGTACTCAACGACCAGTTGTTATGTTTACCAGAACCGTTGACACCTTGGAAAGGCTTCTCATGCAACAAGACTTTGAAATTATGGCGTCTTGCCACACGCGTCATCAAATCCATCAACAAAGAGTTATGATCGACCGCTTGATTCGCTTCTTCAAAAATAGGTGCACACTCAAACTGATTGGGCGCAACTTCATTGTGACGGGTTTTAATTGGAATACCCAATTTCATACATTCCACTTCCAAATCTTGCATAAAACGCAAAATTCTCAACGGAATCGACCCAAAATAATGGTCTTCCAATTGCTGACCTTTTGCTGGCGAATGCCCCAAAATGGTTCTACCTGTCAATTGCAAATCGGGACGCGTGTTAAACAAGGCAGAATCAACCAAGAAATATTCTTGTTCCCAACCCAAAGTCGATTGCACTTTGGTTACGTTGCGATCAAAATATTTAGCCACCTCCGTTGCAGAATCATCGATTGACTGCAACGCTCGCAACAAAGGCGTTTTATAATCTAAGGTATCTCCTGTATAAGAAATAAAAACCGAGGGAATACATAAAGTCGTATCAATTACAAATGCTGCTGAAGTCGGATCCCAAGCTGTATATCCACGAGCTTCAAAGGTATTTCTAATTCCACCATTTGGGAAACTAGAAGCATCGGGTTCTTGTTGCACCAACATAGATCCATTGAATTGCTCAATTGCTCCACCTTCTTCGGTTGTACTAAAAAACGCATCGTGCTTTTCGGCGGTAGAACCCGTCAATGGCTGAAACCAGTGCGTATAGTGCGTAGCACCTTTTGACAACGCCCATTCTTTCATGGCAGAAGCAACTTGATCAGCAATTTCACGAGGGATTTTTTCACCACGTAATTTTGCTGCTTTGATATAATTATAAGCACTTTTCGTCATGTACTCCTTCATGGTTTCGTCCGAAAACACATTTTGGTTGTACAATCTTGATAATCGTTCTGGGATTTCGACTTTGACAGGTTCTCTTCTGAAAACCTCTTTCAACGCATTAAAACGTAATTGTGACATAAAAACTGTATAATTTTGTGAGAATGGGGCAAAATTATACATTTTTTCATTCACACCCCTATATTTTTTAGGGGTAGTCTCAATTATTTTTAGTTTTGAATAAAAATACCTATTATTTTTTGGAGCCAATCCCGCTTTCCCCTACAATCTTTTTAGGTTTCATTTCATTTCACCTATAAAGGATTTCCAGTACAATCGGGGCTAAGAATTTCGCATCCAAAAGATTTCGATTTCAAGCATAAAAAAAAGCAGCCTTAAAAAAGACTGCTTCGCGCTCATATAAAAAGTTGTAATGTTTATCTGAACCTGTCTACCGATTTCACAAGCTCCTCGTCTTTCTTGATAAATCGATTCGCTATAACAAGCAATAGAATCGAAATGAAAGGTACAAAAAGCCCAATACCCTTCTCTGAGTCAGAAAACCCTCCGGGTAAATTTGTTAGACTATAGGCCAAATAACCAATTAACAAAATGTTCAATACTATATTAACTGTCGTCAAACGCATTTGGGATTTTCTATTCTTAAATAAGAAGATCGTCAAAATTGACAAAACAGCTGAAATTAAAAATAACAATAAGGTAATCATATTGTCTTCAGGCTGCATCCATTCTTTTGCTATCACCCATAAATTGGCTACCCAAGTTGAAACACCCGAAACCAATCCTGCAAGGAATAAATAAATACTTTGCTTTCTCTGAATCATTTTTTCAATTTCAAATGCAAAATTAACAATAATTTTTTTCTTTCAATTTAAATTTTATTCGTAACATTGCAAGGTTATTTCTAACAACAAGTACTTCACTCATTTACGTACAATTCAAAATTTCACCTTGTTAGGAATGATTTTCATATACATGATCATTAATCACCTTTTTATTACATCAATACACCATATATGTTTGATTTAAATGAACTTAAAGCCAAAAAGCTTGATGAATTGCAGGTTATTGCTGAAAATCTGAAAGTAAAAAAGATTAAACAAGTCAAAAAATTAGATTTAATCAACAGTATTTTAGAAACCCAAAACTCAAGCAAGCAACAAGAAGTAATAGATTTTGGCTCCACAGAAACTTCCCCAAAAGAGGAGAAGCCTAAAAAAACAAGAAAGCGAATTGAATCTCCTGAATCAAAAGTTGCAGAAGCAACGACAGAAGTTTCGGAACCGATTGTTGAAGTGAAAGAAGATGCGAAAGAAAACGTTGAGAACAAGGAAAAGCCAAAAGCCAATCATCCTCAACAAAAACAAAACAACAATCCCAATCGCCCCAACCACAACAACCAGCAGAATCAAAACAATTCTCGCCCAAACACCAACCCTAATCACCACGCCAACCAAAACAACCCCAACAACCCGAATTTTAATAAAAATAAACACAATAAAAGCGGTAATTCGCAACATAAGCAGCACAATCCTAATCAACAGAATCAAGAACAAGTTGAAAAAAATAAATACCGTGCTGCCAATTACGAATTCGAAGGTATTATTGATACAGAAGGTGTTTTAGAAATCATGCCAGATAATTATGGGTTCTTACGTTCCTCTGACTTCAATTATCTTTCTTCCCCAGATGATGTTTATGTTTCTCAATCTCAAATCAAATTATTTGGATTGAAAACTGGTGACACTATTACGGGTGAAGTTCGTCCACCAAAAGAAGGTGAAAAATATTTCCCTTTGATCAAAATCAAAGAAATCAATGGTAGAACTCCCGATTTTGTAAGAGATCGTGTTTCTTTTGAGCATTTGACTCCTTTATTTCCTGATGAAAAATTCAAATTAGCAGAAAACAATGCGACGCTATCAACTCGAATTTTGGATTTATTTGCACCCATTGGAAAAGGTCAGCGTGGGATGATCGTTGCTCAACCCAAAACTGGTAAAACAGTTTTACTAAAAGAAGTTGCCAATGCCATCGCTGCCAATCATCCGGAAGCTTATTTGATCGTATTATTAATCGATGAGCGACCAGAAGAGGTGACAGACATGAAACGTAGTGTAAATGGAGAAGTTGTCGCTTCGACTTTTGACAAAGAAGCTACCGAACATGTGAAAGTGGCCAATTTGGTTTTATCAAAAGCCAAAAGAATGGTCGAATGTGGGCATGATGTAGTGATTTTATTAGACTCTATCACACGTTTGGCTCGTGCTTACAATACCGTAGCTCCTGCTTCTGGAAAAGTTTTATCGGGTGGTGTAGATGCCAATGCTCTTCACAAACCAAAACGTTTCTTTGGTGCAGCTCGTAACATTGAAAATGGTGGATCTTTAACCATCATCGCTACTGCTTTAATTGATACGGGATCTAAAATGGACGAAGTTATCTTTGAAGAATTCAAAGGTACAGGTAACATGGAATTACAATTGGATCGTAAGATTGCCAACAAACGTATTTTCCCTGCGATTGACTTGGTTTCATCTAGTACACGTCGTGACGATTTGTTGCTGGACGAAGCAACCATGCAACGTATGTGGATCATGAGAAATCACTTAGCCGACATGAATCCTTTGGAAGCGATGGAATTCTTACGAACTCGCATGAAAAACACACGTTCTAACGAAGAGTTTTTAATTTCGATGAATAAATAAATTCAGAAAAAAATATCAAACAAAAAAGCCACCCAAAAGGTGGCTTTTCTTATTGTATTAAGTTAGAATTATCTTCCTCCTTGTTGTTGCATTTGCTGTTGCAATTGTTGGATTTGCTCAGGAGTCAATTGTTGTTGATTTGGATTTTGTTCTGGCATTGCCTCAACACTTACCAATTCTACATCAAAAACCAAAACTTCGTTTGGACCAATTTTACCATCTGGGCTTCCGTACTCACCGTAAGCCAAGTTTCCTGGGATGTATAATTTGTATTTAGATCCCACTTTCATCAACTGTAAACCTTCTTGCCATCCTTTGATTACGTTTTGTAACGGGAATTTAGCTGGTTCACCTTTTTTGGATTCGTCAAAGGTTTTTCCATCAGACGTTTTTCCAACATAGTTAACCTCTACAACGCTGTTCATTGTTGGCGCTTCTCCAGTACCTTCAGTGATTACTTCATACAATAATCCACTTTCAGTAGCTTTGATTTTGCTATCCTTTTTCTTTTCTGCCAAGAACTGATCACCTTTTGCCGTGTTTTCAGTTTGGATTCTTGTCATGTTATCTTGGATATATTTCTGCATGAAAAAATTGATCGAATCTTTTGAAAACAAAGGATCTTTCTTTTTCAAAACATCCATAACACCTTGAACGATGTATTTCTCTTCTACAATTCCTTCTAATTTCTGAGTTTTCAAGAAATTTTGAATAGACATTCCGATTGCCTGACCATTTGCGTAAGAATCACGCATTTTTTTGTCTCCTTTTAAATAATCGGTAATTCCTTTTTCCAATTCTGCATAGTTCAAACTATCTTCTTTCAAAGACTCAGAATAGTTTCGAACTTGATCTCCAACGTTCATACCATACGCATAACCTGCTTTTTGATCGTTGTTTTCCAATTTTGAAACAGAACCTAAACTAGCACCTCCAGAAGATTTATCACAAGAAATAACAACTGAAGCTAAAACTGCTGTTATAATAAATTTTTTCATTGACTTAAATTTTCGGCAAGTTTACGAAAATATTTGTTGTTAATCATTAGAATTCAAGTCTAATCCTAATTCTTCTTTTAATTTCAAAAGGATCGGATTCTCTTCCGCCATTTCTTTAAAGAGTTCCGCTTTGGATTTGATGAAGTTTTTCGCTTTGGATTCTGTGATGACTACTTTAAAATCAATGCCATAGTTATTAAATTTCTCACGGAAAAATTTCATCAAATCGACCCTATGCAAATCAAATTCATTGGACAAACTAAGCGAGGAAAAAGTAAATTCAATCGTGAAATTTTCTTTCAAAGCAATATTCCCACTTTGAAGCGCATTATAAGCTGGAATTTTATTTTCTGACTGTAATTGACTCAAGAATTCATTCCAAGCCTTGTTCAATTCATCTTCCGTAAAAGCCTCTTTGGGTTTGTCGTCAAAATTTTCTACGACTGGCTTTTCCTCTTCTACTTTGTCAAAAATTCGTTTCAAATTAAACGAAGTTTCTACTTCAGTTTGCAAAGGCTTTTCTGCTCGTTTGATTCTTGAATTCTCATCTTTATCATGAACGGATTTGCCCGAATTATTGGAACCTAAATCAGGATGTTGAAATTTTTCAGTTGGTTGTGTATTTCCAACTTTTGGAGTTGGATTGGGTTTTGAGGCGATAATTTGTGCCGCATCAAGAATAGGAGGAATTATCCTAAACTTTTTTTTTTATCTTCTGAACCTCCAGCTGTCAACGACCCGATTTGCATCAAAGCAATTTCAACTGTTAATCGTGGATTCTTACTGGATTTATAATGAATATCGGTCGAATTGCAAATTTCAATCGCATCCGTTAAAAATTTCACATCGCAATGCTGGGCTTGATCTAAGTATTTGATTTTGGTTTTCTCACCTACCTCCAATAAGTCGATAGTTTGAGGAATTTTGGCAACCAATAGATCGCGGAAATGACTTCCCAATCCATTGATGAAAATATGGGCATCAAATCCTTTGTTCAAAATGGTATTGAATTCCAATAACAATTCAGGGATTTGATTTTTCAACGCTGCATCGGTGATTCTGAAATAATATTCATAATCCAACACATTTAAGTTTTCCGCTACTTTCTCCAAAGTCAAATTACGAGATGTAAACGTGACCATTCGATCAAAAGTAGACAAAGCGTCACGCAAAGCACCATCGGCTTTTTGTGCAATTAAATGCAATGCATCCGCTTCATACTCGATTCCTTCTTCTTTGGCAATTTTCTCTAGATGACTTTGTATGTCTTGAATAGAAATTCGTTTGAAATCATAAATCTGACAACGAGATAAAATCGTTGGGATGATTTTATGCTTTTCGGTTGTTGCCAAAATAAATATTGCGTGCGCTGGCGGTTCTTCTAAGGTTTTTAAAAAGGCATTGAAAGCCGCAGTTGACAACATATGCACCTCATCGATGATGTATACTTTGTATTTTCCAACTTGAGGAGCAAAACGAACTTGATCAATCAAATTTCTGATATCATCAACGGAGTTGTTGGAAGCCGCATCCAATTCAAATATATTGAAAGCGAAATCCTGGTTTTCTTCGTCGACTTGATTATTTTCTTCGTTGATTTTACGAGCCAAAATACGCGCACAAGTCGTCTTACCGACACCTCTCGGACCACAAAATAAAAGTGCTTGCGCCAATTGATTACTCGAAATGGCGTGATCCAATGTTTCTGTGATGGCGGCTTGCCCTACAACATCTTCAAATTGTAAGGGACGGTATTTTCGGGCTGAAACAACGAAATTTTGCATAAGATGTCACAAAGTTAATTGAATTTTTCAGATAGAAAAACCTTGTCTTTATAAATTGAAAACTTCAGGAAAATTCTGTTTCGAAATACGTTACTACCGCAATTTTTTATACTTTTGTTAGTTGTAATTTTTTATTCAAGAAAATGGACGAACCGACCTTGATTTCCTCTCAAAATTCTCGCAAAAATGTCATCAAAACCATTGTTGGTGTGATCTTTACAACGCTTGGTTTATTTCTATTGATTTCCTTTGTTTCCTATTGTTTAAATTATCAAAACGACCAAAGTCAATTGAGTAATTTTTGGGATAGAGAAATTGTAGCAGAAAATGTCATGGGAAAAATAGGCGCCTATTTGGGTGAATTATTTATTTACCATGGAATCGGAATTACAGCATTCTTCTTACCTATCTTTTTCATTCTTTTTGGATTGAAAATTCTTTTTGGATTCAAAAAAATCAAACCGTTCAAATTATTTTATAACTGTTTATTTTTCTTGATTTGGTTACCAATCTTATTGGGATTTGCCACCAAAATAGGAATTCTTCATGGAGTGATGGGCTATGAAGTAAACGACTTCATGAATATGCTGATTGGAAAAATCGGAATGGGAATTTTATTGTTCGTGAGTTTGATTTTGTACATCGTGATCAATTGGAAAATTACACCCGATAAAATTTCTGCATCCTTGGAAAAACGCTCTCAAGGATTGAAAGATGAAGAATCGGAAGAAATTGAATCCGCTGAACCAATTTCCAAAAACAATAAAGAAGAAGAAGATTTATTGGCGAAATTCAACGAAGAAGTTTCCCAACAAAAAGGTAACAAACCCGACATTTTTGATGATTTGGTTTTGGACACTCCTAAAAAAACGATTCAATCCATTGAATTAACTCCAGACACCTCCCATGATTATTCCAATTCTTCTGATGAATTAGGAACGCAAAAAAAAACGACTTCAATAAAGACTCAGGAGACCTTGGTTGAAACACTTCCAGCCAAAGATGAACATGATGTAGCTTTAACGATCGAAAAAGCACCAGAAGAAGATACAGTCGAGAAAATTGCGGCTGATTTGGTCCAAAAACATGGCGAATATGATCATCGTTTGGATTTACCGAAGTACAAATTTCCAACTTTGGATTTGTTACGCAAATATGAAACGGGTGATAATGTCACCGTCAATCAACAAGAATTAGAACGAAATAAAAATAAAATCGTTGAGACTTTGGCCAATTATGGTATTGGCATTTCCCAAATCAAAGCCACGATTGGTCCAACTGTTACCTTATATGAAATCGTACCAGAAGCCGGAGTGCGTATTTCCAAAATCAAAAATCTGGAAGACGATATTGCATTGAGTTTAAGCGCGCTTGGAATTCGTATTATTGCTCCAATTCCGGGTAAAGGAACAATTGGTATTGAAGTTCCAAATAGCAATCCGACGATGGTTTCGATGCGTTCAGTAATAGCGTCCAATAAATTTCAACAAGCAAAAATGGATTTGCCGATCGCATTTGGGAAAACCATTGAGAACGAAACATTTGTGGCGGATTTATCCAAAATGCCTCACCTCTTAATGGCTGGAGCTACAGGTCAAGGGAAATCAGTTGGATTAAATGCCATAATCGCTTCTCTTTTGTACAAGAAACATCCAACGGAATTGAAATTTGTGATGGTCGATCCGAAAAAAGTGGAATTAACCCTTTATTCGAAAATTGAACGTCATTATTTAGCCAAACTTCCCGATTCAGAAGATGCGATCATCACCGATAATACGAAGGTAATTCATACCTTGAATTCCTTATGTATTGAAATGGATGACCGTTATGAATTGTTGAAAAATGCATTTGTTCGAAACATCAAAGAATACAACGAAAAGTTCAAGCAACGAAAACTAAATCCCGAACATGGGCATCGTTATTTGCCCTATATTGTACTAATTGTCGATGAGTTTGCCGATTTGATTATGACGGCTGGAAAAGAAGTCGAAACGCCAATAGCACGTTTGGCTCAGTTGGCTCGTGCCGTTGGAATCCATTTGATTATTGCAACTCAACGACCATCTGTTAACGTAATTACCGGTATCATCAAAGCGAATTTCCCTGCGCGTGTCGCTTTCCGCGTTACGTCTAAAATCGACTCGAGAACCATTTTGGATTCTTCGGGCGCCGATCAATTGATTGGAAAAGGAGATATGTTGTTTACGACTGGAAATGAATTGGTTCGTTTACAATGTGCTTTTGTGGATACTCCGGAAGTAGATGATATCACCGAATACATTGGTTCTCAAGCTGGTTATCCAGATGCGTTTTTACTTCCAGAATACGTAGGAGAAGATGGCGGATCTGCATTGGACATCGATTTGAGCGAACGCGATAGTTTGTTTGAAGATGCTGCAAGAGTGATTGTTCTGGCGCAACAAGGTTCGGCCTCTTTGCTACAACGAAAACTAAAGTTGGGGTATAACCGAGCTGGTCGATTGATTGACCAATTGGAAGCAGCTGGAGTTGTTGGTCCTTTTGAAGGTAGCAAAGCCCGTCAAGTCTTGATCCAAGACGAAATGAGTTTGGAACAGTTGTTGAATAATTTGAATCAAAATTAATTTTATGAAAGTTTTTTTCTCAATTCTATTCAGTGTAGTAGTTGCATTAGGCGTTTCTGCTCAAACAGCAGAAGAATGGATGAATAAATTGAGTGCGACCTACTCTCAAACTCCTTCTTATTACATCAAATTTGATGTGAAAGAATCTGGAAATTCTGCGGTTCAAACAGGTGAAATATTTGCAGTAAAAGAAAAATACAGTTTGGATGTGAAAGACATCAAACAAATGTATGATGGCAAATCTTTGTATACCGTTTCCAAAGAAGACAAAGAAGTGACGGTTTCTATTCCAAATGCCAATAGCGATGATTTTTTGACACCAACCAAAGTAATCGGGATGTACAAATCGGGGTATAAATTGAGTTTGGGGAAAACATCCACTGTGGGTGGTAAAAAAATCCAATATATCAAATTGGTTCCCAATCAAAAAACCGATGCGGACTATATGATGGTTGGAATCAATACAACCAACAATTCCCTTTACCAATACGAAGAAATTTATTCGAATGGATTTACCCGTACGATTACCGTAAAAGATTTCATTCAAAATTTAATTATTCCACGAGCATTGTTTAAATTTGACAAGTCTAAATACGAAAAAGACGGCTACATCGTAACCTCGATATAATGTTCAAAAAACTTGATTGGTACACAGTTAAAACATTTTTAGGACCCTTTTTCTTTATTTTCAGCATCTTATTTTTCATTTTCATCGTCCAATTTGCTTGGCAAGAGATGGAAAAATTTGCAGGAAAAGGTTTAAGTTGGTTAACCATTGGTGAATTATTGCTTTATTTAGGAATCAATGTCATCCAATTGGTATTGCCGCTCGCGATTCTTTTGGGATCCATTATGACTTTTGGAGGATTTGGTGAACGCTATGAATTAGCAGCCATGAAAGCTTCTGGAATTTCCTTGGCAAGAATTCTTACTCCTTTGTTTGTGGTCATCAGTTTTTTATCGATTGGTTTATACTTTTTTGGCGATCATGTGATGCCTTATTCCCAACGAAAAGCCAAGAACCTAGCCTATAACATTGTCAAAGCCAATCCCACTCTACAATTGGTGGAAGGTGTTTTCATTGAAAACATTCCTGGATTTAGCATGAAAATCAGTGAAGTTTCGGGTGAAAATCAAGATCAATTGAAAGATGTATTCATTTACCAAGGAGGGAAATTTGAAGATGATAAACGAACCATTATTGCGAACCACGGAACACTGAATCGTGATCCAGAAGATTTACGTTTGCTAAAAATGGTTTTGATCGATGGAACGATTTATGTCGATCAGGTCAAAAATAAATCCCAGAACGAACGAAAAAAACAACCCAACCAAGCCATCAAATTTGACACTTTAGTTCAATACATAGACATATCGGAAATTCTTCAAAAAGCAATGGATGAGGAAAACATCCAAGATCACTACAAATTCCTCAATGCAAAAGCCTTGAATCAACGTATCGATTCAATGGAAATTGAGTATCAAAATTACTACAAAGAGGCTTCGACCAATATCTTATTGAAGAATGTGTATGGCGCTTTGGAAATGGATACAGTTCAATTGAAAGAAACAGAAGTCATCACGCAGACGCTGGAGAAATTGGACAAGTCCAAACAAACCCAAGTTATAAAAGAAGCAATTTCCGCTCTTGATAGAGAGATTGAAAGTTATCAATGGACCGAAAATGAAATAGTTTGGCGAGTAAAACTGCAAGCCAAACAGATATTGCACTACCATCGCAATTATTCGTATGCCTTTACCTGTATCGTATTTTTCTTGATTGGAGCACCTTTGGGAGCGATTGTAAAAAAAGGTGGAATTGGGATGCCGGTAGTGATTTCCATTGTCATTTTCGTCTTGTATTACATCATCAATTTTTCTTCTGAAAATATGACGAAAAATGGCATTTTAGACCCTACCTTTGCAGCATGGTCAGCAAATTTAATTTTCTTTCCAGTTGCAATTGTTTTGTTCTTTAAAGCCAACAATGATTCCGCTTTATTCAACATTGACAATTACACCAAAATTATACAACCCATCGAAAAGTTCTTTCAAAGGTTTAGAAAAAAGAAAAACATAACAGAACATAGCCGTTATCAATAATGGAAACAAGTACCCAAACATTCAAATTGAATACAATTAGCGAAGCCTTAGAAGAAATCCGTCAAGGAAAAGTTATCATTGTCGTAGATGATGAAGATCGCGAAAATGAAGGTGATTTTGTGGCTGCAGCCGAAATGGTGACACCCGAAATGATCAATTTCATGGCACTTCATGGACGTGGACTTATTTGTACTCCTTTAACGATTGATCGTTGTAAGGAATTGAATTTGGATTTGATGGTTACCAATAATACAGTTTTGCACGAAACCCAATTTACCGTTTCCGTTGATTTCAAAGGAAAAGGAAATACAACAGGGATTTCGGTACAAGACAGAGCCAATACGATTGAAGCCTTGATTGATCCAGCAACGAAACCAGAAGATTTGGGTCGCCCTGGTCATATTTTTCCATTACGTGCCAAAAATGGAGGTGTTTTGCACCGAGCAGGTCATACCGAAGCGGCAGTTGATTTAGCTCGTTTAGCGGGACTTCAACCAGCTGGAATTTTGGTGGAAATCTTGAATGATGATGGAAGTATGGCTCGTTTGCCAGAATTGATCAAGATTGCAGAAAAATTCGATTTGAAAATCATCACGATTCAAGATTTGATTGCGTACCGTTTGCAACATGATTCATTGATTGATCGTGTCGAAGAGTTTCCAGTGAAAACAGCTTTTGGTGATTTCAATTTGGTTTCGTACAAACAAACGACCAATAACCAGATTCACTATGTTTTGAAAACAGGTGAATGGACAGAAGACGAAGTTGTTCCATTGCGTGTCATTTCGTCCAATAGCTATTATGATTTGTTTGCAGCTTTGGAATTTGGCGAAACACCACAATTGAAAATTACGAGTGATATCATTCAAAATCATGGAAAAGGAGCGATTATTTTCATCAATAACGTTTCGGATTCTGATTTGATGTTGACCAAAATGAATCGTTTCCGTCAATACTTGGAAGGAAAAGTTGATTCGGGAATCATTCCAAACGACATGAAAGATTATGGAATTGGAGCGCAAATCATCAAAGATTTAGGTATTAAGAAAATCAATTTGATTACACGTAAACCGCAAAACCAACAATCTTCTGTAGGTGGTTACGGAATTGATATTGTCGAATATACAGCTGTCAATTAAATTAATTGAAAGAATAGTAGATAGAATTGGATAATTCCGCAGATTCCAAGGAGAATTAGCGCCCATTTTGGACTATTTTGATCGGTCACGAACTCTGTTACCTTTTCGTAAATTCGATTGAGTAAAAAAGAACTTTTATCTTCTGAGGTGATCAATTCATCGGAATTCTGATAAACTTCTGTCAATAAATTGGTGATCGGAATAAATTGAAAGACAAATAAAACAGCTTTCCGAATTAAACTTGGAATATGATTTAAGGATTGATCCAAATAAGCTTTCACTGCTTGGACATCGATACTTTCAGGTGTTTTTTTCTCGGTTAATTCGACCAAATAATCGGTTAGCTTTTGTACAAATGGACGAAATTTTCGAAACAAATAAATATAATAATCGAGTAGGATTAATTTATACATTCGAAAGATTAAGATTGCGATTCCCGCTATTCCCACCAAAACCACTAAGACCCAAAACAAGAATTTAGTTCCCATAAAATCGATTTGAACTAAACGATAGGTCGCATAGAGAATTATCCAAAATTGCGGAAATCCAAAGAGTAAAACATACACTAGATTTCGTTTCAAGGAACTAAATCCTTCCCGAACCAATTCCTTAAAAAGCGCAATTGGTTTATTGGCCAATCCAATTAATTTTTCCAATTGGGAATCTTCCTGAATAAAATTTTCCAATTCTTCTTGGGAAATCGGAGTGAAGTCTTGCATAGATAAGTTTTCATTAAAAATAGCGAAAACAAATTAGATTTAGAAAAGACTTAATTGTTGTCCTTTGGAGCCATTGAATAAATGGGTTGCCAAGATTCTAGGTTGAATTCCATTGGGAAAATATTTTCGTTCTCCAATTTTAAACGTTTGATGAATCATTTGAGCAAAATTTCCTTGCCCAACATACCGTTTTTTCGCCATTCGTTCATTGAACTTTCCACCATGAATGGAACGAATCTGATTCAAAATTTTTGAAGCTCTTTCAGGAAAATGAACCTCTAGCCAATTTTTGAAAACGGGTTCCACCGTATCGTTTAATCGAACCAAGGTATATCCATAATCTTCTGCACCCAATTCAGAAACTCGTTTCATAATCGCTAAAATTTCTTCTGAATTCAACCCTGGAATAATCGGAGCAATCATGGCCATAACCGGAACTTTATTCTGGGCTAAAACCTCAATTGCTTTCAATTTGTTGGAAATGGTCGAAGTCCTAGGTTCCAATTTCTTTCTTAACTCTTCATTGATGGTTGGAATGGAAATCGCCACTTTCACCAAATTCTTTTCAGCAAGGGGAATTAGAATATCCAAATCACGCAGAATTAAAGCGTTTTTCGTGATGATTTCTACCGGATGACGATAATCCAAACAGAGTTGAAGTATTTGTCTGGTAAGCTCTAATTTTCGTTCGATGGGTTGATAACAATCTGTATTGCCAGAAAGCATAAACGGATGAGGCTGAAAATTTCGTTTGAGAAATAATTCTTCGACCAATTTTGGCGCAGACATTTTCACCATAATCTTTCGTTCGAAATCAATTCCGGCCGAATAACCCCAATACTCATGCGTCGGTCTCGCATAACAATACGCACAACCATGTTCACAACCTTGATAAGGATTCATGGAATATTCAGTTGGCATGTCTTTCCGTGGAATAATATTTAGAATCGATTTCGGGAAAACTTCGAGGTATTCAGTAGGACTTTTATCTTCCACTCTATTTCCAAATTCATCCAAAATTTCATCTTCATAAAAAGTTTGGACATAGGAAATCTTTTCAAAATGATTGTCGACATTTTGAATCGCACCTTGTCCTTTTTTCCCTTTCTGATTCACTTTCTAAAATTACAAGAGAATAAGGACAAACTATGTCAGAGAAATCATAAAAAAACTCCGTTAGTTTTCACTAACGGAGTTCTATGAAGTGGCAAAAATTTATTGATTAATAACTCCACATATCAGCTTCAGACTGGAGAATGCTTTCTCTAATTCTATCGCTTTCTTCCAATTGACCTTTGGAGTTTTTTGGAATATAATCTTCAATTGGCGTTATACCATACATGGTTTGAGCCTTGTAGATTACCGATGAGAATCTTCTTGAATTCAAGAGGTCATCAAAGGTTACACTTGAAGAGGAGTTATTGGGATTGAACACGGTGTAGTTGTTCAAAACTGTTCTCGCATCTGGATACCAAATCCAGAACAATTCTACGAACATACCATCGTCAAATTCAGTTCCTAATGCCTGAGCATCTGGTCCCATGATACACAATCCTAAAAGACGGTATTTCATTTCACCTAAACGACGGTCGATGTACCACATCCCTTTTGTTTTCAACATTTTGATGTCTTTTGAGTTAATCTCAAAGTTGAAGATCAAACCTTCGTCTGCTTCTTCACCCGCATCAATCATGTCAAAATAATATTGCTGAGTATCTTTTTTTGCCGTACGAGAAACAATTTGATCATAGGTCATTTTCGTAGTGAAATACTCATCGTCATAAACTTGACTGATTTTCCCAGAGCGAACACCTTCTACAAGGGCATCGTATAAAGAAGCTGACTCTGTCAACAATCCATCAGACGCTCTGTAATAAGGTTGATTCAAACGCTCGTTCAAATCGATTACTTCCCAAACTACTTTTGACCAAATGATGTCTTTGTCCTCAATGTATCCGTATTCCATAGGCTGAGCCTCAGTACTAACGGTATCCCCGGCCTCAGTAACTTTTGTTTTGTTTGCACGCTGTTCTCTCAACTCATCTGGAGACATAGCGTTCAGAACATTTTGGGAATATCCCAAAGAAGCTACTAAACTCATTAATCCGAAAAAAAGACACTTCATAATAATATTCTATTTTAATTTTATCTTACTTCAATTGTTATCGAAGATGCTTCACCTCCACCTGCAGTAGAAGTATACTTGATATCAAAGATACCTACAACATCTCCACTTTTCGCTTTAGACAATGCTCCAGCAGCTCCTGACATTTTGCTTCCGTTTACAGATGCAGTTGGTTGTCCAGGTACTTTCACTTTGAATGAAGTAACCTCACCTTTTACATCAAATAAGAAGTCTGGCCAGTCGATACGTACAGTTTGTCCTGCCAATCCATTTGCTGGAACTTGTAAGCTCGTTTTACCTGCTACATGTCCTCTTGCTGGTGGAACTGGTTTGATGCGGAATTCACGTTTTCCAGAAACTACTTTACCAGTAGATGTTTTCGCAGAAGCTGTGAACGTAACTGATCCACTTCCTGCAGCTGGTTTGAACATCCATTTTCCAGCACCTGCAGAACGCAATCCTGATTGAGATGCAGTCAATGAAACTGGTCCATCAGCACCGTTCACTTGTGCAGAAATTGGGTTATCCAATCCACGGTATACAACATTCATCGCATCTGCAGAGATAACTGCTCCAGAAGGCATATCTTTAATCGTTTCAGAAACAACTTCATACTCATGTGTAAATGGTTGAGAAATATCTTTTCCATCTGGGCCTTTGTAAGTCATAGTTCCTGACAATGTTTTCTTACCAGCTCCTGATGTATTCAAGTTAAATACTGCTTTACCATCTTTCAATGGAACGTTTTGTCCTCCAATAGAAACAGAACCATTCAATGTATTGTCATAAGCACCAAATGCAATGCTACCTTCAACTGGCTTTCCAGCTAATACGATTGGTGGAGCCATTACGATTGGTTGGAATGCTTTCAACTCAATTTCGTGTTGTAATTTGTTAGCCAATAACGTTCTAACTAAGTTCCCTTCTTCTGTACGGATATCCGATTGAATTTTCGTTAAGTTCGCCAATCCAGCAACCATTGGTTGAGAATAGAATTGTGCATTTAACCAAGATTTTCTTCCTCTATCTGCAGTACTGAAGATTTTCTCAACTCTGCTTTTGTCTTTAGGAGAAGTTGCATAAGCACCTGCAATGAAAGCTTTGAAATCATCAATTGCTTTTTTCAATGCCTCACCTTCTGGTTTTGCTTTATCTTCTGTAACAAATAACATTTTTGTCAATACATCAACGTTAGACAAAGAAACATATTTTGTTTCTTCTTCAGAATCAATGGTAGGTAATGAATACTCCATTTCCTTCATCACATCATTCTTGATCTTTTCGATCGCGTTGAATGCTTTATCTGCCTCAGATTTTACTTGCGCAGCTTTGTCTTGAATTGCTGCATAATCTGGATCTTCTTTCGCTTTGTTCACGATTTGATCGTAGAACGTAGCGTTATTTTCATTCGTTAACCCTGAAGACTCGTTCAAAGTAATCGTTATTCCCTCGAAAGATCTCAATACTTGACGATCGACTTGCATTGCCATCATTGCAATGAAAACCAAGTACATCAAGTTGATCATCTTCTGACGAGGAGTCTGTTTGCCTTGTGCCATTTTTATTTAATAAGTAGAATGTTAAACATTAATTTAATTTTAAAGTTAATAAAGTTCCAATCGAACAGAATCTTAACTTCCTTTCATTGCTGATAACATACCACCGTACACTTTGTTCAAGCTGTTGATGCTAGCAGTTAACGCTTCCATTTCTTGTTGGAATTTCTGAGAACCACCTGCAGAAGCTTCCATCTCGTCAATGAATTTTTTGTTTAAATCTACTTGTTTTTGGCCATTTTCTAATTGAACTTGGTAAAGAGCGTTCAAAGACTCCATGTGATTAGCTGCTAAAGCCAATTGATCACCATATTGTTGTGTTGCTGCTGCTGCACTAGTTGTTTTGTTGATTTCGTTAACTGCAGATCCGAAGTTCTCAATTCCAGAACGCAATCTTTCCATCAAGGAAACATCTAATTTAGCATCATTCAACATTTTATCTAATTTTTGAGAAAGAGACATTGTGTCTGTGTCCTCAACGATTTTGTTAGCTTTTCTAACTGCAGGAGCGCTTCCGTCTGCTAATTCCGGATAAGCTTTCTCCCATTGGTAGTCTCCAGTTGGTGTATCAAATGCGAAGATTACGAAAATGATGGCTTCCACGACCAATCCGATTGCTAAGATGATAGAACCATCAATACCTAGCGGAGAGTAGTGGTTAATTTTACATAATGCTCCGATGATTACAACTGCTGCACCTAAACTGTAGACCATGTTTAGTATAACGTCCTTTTTACTCGCTTTTGCTGCCATAATTTAAAATGAATTTGTGTTAATTTAAGATTTATTAATTTTTATTTTTTGCTAAATTATCTTCTTGTTTTGAATTTAATTTTTGATCCTTCAGGGAAAGATTGAACTGTTCTGAATCCAATATAACTTCTAGCGGAATCTTGAACTTCCCAGTCACGAGCACTTACCATCAATAAGTATCCGATATCTTTCCAAGAACCTCCACGAACTGCTTTTTTATCGCTACGATCTCTTGCCATGGTTGGATTCAAGGTAGAAGTCATTTGGTAGAAAGCTTTGTCGTAAGATGAACTTGTCCATTCTGCTACGTTTCCAGCCATATCATACAATCCGTATCCGTTTGCATGGAAAGTTTTTACAGGACCTGTGTACATATATCCTTTTCCTTGATCTTCGATATAATCACCACGCTTAGGTTTGAAGTTCGCTAAATAACAACCTCTATCGTCTGTTAAGTAAGGACCTCCCCAAGGATATGGAGCATCTTGTAAACCTCCACGAGCTGCATATTCCCATTCGATTTCCGTTGGCAAACGGTAATCAATTACTTTATTGGAAACACCACTTCTCTTTTTTCTTCCAGACAAATAGTCATTGTGCTTTTTGGTTTTGTACGCACAATACGCCATCGCTTGGTGCCAAGTCACTCCAACTACTGGATAGTCTGAATAAGCTTGATGCCAGAAATAGTTTTCGTGCATTGGGTCATTGTGTGAATAGTTAAAATCACGAACCCAAACAGTTGTATCTGGATAAACGCTTACTTCTTCTTCGTGACGGAAGTCAATTCTGAACGTATCTGAATTTCCACTTTGTCTCGCAGCACCTTCTTGGTCAACCCAAACATATTTGAATTTCAATTTACGTACGTCAATTAAACGTTCATTGTTGAATCTTTCTTCAGGAGCATAGTACAATTGATCGATGGTAGCTGCATAATCTACATCTGGATATTCGTATTTATCCCAGAATAATTCTTGATCCCAGTTTAATTTTCTTTGATCAATTGGCAAATCACCATCTCTACCGGTAGAATTTTGCTCTACATATTCGTCCCAAGCGGTTTTTTCACCATCTTCAGAACCCGAAATATAACGGAACGCTGCAATACCTGTTTGTTCACCTGAACCTGGATTTGTTGGATCAAAACCAAGCTCTGCCGCTTTTTCAGCTAACATGGTACGAGCGATTGAATCTTTTACATAGTTTACAAACACACGGTATTCCGAATTGGTTGTTTCTGTATCATCCATATAAAATCCAGATACAGACACCGTTCTTACCGGTGCATAATTATCAAATGTAAAGTCATAATCTGTTTGACCTAATACAAAAGACCCACTCGGAATTGGGACCATCCCCTTTGGGCGTTGTGGCGTCCAAGTTGACGATTTTTCCCCTACAATTTGACCATCATCTTTACCTCCATTTCTTCCTTTTCTCAACATGTTACAAGAAGAAAGTGTAAAGGATAAAATGATAACTGCTACCAATGCTTTATTCATCCTCATTTTTTTTAAGCGTGTAAATCTATTATAATTTTACGATTCTCCAAAAAATATTTTATTCGGCAATTAGCTTAACGAACAAAATCTCTTTTTATTGTTAATTAATACAATTTTTTGTAGGATTTCCACCATCTCTCTGGAATTTCTCCTTTCAATGATTTTTCATAATCCAAATGTGAACAAGGGATTGGTTGTCTGCCCAATCGCTCTATTTCGTTCATTTCCTGCAACTCTAACCACCATTGATCAGTTGTAATGTTTCGGTAAAAAATCAAATCCTGTTCAGGAATTTGCACATAAAATGTTTCGAAACTTTCTGATTCATCCCAAGCAATTGTGTCTGTCGCATGGTTTTTACCTTCCATAAAATACCAAAGAATCTCCGCCACCAACAAATCGTCTGACGGAATATTTTTCGCTTTGAAATTATAAACGCCAAAAGATTGTACTTTATTGTTTATCCCTGCATATCTTGAAAGGGCACATATTTCTCTCGAATTGAATCCATTTGGTGATAATTCAATCGTGGAACGGAAATCTGAACATTGAATCGCTTCTAAATTCATGACAACCATATCTGAATTTCTCAATTCGGGCTCTGCTTCTTCCATTGATTCCATTAAAATCCCCAATCGTTTCACATCGAAATTGAGATGTTCCATCAAATCCAATTCCTCTTGCGCTACAAAATACGTCTGATACCCCAATTGTGTAAATTCAAATAAGGAATGAGGCTCAGTGGTAATGATTTTACTCAAATAATTATGTGAATTCAATTGATCTGCATCATTCCCCAATCGGAATCGATTATCGATACAAGTTAAATTTACTTTATGGGTTTTGGAATCAAAAGATCTAAATTGTGGATACGCCAAATTTGCCGAGCCACCCAAAATGATAAGGGTACAATTTAGCGCTAATAATTCTTCCTGAATTTTCTGAAAAGCAAAATAGGTATCTTCTCTTGTAGCTCCCGCATGCAAATCTCCCAAATCATACATCGGCAAATGCCAATGCCCTTTTTTGAGTTGATACAACTGCTTTCTCAATCCATCGAAACTTATTTCTGAATTAAAATTTTCTGCACCACCTCTTGTTTCTTTTACCCCAAAAAAAACCAAGGATTTCTCCTGAATTTCTTCCTCAAAACGAAGATTTTGCCCAATGGAAAATTGATCCAATTGGGACGCTAATTCACGTAATTCTTCTGAAACCGGCGTTATAAATTCGTTGATCATTTTTTCTTTTTCGCAGGTTTTTGACTTTCGATCATTTTTTGAACTTCTTCAAGAGTTAATTTGGTTACATCGACATCTTTCATCAATTCAATTTTGGTTTTCCCTTTGATAATGTTATGTCTTCCCCAACGAGCTTTTTCAATTCGAATTCCTTCTTTTTCCCAATTTTGAACAACTTTTTCGGACTCCTTTTTCAATTTGTCTTCAATCAATTGTTCAATATCTTCATCGGTCAAATGATCGAAATCGTATTTTTTGCTAACGTTGATAAACATATTGTCCCATTTGATAAATGGTCCAAAACGACCTTTACCTTTGGTTACTTCCTTGCCATCATACATAGCAATAGGAGCATCAGCTTTTAATTTCTCATCGATTAATTCGACAGCTCTTTCCAAACTCACTTCCATCAAGTCTTCTCCTTTTGGAATGGAAACAAACATGTCTTTGTATTTCACATAAGGACCAAAACGACCTACATTTACCTCAACGATTTCATTTTTATATTCCCCTAAATTCTTTGGCAATTCAAATAACTTCAAAGCCTCTTCTAAGGTAATATTGTGAATGGATTGGGTACTCAACAAACTTGCGAACTGGGGTTTTTCTTCGTCATCAGCATGTCCAATTTGAATCATCGGTCCAAAACGACCAATTCTTGCCACAACAGTTTTCCCAGATTTAGGATCGATTCCCAATTCACGCTCTCCTGTTGCACGTTCTGCGGTATCTTCTACGTTTTGAACATTGTCGTGGAATTTCCCATAGAAGGAACTCATCATGTCGGTCCATTCTTCTTTTCCTTCGGCAATCGCATCAAAACTTTCTTCGACTTTCGCCGTGAAATCATAATCCAAAATCGATTTGAAATAATCTACCAAGAAATCATTCACCACAATTCCAATATCGGTAGGAATCAATTTACGACGATCTGCTCCATAGGTTTCAGATTCTACTTTTTCTGTAATCGCACCTTTCTTCAATCGGATTGTTTGCAATTTACGCACATCTCCTTCCAAATTCCCAACAATTACATATTCACGATTTAGAATGGTCGAAATAGTTGGCGCATAGGTAGATGGTCGTCCAATTCCTAATTCTTCTAATTTTTTCACCAAGGAAGCTTCCGTAAATCTTGGTGGTGCTTTGGTAAATTTCTGGGTTCCGAAAATTTCTTCTACCGATAAATTTTCTCCAACTTTCACAGCAGGCAATAAAGATTTATCATCTTCTGCGTCTTCATCTGTATTGGTATCTTGGTAAACTTTCAGGAATCCATCAAAAACAATCACTTCACCTTTTGCTTGAAACATTTTGGCATTTCGATCATTCTCAATATCAATGATGGTACGTTCCAAATCTGCATTGGTCATCTGGCTCGCAATGGTACGTTTCCAAATCAACTCATACAATCTACGTTGAGAATCATCTCCTCCAGCAGAACTGATGGCAAAATTGGTTGGCCTGATGGCTTCGTGAGCTTCTTGAGCCGATTTATTTTTATTCGTATAATTTCTTGGAGAACTGTATTTCTCTCCAAATTCTTTTTTAATAGCTGATTCCGCTGCAGAAATTGCCTCTTGAGACAAATTCACGCTATCGGTTCTCATATAGGTAATCAACCCCGATTCATACAATTGCTGTGCAACACGCATAGTTCTTGAAACGGGATACCCCAATTTCAAAGAAGCTTCCTGTTGTAAGGTAGACGTTGTAAAAGGTGCAGAAGGCGAACGTTTCGCTGGTTTTTTCTGTAAGTCTTTCACTTTAAAATTCGCAGCCTTGCAAGATTCTATAAAAGATTTTGCTTCCTCATAGGTTTTGAATTCTTCGGTCAATATCGCCTTGAATTGTTTGTTTTCAACGGTTCCGAATTGAGCGGTAAACTTAAATGATGCTTCAGGTTTGAAACTACGAATCTCCTTTTCTCTTTCGACAATTAGACGAACCGCAACCGATTGTACACGACCTGCAGACAATCCTGGTTTGATTTTTTTCCATAAAATTGGCGAAACTTCAAATCCTACCAAACGATCCAAAACACGACGTGCTTGTTGAGCATCCACTAAATTTTCATCAATTTTTCGTGGATTTTCTACCGCATTTTGAATGGCTTTTTTGGTAATTTCGTTGAAAACAATTCGGTGTGTCTCTTTTTTCTTAAGATCCAACACATTGTACAAATGCCAAGATATGGCTTCTCCCTCGCGGTCCTCATCCGAAGCCAACCAAACCACTTCAGCTTTTTTTGTCAAACTTTTTAGTTTCTTGACTACCTCTTCCTTATCGGGAGAAACTTCATAAATGGGTTTGAAATTATTATCTATGTCGATTCCCATCCCTTTTTTAGGCAAATCAACAATATGACCGAAGCTCGATTCTACTGCAAAATCGTCTCCTAAGTACTTCTGAATGGTTTTTGCCTTAGCGGGTGACTCGACAATAACTAAATTTTTGGGCATTTGTTATTTTTTGGCAAAAATAGAAACAAATTTTTGAAGCCACCAAAAACGATTATTCCTCACCTATTTTTGAAATGTCTTGATTCTCGAATCCAATCATATGTTTGTACAACATATAAATGGATATTAAAACAAATGGATATGAAACCAATCTTCCTACTAAACAAAGCAAATAGCCGACTAATCCAATGATTGACGCCACCAATAAAACTTGAAATACGGTAAACCAATTTTGATTGACCATTTTAAAGCTCGCTTTCAAAGCATCAATTCCACTTAAATTGGTAAACATCACAAATGGACAAGCAATTGCAGCTGCTACCCACACATAAATTCCTGGAATCACAAAGAAGATAAATGCTATTTTAGAAATGATAAAATAGATCAATCCCAAAACAATCAATCTACCCCAGTATTGTGGCTTGAATCCTTCAAATAAAGTTCCGATGTTGACCGCTCCATTTTTATCTGCTTCACGACAAACCAACATAAATCCCCCTGCCAAAGGAAATGCTAATATCATAATCAATGATGTTAACAAACTCGTCGTAATAAAGGGATTCATATTGTCCATATAAAAATTTTGAACTTCAAGAATCAATAAATCAGGATCAGAAATTCCTGAAATTTGCTCTTGAAATTCCTTTTGCACATAATTCAATCCAGTAATCGCTCCTAAAACCTGAGAAACTACAATGGAAGCAATTCCAAAGATTGCTACTGCCAAGGCTCCAATTCCTACCACTTTTGAAAATAAATTCCAAGATTCATTGAATACTTCTCCAAAATTGATTTTTTTGGGCTTTTGTCCGATTGAATTAAAATCTGAATTCATATGTTTTCTATATTATATCGGTCAAAAATAATCAAATAGTTAAATATTTGCAAAGAGATTAAAATCTGTCAGTTTGTCAGTATTTTTCGTAAATTTGCGAACTATTTTGAATTCATAAAATGCATACAGAAACAAAAGAAATCAATGAAGCTATCCAAGGTAACCCCCTTGTATTGGAAGGAAATAACAGCAATTCTAAAAAATTATTTTTGGAAAGTTATGGGTGCCAGATGAACTTTTCTGATTCCGAAATCGTCGCCTCAATTCTATCAGAGAATGGTTACAATACCACTCAAAAAATGGAAGAAGCTGATTTGATTTTGGTCAATACTTGTTCCATTCGTGAAAAAGCGGAACAAACTGTTCGCAAACGATTAACCGAATTCAATGCCTTGAAAAAATCCAATCCTTCTATGAAAGTTGGGGTTTTGGGTTGCATGGCAGAACGACTAAAAGCCAAATTTTTAGAAGAAGAAAAAATCGTTGATTTGGTTGTGGGGCCAGACGCATACCGCGATTTGCCCAATCTTTTATCTGAAGTGGAAGACGGTCGTCAGGCTATCAATGTAATTTTATCCAAAGATGAAACCTATGCCGATTTAAATCCGGTACGTTTGGGTGGAAATGGCGTAACGGCATTCGTAACCATTACTCGCGGATGTGACAATATGTGTACGTTCTGTGTGGTTCCCTTTACGAGAGGTCGTGAAAGAAGTCGTGATCCTCATTCAATTTTGGATGAATGTAAAAATCTTTGGAACGAAGGATACAAAGAAGTTACCCTTTTGGGACAAAATGTAGACTCTTATTTATGGTATGGTGGCGGTTTGAAGAAAGATTTCAAAAACGCAACCGATATGCAAAAAGCGACTGCAGTTGACTTCGCTCAATTGTTGAGCATGGTCGCTGAAGCCTTGCCAGGATTGAGAATCCGATTTTCTACGTCCAACCCCCAAGATATGCACGAAAATGTTTTGCGTGCCATGGCGAAATACGATAATATCTGTAAATACATTCACTTACCTGTTCAATCGGGAAGTACAACGGTTCTTGAACGCATGAATCGTCAACATACACGTGAAGAATATTTAGCCTTGATTGATAAAGTTCGCGAAATCGTACCAGATTGCGCACTTTCTCATGATATGATTGCAGGATTCTGTGGAGAAACCGAAGAAGAACATCAAGATACACTTTCCTTAATGGAGTATGTTCAATATGATTTCGGATTTATGTTTGCCTATTCCGATCGTCCTGGAACTCCAGCTCACAAGAAAATGGTGGACGATGTTCCCGATGATGTGAAGAAAAGGAGATTGACTGAAATCATCAACCTACAACAAAAACATGCTGCCACAAGAATGCGTGCTTATGTTGGGAAAGTTCACGAAGTTTTGATTGAAGGAAACAGCAAACGAGATGAAAATTTCTGGTATGGTAGAATTTCACAAAATGCGGTTATGGTATTTCCAAAAGTCGAAGGAACAAAAGTCGGAGATTTTGTCATGGTGAAAGCCAATGATTGTACTTCGGCAACATTATTGGGTGAACAAGTTTAAAGATCACCTTATGGAACTGTCTATTAACTTTTCTAATTTTCCTATTTTGGAATCAGAACGATTACTTCTGAGAGAAGTTACACCTGACGACGTAAAGGAAGTTTTTCAATTGCGATCCGATAAGGAAATCATGAAATACATCCCAAGAGTTCCAGCCCAAACCTTAGAAGATGCCTTGGAGCACATTCAAATTTTGAGTGAAACCAAAGAAAAAGAAGAAGGAATCAGTTGGGGAATTTGCCAAAAAGGCGAAGACAAAATCATGGGAATTATTGGTTTATACCGAATCAACAAACCCAATTTCCGTGCAGAAGTGGGCTATATTTTAGATCCAAAATTTCACGGCAAAGGATTTGTTTCCGAAGCGATACAATTGGTCATTGATTTTGGTTTTAATACCTGCAAATTCCATACGCTAACGGCGATCATTGACCCAAGAAATTCAGCTTCTGAAAAAGTTTTGCAGCGAGCAAATTTTCAGAAAGAAGCTCATTTTAAAGAAGATTTTTATTTCAATGGAGAATTTTTAGATTCTGTCCATTATTCAATTATAAATAAAAAATAAAGATGGATAATCTTACGACCATAAAACAACGTTTTTCAATTATTGGAAATGATTCAGGGCTAAATCGCGCATTGGAGAAAGCCATTCAAGTTGCTCCCACTGATATTTCTGTTTTGGTGATGGGAGAAAGTGGTGTGGGAAAGGAATTTATCCCCAAAATCATCCATTCTCAATCCGCTCGAAAACACAATAATTACATCGCTGTTAACTGCGGGGCTATTCCAGAAGGAACGATTGATTCAGAGTTATTTGGTCATGAGAAAGGTGCCTTCACGGGTGCAACCACAACGCGTAAAGGCTATTTTGAAGTTGCCGACAAAGGAACTATCTTTTTAGATGAAGTGGGCGAATTGCCCTTGTCAACCCAAGTTCGTTTGTTGCGAATTTTAGAAAGTGGTGAATTCATGAAAGTTGGCTCGTCTGAAATTCAAAAAACCGATGTTCGTGTCGTTGCGGCAACCAATGTCAACATGATGAGCGCCATTGAAAAAGGAAAATTCCGTGAAGATTTGTACTATCGTTTGAATACAGTTCAAATCGATATGCCCGCTTTGAGAAATCGTAAAAATGATATCCCACTTTTATTCAGAAAATTCTCAGCAGATTTCGCAGCCAAATACCGTATGCCTACCTTGGAATTAACGCCAGAAGCTACTCAATATATTGTCAATTATCCATGGCCAGGAAACATCCGACAATTGCGAAATGTCGCAGAAGAAATTTCGGTAGTGGAAAAAGATCGAATCATTGATCTTGATAAAATTCAGGTCTATTTACCGTATCAAAATACCATGCCGACCTTGGTCAGCCAAGAAAAATCAGGTGGAAATGCAGATCATTTGGAGCGAGAAATTTTGTTCAAATTTTTATTGGAAATGAAACAAGATTTGAATGATTTGCGCTCGTTAACCTTGGATTTAATTCATAACAAAGAAAATATTTCTACTTCCAATTTGGATATACTTCAAAGAGTAATTCGCGAGAATAATTCGACTGAGGAGGATTTTTCACCAATGAAAATAATTCCAAAGGAAGAAACCCCTACTTCGATTGTCCAAGATTATGATTTTGATGAACATGATTATGAAGAAGTAAATGATACGGACGAATCTTTATCACTCCAAGACAAAGAAAAAGAGTTGATCAAAAAAGCATTGGAGAAATACAAAGGAAAACGTCGTTCTGCAGCCGATGAGCTCGGAATTTCTGAACGTACGCTTTACAGAAAAATCAAACAATATGATTTAGAATAGGTTAGAATTGACTAAATTTGATTGTACAACTTAAAATCAAACATTATGTCATCAACTATTGTAAACCTAATTAAGGATCAATTGGGATCCAACTTAATTCACCAATTCGCCAATCAAACCGGAGAAAGCGAATCGGGGATCTCAAAAGCAATTTCTGCTTTAATACCTACTGTTTTGGGTGGTTTGGCAAATAACTCAACCAATTCAACTGTCTTAAATTCAATCTCGAATCCAGAATCGTTTGGTTTCCTAACCAATTTAATGGGAAATTCGTCCAATAATTCCATGATCACCAATTTACTAACCAGTATTTTTGGTGACAAAGTCGGCGGTTTGGTTTCTACTATTGCCAATTTTGCTGGAATTAGTAATAATTCTTCGAATTCCTTGTTGAATATGGTCACCGGAGCAACCTTAGGTTCTTTAGGCAAATATGCCACTGAGAACAATTTAGGAGCATCTGGAATCACGAGTTTATTGAATGACCAAAAAGGAGTTGTTTCTTCCCTATTGCCAGCAGGATTATCCTTGGCCTCCTTAGGTTTTGGAAACTGGTTTGGAGGAAACAAAGACGCAGAGCGTGTTACCCAAACAACTTCAAGTTCACATTCAGAAACGACTTACAATACCCCAAGAAATACCCAAAACAATAACAATGGAATGAATTGGCTGAAATGGTTAATTCCATTGGCTTTGTTATTATTAATCGGTGGGTATTTGTTAAAAAAATGTAGTACCGAAGAGGAAGTTGTCGTAACGCAACAAACCAATGACACCATCATTGGCGACGATATCGTGGAAGAAGAAATCACAACCATCCAAACTCCTAATCGAGTGTACGAAGAAGTGGACTTAAAAGGAACCAAATTGAAAGCCTACCAAGGCGGTTTGGAAAGTCAAATCATCAATTATTTGAATTCCGGAAATTATGAAACTGCAGATGATGCAGCTCTTAAAGATACTTGGTACACCTTTGACAATGTGAATTTCAAAATGGGTAGTTCCGACCAATTAGAGGATGGATCAACTGCTCAATTAGAAAATTTGGTTGCGATTTTGAAAGCATTCCCTGAAGCCAAAATTAAAATTGGCGGTTATACCGATAAGGTGGGTGATGCTGCAAAAAACAAAGCTTTGTCTCAAGCACGTGCTGACTTTATCAAAAACTGGTTAAACAAAGCGGGTGTTGGATCACAAGTTGTTTCCGCAGAAGGTTATGGAAGCGAATTTGCCAAAATTCCAGCAGAAGCTACGGATGCAGAAAGAGCGGTTGACCGTAAAATGGCCATTCGTTTTACCAAATAATGAGAACAAAATTCATAAAAGAGTCGGATTTATTTCGGCTCTTTTTTTTTGCCTCAAACTGACGTATCTTCGTTGCATGATTTTACAATTAGGATTGAAAACGAAAATTTTGGCCATTGCTTTTAGCATTGGAGCATTTTTAAGCTTGACGAGTTGTTATACACTTTCTGGATCTTCTATCCATCCAACATGGGAAACCATCAACATTGCCGTTTTCCCGAATTATGCGCCTTATCAAAATCCAAATTTAAGTCCTGAGTTCACCAATAAATTACAAGACATTTTCAACAATCGAACGAAATTATCTTTGACCAATTCAGATGATTCTGATTTGTATATTGATGGTGAAATTACAGGCTACCAACAAACTTCGGTTGCGATTCAAGCCAATGAAATCGCAGGTAAAAACCGATTGACGATAACCGTAAGGGTTCGCTATGAAAACAGAAAAGATGAAACCAAAAGTTTTGACAAATCCTTTTCTGCTTATGAGGATTTCGAAAGCAATCAGACTTTACAACAAGCGGAATCTGCTTTATTGGAAAGCATTATCGATCAATTAACGCAGCAAATTTTCAATGCCGTTGCCATGGATTGGTAATCCAAGTGATTTTCTTGGAAAGCTATCCATTTCCCATTCATTTTGATTATTTTCGCATTTCAAACTTAATTTGGTTCCTATTTCATGCATCCTAGAATTCAACATTTAATTCTCCATCCTTTTGAAGTTCAACTTTCAGACGTTGCGCTACTTCAAGATGAAATAGAAAAATATCCCTATTTTTCTACGTTGAGAACTTTGTTGCTTTTTGGCTTGAAAGAATTTGATCATGCTTCCTATCAGAATGAATTAAAAAAAACAAGCATCTATTGCCCGAGTCGTGTTGCTCTATATCATTATTTGCAAAAGGAGAAACAAGAATCGACACAAATTCAAGAAGAAGCAATTGAAATAGTAGAAACTCAAGAAGAAATTATTAAGGAAATTCCGACTGAAAGCATTGTTACACTTGAAAACATTGAAGAAACCGAAGATTTCATTCCTTCAGATGAAGCGGAAATAGATTCAGAAGAAATTTTAGTATCGGAAACAGAAGTTGCTACCGAACCAGTGGAGGAGCCTAAATCGAGTGAACTAACTTTTGCGGAATGGTTGAGTTTGCCTAAGAAAGAGGTAGGAAAATCATCCGAAAATTTGACTTCACAAAAAGCACCGAGTGAAAAGGAAATTAAATTTCAATTGATAGAAGAATTCATTGAAAAATCGCCTAAAATCTCACCTCCTTCCAAAGAGGTATCTATAAGTTCAGTGTTAGAAAAATCAATGAACACAGAAGAATATTCCGATTTGATGACGGAAACTTTGGCGCAAATTTATACCGAACAAAAAAAGTATGACAAAGCAATTCGTGCGTATAAAATCCTGATGATCAAATATCCAGAAAAAGAAGAATATTTCTCAGACAAAATTGAGCATATTGACTATATGATGAATTCAAAATAGGAATATCACTGTTTTCATCCTCATCTCAAGCTTTTTAAACTTTCTTTTGAATAAGTTAGAAAAATTCACTTTATTTGCAGACTTAATTCTAGTAATAAAAAAATAAAATGCAGACGTTTATATTTTTAATGGTGGTGATCATCGCTGTTTGTGCCATTTTAGTTTTGGTTATTTTATCTCAAAACCCTAAAGGAGGAGGATTATCTTCTACATTTGGTGGTTCAGGAGGTGGGCAAATGTTCGGAGTTCAAAGAACAAACGAATTTTTGGACAAAGCAACTTGGACATTGGCAGGTTTAATCGTGGCTTTGGTTATTGCAGCAAATGTAATGATGGAAAATCCTTACGCTCCTAAAACTTCTGTTGAAAGTATTATTCCAGAAGCTGCAGCAACAGCACCAACCCCAGATGCACCAGCTACTCCTCCAGCTCAATCAGAAACTGGAAATTAATTTGAATCAAAATTGATCTATATAGAATCCCTTGCGAAAGCAGGGGATTTTCTTTTTTAGTGAAGTGGATATCCGCAAGTCTTGCAAAAATTTGCACCATCTAAATGTTTGGAATCATGACAATGCTGGCAAACTTGGGAATTCTTTTGCGGTTCATTTTCTTTGCGAGCTCCTTTCACCGCTTCAGCAGTTACAATTCCCGTTGGGACAGCGATCACACCATAACCAATAATCATCACAATCGAAGCCAAAAATTTCCCAAATGCTGTTACCGGCGCAATATCGCCATAACCTACCGTTGTCAAGGTAACAACTGCCCAATAAATACTTGTGGGAATACTTGTAAATCCCGACTCAGGATGCTTTCCTTCCACTACATACATGATGGATCCAATTACCACTACAATCAAGGTGACGAACGATAAAAACACCACAATTTTCGCACGGCTATTTCGGAGTGCCAATAAAATGGTATTTCCACCTCGTAAGAAATCCGTCAAACCAAAAATTCGGAAGATTCGGAACAATCGTAAGATTCTGATGCTGGATAAATATTTGGATGACGGATAAAATATCCCCATATAGGTTGGTAGAATACTCAACAAATCAATAATTCCATAGAAACTAAAAAAGTATCGCCAAGGTTTTCTAACCGTATACAATCGTAGAATATATTCGAGGGTAAATAGAATTGTAATAACCCATTCCCAAATCACCAATTCCCGATGGTATTTTGCATTGATCGAATCGACAGATTCAAACATAACCAAGGCTACGCTGATTAAAATAAGGATTAGCAAGCAGATATTGAAAAGTTTCCCGTAAAAGGTATCCGATTCAAAAATG
The DNA here is from genome assembly GCF_040545805.1 of Moheibacter stercoris. Classification (NCBI taxonomy): domain Bacteria; kingdom Pseudomonadati; phylum Bacteroidota; class Flavobacteriia; order Flavobacteriales; family Weeksellaceae; genus Moheibacter; species Moheibacter stercoris. The sequence continues at coordinate 223,864 of NZ_JBEPMO010000002.1, forward strand.
ATTTCGAATAACCGATCACGGAATCGACTTTGTTTCGATTTTTCCATTTTCGGAAACATCAATTTATCTTCCAAATTCATTGCTCCTACATTTTATAGAACGAATGTAAGAATTATTTCGCAAGGATTTTTTGACCTAAAAATGAAAACCAAACTAATTTCTTTTCTTATCTTCCTTCCATGAAAACGATTCTTATTTCAGGCGCAACCGGATTAATTGGCAAAGCATTGGTGAAAAAATTACAATCCAAAGGCTATGAAGTAAGGATTTTGTCGAGAAGTAAACAAGAAAATTCATTGTATTGGGATATTGATAAAGGGATTATTGACGAATCTGCTTTTGAAAATTTAGATGCCATCATCCACCTTGCGGGCGCACCCATTTCGAAACGATGGACGAATTCTTACAAGAAAGAACTCTACGATAGTCGAGTGAAATCTTGTGATTTACTTTTTCAATACGCATCAAAATTAAATTCGAAACTATCAACCTTTATTACCGCTTCTGGAGCAAATTACTATGGAACCAAAAATTCCTCTAAAATTTACAAAGAATCAGATGAACATGAACCCGATTTTTTAGGTCAAATGTGTTATGATTTGGAAAAATCTGCTCAAGAATTTGAAAAATTAGGTACAAGAGTATGCGCTCTTAGAACTTCAGCGGTATTATCTTACCAAGGTGGAATGCTAAAAGAATTGAAACCGATGGTAAAAGCATCTGTACTTTCGCCTTTGGGATCTGGAAACCAAATTTTACCGTGGATTCATCTCGATGATATTGTGAATATGTATTGCTATTTGTTGGAAAATCCCAGCTTAGAAGGTCCTTTCAATGCTGTGGCTTCCGAAATCACAACCAATAAAGAATTCGCCCAAAAACTAATGCGTGCTCATGGGAAATCCATTCTTTTGCCCAAAGCTCCTGCCTTCATTTTAAAATTAGCTTTAGGCGAAATGTCTGAAATTCTTCTCAAAGGTTCAGCATTGTCAAACGAAAAAATTAAAAAAGCGGGATTTCAATTTGAATTTAGCAACTTAGAAAAAGCTTTAGCCGATTTAAATTCATAAAAAAACCGCCCAAATCGAATTCAAGCGGTTTTGTATTTTATTTGTTTAATTCTAATTAAGCTTCTGCAGTTTCTCTTTGCAATAAGAATTTATAAATCAATCCTCCAACTATTGCTCCAGCGATTGGCGCAACCCAGAACAACCATAATTGAGCCAAGGCTTGTCCACCTACAAATACTGCTTGTGAAGTAGAACGCGCTGGATTTACGGATGTATTGGTTATTGGAATAGAAATCAAGTGAATCAAGGTTAATCCAAGTCCAATTGCGATTCCTGCAAATTTCCCATTGGCCCATTTATCGGTTGCTCCCATGATGATAATCAAAAAGAACATCGTCAATAAGAATTCGGTTAAAAAGGCTTGCTGCATGGAATAACTTTTCCCAAAATATACGGCCGAATCATAAAAATTCGTGGCAAATGCTCCTGGCCCATCACCAACGCCCCCGCTGATAAAACATAAAGCTCCTGCTGCGGCGATACCACCCACACATTGAGCAATGATATACGGAGCCAATTCCTTTCCGGAAAATCTTCCTCCTGCTAATAATCCAAATGATACTGCTGGATTGAAATGTCCACCTGAAATATGACCTACCGCATACGCCATGGTCAAAACTGTTAAACCAAAAGCTAATGAAACGCCGACCAATAAAATCCCCAATTGTCCACCGTCTCCTGCTGCAATTTGTGAGGCAAAAATGGCACTACCACAACCTCCAAATACTAACCAGAAAGTTCCTAAAAACTCTGCTAAATACTTTTTCATAGATAAAATTTAAGTTAATGTTCTTACGAATTTAGAATATTTACCCAATATTTTATGATTTTTTTCCTTAAATATTAAAGAATTAAGTCTCTGAAAGGCAAAAGAATCGAATAACCCTTTGATTCAAAATAGGCTTGAAAATCGTTTCGTTTGGTAACTAAAACAAAATCTCCTCCCCATGCACCCAAGCTTTTGACACTTCCCTCATAATCCGAAAAATACAAATCTTTGACTTTGGGTCTGTTCATGAATTCGGATAATAATTCTTCATGTTGATCGATGTTTCGTTCAAATTCTTCCAAGGATTTTGCTTTATAAATTTTCATCACCAAATCTGAAATTTCGTCTATCAAACAATCATTTTTGGGTAAAGATTTATAGGATTGTGCAACGCCCAATTGGGTGTCTTGTTTTTGATTTAAATAAAGGAAGTACAATTGATCCAGAAAACTTGGGCTAAAATCTACCGACTCAATTTTCGGTTTTAGGTTGATTAGTTGATACAAAATTGGGGCATCATTTCCTGCCGAAGCAATGTCGTATCCGCTTGTTTTAAAAGTCAAATTGGACAATTCAAATTCATTTACTCCTGCCCATTTCGCCAACAAATAAATCAAAGTTGAACTACTTCCCAATCCCCAATCTTTAGGAAATTCTAATTGCGTAACACAAGAAATTGATTGATGGAAATTCTCAAAAAAACTTGAATTTAACTTCTCGATGGCTTGAAAAATTTCAACTAATTTTTCTGCTAAAATCGAATTTGAAGCTTCAATGACATTCAACGTTGGAAGCTCAAATTTCGCAGAAAACCAAACTTCCATATCGCTTAATCTAGCTTCCCAATTCAAGTATTTCTCTTCGGAATTCTCATAGGAAACTTTCAAGAATTGTCCCAATTTAGTCGGAATTGCAAATGCCAATCCCCCATCGAGAACGGTATATTCTCCGGCAATTAATAATTTCCCATTTGCTCTAAATTCCTGAATCATATTTTCCTAGTAACAACCAAGCCCTAATAGATCTGGCTATTAGGGCTTGGCTGAATGTAATTTTTATTTATAAACTCGCTGAGCTCGTCCCCACCGAATTGTCAATTTTTCGAACCAAACCTTGTAAGGTATTTCCTGGACCAACTTCAATGAATTCAACAGCGCCGTCTTTGATCATTTGTTGAACAGATTGCGTCCATTTTACAGGAGCCGTCAACTGCGCAATTAAGTTCTTTTTGATTTCTTCAGGATTGGTTACCGCTGTTGTGGTGACGTTTTGGTAAACTGGACAAATAGGCGTCATAAATTCTGTATTAGCGATTGCTTCTGCCAATTCATCTTCTGCTGGCTTCATCAAAGGAGAGTGAAATGCTCCTCCAACAGGTAACATCAATGCTCGTTTTGCACCAGCAGCTTTTAGTTTCTCGCATGCCAATTCCACTGCTGGAACTTCACCCGAAATCACCAATTGACCTGGACAATTATAATTTGCCGCAACTACAACGCCTTCTGTTTCGGAACAAATCTGTTCAACTACCGCATCTTCTAAACCTAATATTGCCGCCATAGTGGATGGTTGGATTTCACATGCTTTTTGCATCGCTAAAGCACGTTTGTACACCAAATTTAATCCTGATTCAAAATTCAAAGTTCCATTGGCAACCAAAGCAGAAATTTCCCCTAAAGAATGTCCCGCAACCATATCGGGCTGGAAATTTTCTAAGGTTTTCGCCAAAATAACCGAATGCAAAAACACCGCTGGTTGGGTTACTTTGGTTTGTTTTAATTCCTCAGCAGTTCCTTCAAACATGATTTTGGAAATTTCAAAACCCAATTGTTCATCGGCTTGTTGAAATAATTCTTTTGCCAGGTCAGAATTGTCGTACAAATCTTTCCCCATTCCGGTAAATTGTGCTCCTTGTCCTGGAAATACGTATGCTTTCATGATACTTTAAAGTTTCTTAAATGTAATTATTTTTTTGATTTCTTGTTGTTTTCCCACATTTTTGATAAGAACAAATAACGTTTGAAAACATGGTGTGCATGAAGTTTTGATATGATATACCCTTCTCCACCGTCCAAAATTCCTAATCGCAGAATGTAGTGATGTACAAAACGGAACCAGGGTTTCACCCAAAAATGAAAAATAGTAGGTTTTAATCCTTTTTTGTACAATTCTTTGGCACGTAAAATGGAATATTGGGTTAATTTTCGGTCATATTCTTCTACTGAGAAATAAGAATAATGATCGAGTTTATTGGTTAGGAATTTAACTTTCCCTTTGCTATCGATTAATTCATGAACCAATCTTCCTTCTCCATAACGATTTATGGATTTTTTGAACAATCGAATCGCTTTGTCATTTTGCCAACCCGATCGTTTGATGTATTTCTCCATGAAATAAAAACGTCGATACACAAAAAATGCATCCGCTTCGTTTTTCTTGATTTCATCAATCATTTCAAAAATAAGCGACTTCGAAATTCGTTCATCTGCATCAAAGAAAGTCACCCATTCGTTTCTAGCTTGATCAATCGCAAAATTCTTTTGAGAGGTAAAATTGTCAAATTTTCGCGTAATGAATTTTACTTTTGGATGCTTTTTTGCGATTTCAGCTGTTCGATCTGTACTTTCTGAATCTACCACGATGATTTCATCGGCATACCAAGCTTCATCTAAAAACTTTTGAATGTTTCGTTCCTCATTGTATGTAATGAGCAGGGCAGATATTTTTGGCAGATCTCTACTGAATTCATCTGGAATCCCTACATCTCCAAAATTTCCTTGTAAAAATTTGTCAACTTCTGCTTGTACATAGGTTAAGCTCAATTTTCTATAGTATTTGTGTGCGTTTTTTAATAAATACTTATCAGTTCTTTTGTCTATTGTTGGTTTGTCTAAATCCTGAAAATGTACACTTACGTGTTTGTGTCCATCTTCAAAACACCCCCAATCATTGGGAAATTTATGCGGCGAATAGATACTAAAGGTCGCTACATCCAATGCTTTGGACATATTGACACCTCCTCCTTCATTACCAACAAATGCATCACAATGATAAAGAATTTTTAGAAGTTCTCGGACGTTTTTGCCCATCACTTCTAAATATATCTTGTCTAACGAAGGCAAACCAGCTTTTATTTTATCAACAGTTGATTGTTGACTCGGGATATAATTGAAAAGAATGTTGAAGTTATAGTGCTTTTGGATATGCGCAATCAATTTTGTCATATAATCAATTGGCCAGGATTTTTCCTCTCCACTACCCAAAATTCCCATCATAATGGTTTTGCGTGAAAAATCTATGTTAGCTTTTTCCAAAATTTCTCTCCCTTCTTCAATTTCCTCTTGCGTCAGATAAATTTTTGGGTGTAAGGCTAATGGTATAGGTTCCTTCATCAAAGGATTCACCAAAGAAACTCGGTTATCTACAGCTGTACAAGATGTTTCTCTTGAAGGAATTTCTTTCTTTTCTACAACGTCAGTATAAATATGTTTAAAGAAGGGTTTGTTGTAACTTATTCTTCTTTTCGCATTCGATTTTAACGAAATAAATCGGCTTTGTAATTTGGCATAAGGATCTAATACCAAATCGTATTTTAAATCATGAATTTCGTTGGCATATTGATTGAGAATGGAAATGTTTTTCAATTTCTTCTCATCAAACGAAATGATTTTGTCTACATAAGGATTGTTTTCCAAAACAGCAACAGCAGGCCGATAGCAAAAAAAATGAACTTCGATTTCAGGATCAATTTTTTTGAGATTTTCAGCTATGACCGATGAGGTCAAAACGTCACCAATGTATTTGTTTTGAAGAATTAAAGCTTTTTGTCGCGAAATGTTTTGCGAGGATTCTTGCTTTGTATTTTCCTTAATTTCTAGCATAGAGTGAACCAAAAGTAAAGACAGTGAAATTAAACTGCAACATTATGCTCTCTTAATGCATCATTTAGAGAAGTCTTTAAATCGGTGCTTTCCTTTCTTTTGCCTATAATGATTGCACAAGGAACATGGTACTCTCCTGCTGGAAATTGTTTCGCATAGCTACCAGGAATTACAACCGAACGAGGAGGAACTTCGCCTTTTAATTCTACTGGAGTATCTCCTGTTACATCAATAATTTTGGTAGAGGCTGTCAAGACAACATTGGCTCCCAAAACAGCTTCTTTTCCTACACGCACACCTTCAACCACGATACAACGTGAACCGATGAATGCATTGTCCTCAATAATAACAGGTGCGGCTTGAAGAGGCTCTAAAACACCACCAATACCGACACCGCCACTTAAATGGACATTTTTGCCAATTTGGGCGCAACTACCAACAGTTGCCCAAGTATCGACCATTGTTCCTTCATCTACATAGGCTCCAATATTCACATAAGAAGGCATCATGATAACTCCTTTGGACACATAAGATCCGTGACGAGCAATAGCATGAGGAACTACTCGAACTCCTTTTTCTGCATAATTTCTTTTCAATGGAATTTTATCGTGGAATTCAAAAATTCCCACTTCAATTGTTTCCATTTGTTGAATTGGAAAATACATTACAACAGCTTTTTTCACCCATTCGTTAACTTGCCATCCGCCATCAATTGGTTCTGCCACTCGTAAAGTTCCAGCATCCAACAAGTCAACCACTTCTCTTACTGCATTTTGAGTTTCTTGCTCCTTTAACAAATCGCGATTTTCCCACGCCGATTCTATAATTGATTGTAAATTCTGCATATCATTCTTATGTTGGCTACAAATCTACATTTTTAAGTTAGATTTAAGAAAGTTGAACGTAGAAATAAGCGAATTAAATTCATCAAAAAACCTTGTTTTACTATTTCATCAAAATTTGTTCTAGATTCTAAATTCTAACTTCTATCTTTGCTACATGCCAAGAATTATTGCCATCGATTATGGAATGAAACGTACAGGAATTGCCGTAACTGATGATTTACAAATCATTGCTACTGCACTTGATACGGTTGACACAAAAGTTTTATTTCCATTTTTGGAAAAGTATTTTGCTGAAAATACCATTCAAGAAATTGTCGTGGGATTGCCTATGCGTATGCATGGAGAAGTGGGACAATTGGAAGTGGAAATTCAAAAGTTTATTTCAACACTACAAGAAAAATTTCCATCCATTCCAATTTTTAGGCAAGATGAATCGTTTACGTCCAAAATGGCTTCGCAAGCAATTTTTCATTCGGGAGCGAAAAAGAAAAAGCGTCAAGAAAAAGGCCTGATTGATAGAGTCAGCGCAACAATTATCCTACAGTCTTATATGGAGAATAAGTTTTGAGTAGGATTCTTCTACGGTGGAAAAGGCTGGAAGTTGGATGCTGAAGGTTTAGAGAAATACAAATTTTTACACTCTTAAATGTGTGAAGGCTGCGTAATGATTAATTAGTTTTTCTATTCGACTTCTCTGAAGTCGGTTTTTGTAATTATGATTATTCTACAGCTATTTGACCTCTCTGAGGTCGGTTTGAACTTTCTACCTTTTATTTTTATTCTACAGGTATTTGACTTTTCTGAGGTCTTTTATATATAATATCTTTCAATCATCTCTAATCAATTTATTTTCAGCTACCTGACCTTTCTGTGGTCTTTTTGAATAGTATTTCTTTTAAATTTCTTGAAACTTTAAACCTTGAACTTTAAACGTTAAACTTAGTTCGCTTGAGGGATTACCTACGGTGCATACTTCGTAAGTGAAGTGGAAATCCTTTTGGGCTTCGACTACGCTCAGCCACCCTTAAGCGACGAACAACTGTTTCCTTGGAGAAATTTGAGTAAGTATAAATACATAAGCCCAAAAGATTGCAACGGAAAGCCCGACATCTTCTCGTGACGACATAAATCGTGACGAGAAGAGGTCACGCCCTGAAAAAAATGGAAGTTTTTACGGTTAGAAATTTCTTAATCCTATCTTTGCAAAAAATTTGGAAATGATTTTACCGATTCGTGCCTACGGAGATCCTGTTTTAAGACAAACGGCAGTCGATATTGATAAGGATTACAAGAACTTACCACAGTTAATCGAAAATATGTTTGACACCATGGCTGATGCGTATGGCGTTGGACTGGCTGCTCCTCAAATAGGGTTGGCAATCCGTTTGTTTATTGTAGACTTGACTCCTTTTGCAGAGGATGAGGAATATGCTGAAATCGCCGAAGAATTGAAAAGTTTCAAAAAAGTATTCATCAACCCGAAAATTGTGGAAAAGAAAGGTGAGGAATGGAAATTTAATGAAGGTTGTTTGAGTATTCCTGGCGTACGAGAAGACGTTTCAAGACCAGAAACAATCGTGATTGAATATTTTGATGAAAATTGGGAAAAACATAAAGAAGAAATTTCCGATATTCGTGCCCGCGTTATTCAACATGAATACGATCATATTGAAGGAATTTTGTTTACCGACTATTTATCGGCATTCAAAAAGAAGTTAGTACAAAACAAATTAAAAAGTATATCCAAAGGGAAAGTAAAGGCAGATTATAAAATGCAGTTTCCTAACTAATGAAAAATGTAAGTAAGACTATGGATTTAACAAAAATTATTTCAATCTCTGGTAAACCAGGATTATTTAAATTGATTTCTCAGGCCAAAGGTGGTTTTATAGTTGAAGATTTGGACAAAGGAAAAAAAACCTCTATTTCGGCTCATAATAATGTAAGTTTATTGGAAAACGTTGCCATTTATGGTGTTTCTGAGGAATTTCCTTTGAAAGAAGTTTTCACAAGAATCTACAATAAAGAGAATGGTGGAGCTGCCATCAGCCACAAAGAATCAGGCGCTAACTTGCGTAAATACATTGAAGAAGTATTACCTGAATATGATGAATCACGTGTATATGATTCTGACTTGAAAAAATTGTTTCAATGGTACAATATTTTGCAAGCTAATGGTTTGGTAACGCCAGTAGAAGAGCCAAAAGCGGAAGAAACTTCTGCAGAGGTTGAAGAAAAACCTAAAAAAGCAAAAAAAGCTGCTGAACCAAAAGAGAAAGCTGAAACGAAGGAGAAAAAAGCTCCTAAAGCAAAAAAAGAAGACAAATAATACTTACCATACAAGGGTTTTTTTCATTTTTGAAACAAACCCTTTTTTTAATGTTATCCCAAAATGTATTCTAGAGAAGAACAACTCATAGCTTTTAATCGATTACTAGATGTCATGGACGATTTGCGCGAAAAATGTCCGTGGGATAAAAAACAAACCATGGATAGCCTTCGCTATTTGACGATCGAAGAGATGTATGAATTGTCGGATGCTATCCTAGAAAAAGACATGCCCGAAATCAAAAAAGAATTGGGCGATGTTTTCCTTCATTTGGTTTTCTATTCGAAAATCGCTTCCGAAACCCATGATTTTGATATTGCCGATGTTTTGAACAGCATCTGCGAAAAATTGATTTATCGTCATCCGCATATTTATGGTGATGTAAAAGTTGCCGACGAAGCAGAAGTGAAACGAAACTGGGAAAAACTAAAACTGAAAGAAGGGAAAAAATCGGTATTGGAAGGAGTTCCTTCTTCTCTACCCGCGATGGTAAAAGCCTACCGAATTCAAGAAAAAGTGAAAGGAGTTGGATTTGAATTTGCTAATTCTGAAGATACTTGGGCGAAAGTCAAAGAAGAAATAATGGAATTTGAGCAAGAATCTGACCCTGAGAAACGCGAACAAGAATTGGGTGATGTTTTCTTTTCTTTGATTAACTATGCTCGTTTTACGGGTATCAATCCCGAAGATGCACTCGAACGTACGAATAAAAAATTCATATCGCGATTTCAACAAATTGAAGAATTAGCACTACAACAAGGAAAAAACATTTCGGAACTTTCTCTCGAAGAGCAAGATGAATTGTGGGAGAAGGCGAAAGGGATGTGAATTATTTCGGTTTTTTAGCAGGATTTGCTTTTGCTGGAAAAAGCGTATAAATAATGATTTCATTTTCAAAAAATTCAAAAATGATTTGAAAAGGAAAATTTTTGACCAATGCTTGTCTGTAATTTTTGATTTGAATTTGAAAAGATAAGGGTTGAATAGAAATTTCCGATAAAAGAGAATCAGTTTCTCTATAAAAACGCACTCCTAATTCTTCATTTATTGATGAATAATATTCAAATGCTTCAGATAGGTTAATCCAATATTCTTCTTTTATTTTAATGTGATATTCCATAGGAATCTTCAAATCTTTTTCTGAAATCTTCTAAAGACATCGATTCACTATCGCCTGAAAAATGACGTTTACGAATATCATCAAGATATTGAATTTGATCTTGACTTAAGGGTAAAACATCGGAATTAGTGATTTCATCTGAATATAATAATTCTTCTAATTCCTTCAATTTTGTAAGTTGATCGGAATTGATCATACGGATGAAATCTTCAATAAACTTATATTTTCTTGCCGTTAAGTCCATTTAACTTTTGCTTCAAACAAATTTAGTAAATAAAATTTTACTTATTATAAAACACAATTCTAAACTTCTTCAGATAAAAATCTCAATAATCAATTCAATCGACTAGCTCCCAATAAGCAACTGAATTAGTCACATCAATATTATGAAATCTCTTTCCCATAAAGGATTTTTATGATGTTAAATCTTCCAATATCTTTTTAAATCGAACATAAAAAAGATACCTTCGGCGACCAAAATTTTAAGTAGCGAAAAATGAAAAAGTTTTATGTATTGGGCTTGTCGTTATCAGCAAGCTTTGTATTGTCGCAAGAGGTTATATCTTTTGAAGCAGAGGAAGGCTATGAACTAGGAACAATCCACAACCAACAAGGATGGACAGTGACAGAAGGAATCGATGGATTGTTGGAAAATCAGATTATTACCGATGAATTAGCGACAGAAGAAAATAGTTTTTCTTTTAAAAATGCTCATGAAACAGATTTTGATTACCAATGGTTCCCCATATTTGGTGCTTCAAAAATGTTTAACGAATCCTATAAAACCGAAGGATTTAGCATAACTTATGACGTTATGGTAACCGAACTAATGGGTGCAGATTTTGAATTTACCATTTATTCTCAGGACGAAGTGGAAGATTTTTATCCAATCGGTGGAGTTGGTATGGAATACCAAGGTGGACTTTATGTGATCAATAGTTTAGACTATGATTATGAAACGATCGATTCAGTGGAGTGGACTCCCAACACTTGGTATACCATCAAAATTGAAGTAAATCCAACAGAAGTGAAGTATTATTTCGATGGGGAATTAATCTTTACAGGAGAAAACTACAATCCAACCAATATCGCTGGATTTAACATGTTGCACAATAATTATGGAGGAAGTGCATTCTACGATAACTTTATCATCGAAGGGGAAGTTTCTACAGCAGGTTTAAATGAAATTGCAAAAACTGCTGCTAAACTTTATCCAAACCCAGTGAAGGATGTTTTGACTATTTCATTGACAAATAACGAAGAAGTTTCTTCGGTTGAAATTTTCAATGTTTCAGGACAAAAAGTAAAATCTACTCAAAATGTTTCTAAATTGATGATTTCAGAATTAGCAAAAGGAATCTACGTTTTGAAAGTTCAAACAAAATCAGGAAAAATTGTAACGGAAAAATTCATCAAGAACTAAATTCCGACATATAATTACAACTATAAAGCGATCTATTTAGGTCGCTTTTTTATTTAACAAGAAAACCTAAGAAGCCATTTAACTAATTAAAATTAAATCAGTTTACACCTATTCATATAAATTTATACTAACTTAAATCTATAAACTATGGGAGATGCATTTCATCAAATCTACGTTCAACTCGTATTTGCCGTAAAGGGTCGACAAAGTTTAATTAAAGATTCTTGGGAAATTGAGTTATATAGCTATATCGGAGGGATTTTGAAAGAAAAAGGCAATAAACCTTTAGCCATAAACGGAATGCCCGATCATATCCATATTTTTTATTCGCATAATCCAAATCTGGGTATATCGGAATTGGTACGAGAAATTAAAAAATCGAGTAATATTTTTATTAATTCAAAAGGTTTTGTGCTTGGAAAATTCGAATGGCAACAAGGTTATGGCGCCTTTTCGTATAATAAATCAGCTGTAAGTAATGTGATAAATTATATTGACAATCAGAAAATTCATCACCAAAAAACATCTTTTCAATCGGAATATAAATCGCTTTTGGAAAAGTTTGAAATTGAATATAAAGAGGAATATTTGTTTGATTGGATGGATTAAATTTACAGCTATGCCATCTCTCCGAGATGTTTTTACATTGACATATTAAATCGATATGCAATTCAAAATAGACTTCGAAGAAGTCGAATAGACATTTTCACAGTTTATTATTTCGTTGATTTTATGCGACTTCTCCGAAGTCGACCAATTGTATGTCTTTATTTCCTACAGCTATGCCATCTCTCCGAGATGTTTTTCCATTGACATATTAAATAGATATGCAATTCAAAATAGACTTCGGAGAAGTCAAATAGCTGTAATACACAATATGTGAGTGACTGCGACTTCGGATAAGTCGACCAATTCTATATCTCCGTATTCTACAGTTATTTCATCTCTCCGAGATGTTTATCATTAACATTTTAAATCGATATGCAATTCAAAATAGACTTCGGAGATGTCTAATAGCTGTAATATATAATTTATGAGAGACTACGACTTCGGAGAAGTCGAATAGACATTTTCGCAATTTATTATTTTGTTGATTTTATGCGACTTCTCCGAAGTCGACCAATTCTACATCTCTGTATTCTACAGTTATTTCATCTCTCCGAGATGTTTATCATTAACATTTTAAATCGATACGCAATTCAAAATAGACTTCGGAGAAGTCAAATAGCTGTAATACACAATATGTGAGTGACTGCGACTTCGGATAAGTCGAATTAGAACCCGTCACAAACCACAACCCTTTTTGATAAATCAGCCCTTAATCGTACCTTTGCAAGCTCAGTACAAATCGATTATGAAGTTTAAAATCCATTCGGAATTTGCCCCTACAGGAGATCAGCCCAAAGCCATTCAATCTTTGGTAGATGGCGTAGAATCGGGTGATCGTTACCAAACTTTATTGGGTGTAACGGGTTCAGGAAAAACCTTTACCATCGCCAATGTAGTTCAAGAAACCCAACGTCCGACTTTGGTTTTGGCGCATAACAAAACCTTAGCGGCACAATTGTACATGGAATTCAAGGAATTTTTCCCTGAAAATGCGGTGGAATATTTCGTTTCCTATTACGATTATTATCAGCCCGAAGCTTATATTCCAACTTCTGGTTTGTACATTGAGAAAGATTTATCCATCAACGAAGAAATTGAAAAATTGCGTTTGAGCACCAGTTCCGCACTTCTTTCAGGTCGTCGTGATGTCTTGGTCGTGGCTTCCGTTTCTTGTATGTATGGAATTGGAAATCCAAATGAATTCCACAAAAACATCATCAACATTGAAGTCGGACAAAACGTTGCGCGAACCAAATTTTTACAAAAATTGGTAAGCTCGCTTTATGCAAGATCAGAATCGGATTTCTTGAGAGGAACTTTTCGTGTTCGTGGAGATGTAACCGATATCTTTCCAGCGTATTCCGATCAAGGAGTTCGTGTCCATTTCTTTGGCGATACTATTGAGGAAATCGAAATCATCGATCCAACTTCGGGTAAAAGAATTAGTTCGATGGAGAAAATCAATATTTATCCAGCGAATCTTTTTGTGACTTCTCCTGAAACTTTAAATGGAGCGATCAAAAACATCCAAATCGATTTAGGAAAACAAGTGAATTATTTCCAAGAAATCGGCAAGCATTTGGAAGCGAAACGATTGCAAGAACGAACCGAATTTGACGTCGAAATGATGAAGGAATTGGGCTATTGTTCAGGGATTGAGAACTATTCACGTTATTTAGACGGTCGACTTCCAGGCACACGTCCTTTCTGTTTGTTGGACTATTTCCCAGATGATTATTTGATGGTTGTGGACGAATCCCACGCTACGATTCCCCAAGTTCATGCGATGTATGGAGGCGACCGCAGTCGTAAAGAAAATTTGGTGGAATACGGATTCCGATTGCCTGCAGCGATGGATAATAGACCCTTAAAATTTGAGGAATTTGAATCGTTGCAACGACAAGTTATTTACGTTTCTGCAACACCAGCGGATTATGAATTGGAGAAATCGGAAGGTGTGGTGGTAGAACAAATCATTCGTCCAACGGGATTATTGGATCCGATTATTGAAATTCGTCCTTCTTTGAACCAAATGGATGATTTGATGGAGGAAATTCAGAAACGTGCAGAAGAAGACGAACGTACCTTGGTCACAACCTTAACCAAACGAATGGCAGAGGAATTGACGAAATATTTGACTCGATTTGGCGTGAGAACGCGATACATACATTCCGATGTTGACACTTTGGAGCGTGTTCAAATTATGCAGGATTTACGTTTAGGATTGTTTGATGTGTTGGTTGGAGTGAATTTGTTGCGTGAAGGATTGGATTTGCCAGAAGTTTCCTTGGTAGCTATTTTAGATGCGGACAAAGAAGGATTCTTACGAAACCACCGATCTCTTACACAAACTTCTGGTCGCGCTGCCCGAAACGTCAACGGTCGTGTGATTATGTATGCGGACAAAATCACAGATTCGATGCAGAAAACCATTGATGAAACCAATCGTCGTCGTGAAATTCAAATCAAATACAACGAAGAGCACGGCAAAACACCTCAACCCTTGAACAAAAAAATCAATGCGTTGAATGCTTCGGCTGAACAATTTGAAATGAATCCGTATCAACGAAAATCCTTGGATAGTTTGGCAGCAGAACCGAAACAAGACTATGGTTCTATGTCAACGGAAGATTTGCAAAAACAAATCGATGCTCTTCAAAAGAAAATGGAAAAAGCAGCACAAAATTTAGATTTTATAGAAGCTGCAAAATTCCGTGATCAAATCAAGGCGCTTCAAGGAGTTGATTAAAATCAAGAAAATTTCATTTTGAGGAAATTATTGCTAAAATCTTTCTCATTTCATTTTGCGATTACGACCTTTGCAGTCGCAAATAAAGTAGGATGAAAAAAGGATTGATTGCATTAGCATTTGGAGGAATGGCGATAGGAATGACAGAATTTACCATGATGGGAATTTTGCCAGACATTGCCAAAGATTTGAACGTATCCATTCCAAAAGCTGCGCATCTCATCGCTCTTTATGCTTTGGGCGTGGTTGTAGGAGCACCAACTTTGGTATTGGCTTCAAGTAAATATCCGCCCAAAACCGTTTTGATGGCATTCATGATTATGTTTGTGGTTTTCAATGGAATTTTTTCGATTGCGCCTACTATGTGGTCATTGGAACTATCCCGATTTGCATCGGGTTTACCGCATGGTGCATTTTTCGGAGTCGGATCGGTTGTCGCAACAAATCTCGCTACCAAAGGAAAAGAAGCCCAAGCGATTGCCATCATGTTTACAGGAATGACCTTGGCAAACTTAATCGGAGTACCCATCGGAACCTATGTAGGGCATCATTTTTCTTGGCGATTAACCTATGGAATCATCAGTTTATTGGGGTTGATTACCTTCTTTGCACTCATGTTTTGGTTGCCAAAAATTCAAACTAGTTCCAATCAGAATCTTTTTGCTCAGTTGAATTATTTTAAAACTTGGCGCGCTTGGTTGCTAATTGCGATTATTTCGATTGGAACAGGTGGTTTATTTGCTTGGATTAGTTATATCGCTCCATTAGCAACAGAGGTTTCAGGAGTTCCAGAAAATAGAGTTCCACTGATTATGATATTGGTAGGATTGGGAATGTTTTTCGGAAATCTTTTGGGTGGAAAATTGGCTGACACCATCAATCCAACGAAGGCCACTATGCTTTGTTTTTCCTCCATGGCCCTATGTTTGATTTTTGTTCATTTCACTTCTCATATTCATGAAATGGCGTATGTGATGGCATTTATAACAGGAATGATTTCCTTTACCGTTGGTTCACCTTTGCAAATGATGTTGATCAATTCGGCCAAAAGAGCCGAAACAATGGCGGCTTCTGCGGGGCAAGCAAGTTTTAACTTAGGAAATACCTTGGGCGCGTATTTCGGAGGAATTCCAATTACCTATGGTTTAGCATACAATACGCCTGTTTTGGTTGGTGCCGGAATGGCTTTATTGGGTGTTATGCTGACGTTTGCGTATTTGAGAAGTCAGAGATTTAAGGCATAAAAAACTTCTTAGAATTCTAACTAATTAAAAAAAAACAAAATGTTCCCATTTCGGGAACTTTTCACTATCTTTGTTCAAATTGATTCTTTTTGCGTGTTATTTCAAAAAAAATATTGAGAGAATTTTGGGAGGTTCATTCAGATATTGAACAGTCCTTAAAAACTTGGTACAAAGAGACTGAAGATGCAAATTGGTCCAATTTTAATGAACTAAAAGAAGTTTATCCGAGTGCCAGTATTTTGGAAAATAATCGTGTATGTTTCAATATCAAAGGAAATCATTATCGATTAATTGTACGCATTAATTTCGATTACCAAATGATTTGGATTCGATTTATTGGAACACATTCAGAATACGATAAAATCAATGCTAATTCGATTTAACATGAGTATGAAATTAATAAAAACTGAAGCTGACTATAACTCTGCCTTAGATAGGTTAGAAGAAATATTCGATGCTAAAATGGGAACTCCAGAAGGTGATGAATTAGAATTATTAGGGGTATTAATTGATCTATATGAAAAGGAAAAGTTTCCAATTGATTTACCAGACCCAATAGAAGCCATTAAATTTCGAATGGAACAAATGAATTATAATCAGAAAGACTTAGCAGAAATAATTGGTTTAAAAAGTAGAGTAAGTGAAATTTTGAACAAAAAAAGAAAATTAACCTTGGAAATGATTCGAAATCTAAATGAAAAATTGGACATTCCTTCTGAAGTTTTGATTCAAAACTATAAATAAAAAAACCTCCCAAAATGGAGGTTTTAACTTTATACTTATTACAATTCTACTTTATACATTTTTAAAGCATCGTCGTTGGACAAACGAATTCCGTTCTTGGAAAAATCTCTGAAGTTTTGATTTTCCCAAATCCACCTTCCACATTGATTAATTTATCGTAACCTTTGGATTTCGCAATCGAAGCAAAAATTACCGAACGATATCCTCCTGCACAATGCACATAATAGGTTTTATCTTGTGATGCTTCTTGTAGGTTTTTGTGAATGTAATCAACAGGTAAATTTTGTGCACCTTTTACATGCTCGCTATCAAATTCTCCTTTTCGACGGACATCCAAAATATGGATGGAATTGTTTTCTTGATAGGCTTTTTCAAAAGCTACCACGTCAATACTTTCAATACTATCAACTTCTTTTCCAGCTGCTTTCCAAGCATCCATTCCACCTTCTAAATACCCCAAAACATTGTCATATCCGATTCGGGAAAGACGCGTAATAACTTCTTCTTCCTTTCCAGCATCTGCTACGAAAATGATTTTTTGGTTGATGTCTTCAATCACGGTTCCAACCCAAGGCGCAAAATCACCTTGAACTCCGATGAAATAAGCGTTTGGAATGAATCCTTTTACGAATTCATCTTGATGACGCGTATCCAACACCAATACATCTGCTTCATTTGCTAAGGTTTCAAATTCAGCTACGGTCAATGGTTTTTTATTGCGTTCCAAAACTTCGTTGAATCCTAAAAATTCGGTACGATTCATCACCGCATTTTTCGGGAAATAAGCTGGCGAAGGCGTCAAACCTGTGGTCAATTCGACGATGAATTCCTCTTTGGTCAAAGCGGGATTCAACGCATAATTGGTTTTCTTTTGGTTCCCCAAAGTATCAAAGGTTTCTTTGCTTAAATTCTTTCCACAAGCAGAACCAGCTCCGTGTGCTGGATAGACAATAATGTCATCGGCCAATGGCATAATTTTATTTCGAAGCGACTCAAACATATGACCCGCCAATTTATCTTGTGTCAAATCGGAAAATACGCGTTGCGCCAAATCTGGACGTCCTACATCCCCGATAAACAAAGTATCTCCAGAAAATAAAGCAACTTCTTTTCCATTTTCATCTCTCAACAAAAAACAAGATGATTCCATGGTATGACCTGGAGTATGCAACAATTCAAATGTAACATTCCCAACTTGGAAAATTTCGCCATCCTTTCCTAAATGGAAATCAAAATTGGCTTCTGAAGTCGGTCCATAAACAATCGTTGCTCCGGTTTTTTTCGCCAAATCCAAATGACCCGAAACAAAATCGGCATGGAAATGGGTTTCAAAAATGTATTTAATTTTCGCGCCATTTTTTTGAGCTTCTTCTACATATTGATCGGTTTCTCTTAAGGGATCAATGATCACAGCTTCTCCCTCGCTTTCAATGTAGTAAGCAGCGTGAGCTAGGCATTTGGTATAGAGTTGTTCAATTTTCATATCAAATGATTTTGATTAACAAATTTACAGAAAATGAATGGGTTTTTGAAATGAACTGATTTCTTTCAGTTTAATCGATTTAGGCATGAACCACAAATTCCATGATAAACATGAATATGGCCATTACCACTATGAAATAAGCAAAGCCTTGTTTCAATTTTGCACTATTGATGAATTTCGATAAAAATCCACCAATTAGAATTCCAATGAATGAAATTGCCGTGAAAATAATCAGGAAATCCCAGTTGATTTCAATTAGATTTCTCGACATATCACCCAAAAAAAATCCAATTAAAGAATTCAAACTTACAATCAACAAAGAAGTCGCCATTGCTTTTTTGATGGGTAATTTGGCGATTAACATCAAAGCTGGAACAATTAAAAATCCGCCACCAGCTCCAATCAATCCCATAAAAATTCCCAAGAAAAAACCTTCGGTAACGATAAGCGGATGAAAAACAAATTCTTGATTGGTTCTATTGGCTAAATTGACTTTGGACTTGTTCAACATCGTATAGGCCGCAATGAACATCAAAATGGAAAACAATCCAAACATCAACATTCGTCGTGTAAAATCGAAACTTCCAATGTGAAACAAAACATCTGGCAATACAGGCACCAATACACGTCTTACCAACAAAACACCCAAAACAGCGGGAATTCCGAGGAAAACAACAGCTTTTGCACTGACTAATTTTTCATAAACGCCACGAATTCCACCAAATAACGCTGTAAAACCGACGATAAATAAAGAGTAAGCAGTTGCCGTTTTTTCGTCTAGATGAAAGAGATAGGCCAATATAGGAATGGATAAAATGGAACCGCCGCTACCGGTTAATCCCATCACAAGCCCAATGAAAAGGGCTCCAATATATCCTATAATTTCCGGTATACTCATCAATCCTCATTAAGCAGAGAAAGTTCCAACCAACGCATTTCTTTTTCTTCTAACTCTTGTATGGTGTTTTCCAAATGTAAACTAATTTTTTGAATCGTTTCAAAATCTTGTCCTTGCTTTGAAATTTCCTCTGTTAATTTTTCTTTTAACCCCTGAAGCTCAACTACTTGAATTTCCAATTCTTCCATTTCTCGCTTCTCTTTGAAGCTTAGTTTACGTGCTGTATTTGAAGGTGTTTCTTTCTGATTTTCAATAGGTTTTTCTTGCTTTTTATCGGTCTCTTTTGTATTTTTTACGTGAAGAAAATATTCTGTATAATTTCCATTGAACCATGAAATTTTTCCTTCTCCTTCAAAAACCATCAATTCGTCTGTCACTTTATCCATGAAATAACGATCGTGGCTTACAATCAACAAACAGCCCTGATAATCGCGTAAGAAATTTTCCAAAACGGTTAAAGTCGGTAAATCCAAATCATTAGTCGGCTCATCCAAAATCAAAAAATTAGGATTTTCAAAAAGCACAGCGAGTAATTGTAAACGTTTTTTCTCACCACCACTCAATTTAGCAATATGCGTATATTGTTGTTCAGGTGAAAATAAAAATTGTTCCATGAATTGGGTAGCAGAAATTTGTTTCCCATTGGAAAGTGGGAAATAATCGGCAATTTCTTTGACAAAATCAATGGCGCGCATGTCATCTTTGTAGTCGATTCCGGCTTGACGAAAATGTCCGATTTTTAAAGTTTCACCAATTTCGATCGTTCCAGAATCGATGGATTCTTGCTGTTCCAAAATCTTCAAAAAAGTTGTTTTCCCTACTCCGTTTTTTCCGATGATTCCGATTTTATTTCCACGTCCAAACAAATGGGAGAAATTATCCAAAATAACTTTCTCTCCAAATCGCTTGGAAACATTTTGCATCTCAATAATCTTTTGCCCCAAACGCGTCATCTGCATGTCCAATTTGACTTCACTTCGGTCAATTTTCTGATGCGCCTTTTCTTTGGTGTCGTAGAAATCATCAATTCTACTTTTGGATTTTGTCGTTCTCGCTTTGGGTTGACGACGCATCCATTCCAATTCTTTGCGATACAAATTTTGCGCTTTGTCAATTTCAATGGATTGATTTTCGATACGAATCGCTTTATTGGTCACATAGGTTTCGTAATCTCCATTATGAACATAGGTTTGACCTCCTTCCAATTCAATAATTTTCGTACAAATCGCATCCAAGAAATAACGGTCATGCGTCACCAAAATCATGGTTTTGTTTTCTTTGTTGAGGAAATATTCCAACCATTCCACCATTTCAATGTCCAAATGGTTCGTTGGCTCATCTAAAATCAACAACAAATGCCCCGTTTCAAATGTGACATCGATTAAAAATTTCGCTAAGGAAATTCGTTTTCGTTGACCTCCAGAAAGACTTTTAATTTTTTGATCCAAGAAATCAATTTTTAATTTCGAAAGAATTTCTTGAATTTTCGATTCGACCAACCAGGCATCAAACTGGTTCATCTTTTCCATCAAATCGATCAATTCTGGATTTCCCGGATCATTCTCCATCATTCGCTCATAATCATGGATTAAATCTAAAACGGAATTCGAATGATTGTAAATATAATCTTCCGCTTTTAAATCTTCATTGAAATCGTCAGACTGTTCAAACAACAAAACTTTTACATCTTTGTTGAATAAAATTTCGCCTGTATCAGAAGTTTCTTTTCCTGCTAAAATTTTCAACAAAGTCGATTTGCCGCTTCCATTTTTGGCAACCAAAGCAATTTGATCTCCTTCATTGACGTGAAAACTAACATCGCTAAAAAGCGTTCTGATTCCATAAGATTTGGACAGATTATTGGCCGATAAATAATTCATGAATAGATTTAAAAAGGCAAAGATAAGATTTTGAAACCCGAGAATTTTTGAAAATCTTAAAAGATTATTCACTAAATTAGAACAAAGAAAATCAACAACTTATGGACTCATTTAGAGGTTTTGGCTTATTGCTCTTTCGTTTATTTTTAGGCGGACGTATTTTTTTGGGCGTTTGGGACAATGTTGTGAACTCAAGCAAAATGGCAGAATTTGCTTCCTTTCTCGATTCTTTCAAAGTTCCTTATCCCAATTTAGCTGCGCCTTTATCGGTCTACGCCCAAATGATTTGTGGAATTTTAATCATCATCGGACTTCAAACT
Source organism: Moheibacter stercoris (assembly GCF_040545805.1). Lineage (NCBI taxonomy): Bacteria > Pseudomonadati > Bacteroidota > Flavobacteriia > Flavobacteriales > Weeksellaceae > Moheibacter > Moheibacter stercoris. Next base: position 245,228 of record NZ_JBEPMO010000002.1, read on the forward strand.
CGATTTGTCGCTCTTCTCATGATCATCAATTTCTTGGTAGCCTTTTTTGTGGTGGATCGACATTTAAGCTTAGAACAAATGACACCTGCATTGGCCATGCTATTTGGTGCTATTTTATTGCTATTTGAAGGTGGCGGACGATTTAGTTTGGATGAAGTTTTTGATCGCAAGAAATCGGAATAAAGCTTTGGTTGCTTCAGTTTATCTTTACCTTTGGAAAAAAATAAAATATGAACAGTTGGTTAGAGTCTTTGGAGGAAGTTGTTGAAGCCTCATTTTTAAATCAATTCGATGAAATTTATTATTTGAATTCGAAATTATTGGTCGATGAATCTAAATTGGACCAAATCGTTGCTGATCAAAAATTAGCCGAATTTTTATCCAAAGAAGATCCTGAATCCGAAGCAGATGTGTTGGATTTTTTCCTTTTAGTGAACGATGACACACAATCTGTCGTTGTGCTTTTGAGCCCATTTGATTTGTTTACAGATGAATCGATTTTCAAAATTTACGAAAACTTGGAAGAAGATTTAAGTGTTGTTCCAACCATTGAAGTCGTTATGTGATGAAACCAACTGCCCTCCTACTGATTTACCTAAGTTTTTGTAGTTTATCTGCACAAGAAAAGAAAGTCAAAATTTTTGATGTTCACCTCCACGGTGATCCAAAACCAACTGAACAAATTCAGAAATTGAAAGATGGAGGTGTTTACAAAGTTGCCATTAGTACTTCTTGGAATTCGCAAGAAACCTATCAATCTGACAAAGAAATTCAAGTTTTACAAGGTTTGATGTTGGGTTGCCCCAATGGGAAAGTTCCGTATAGCGGACAATTTTGTTTCGACAATCAAAAGGATTTTCCAGATGTCGAATGGGTAGAAAAACAAATTCAATCTAAAAAAATCGATTATATAGGCGAAGTTTTGAGTCAGTATTACGGTATTTCGCCATCTGATTCTCTTTTTTATCCCTATTACAAATTGGCTGAGAAACACAAAATTCCCGTAGGTATTCATACCGGATTGGCGGGTGCTGGACACGGTTCTCCCAATTTTAAAGTCAGTTTGGGAAATCCCATTTTAATGGAAGATTTACTCATAGAATTTCCCAATTTAAAAGTTTGGATTATGCACGCTGGTGCTCCTTTTTTGGAAGATGCCATTGCCTTGATGACCTATTATCCGAATGTCTATGCCGATATTTCTGTGATTTCCAATCCCTATATTTTCAATCCTTCCGAATTTCGACGAATTATGAATCGGTTGATAGATGGAGGTTTGGAAGATAAATTGATGTTTGGAACCGATAATGGACCGATCGATAAAATTATTGAAAACATCGAATCATTGGAATTCTTAACCCAAGAACAAAAAGAAAAAATCTATTTCACAAATGCCGAAACTTTCTTTTCTAATTAATTATCTAAATTCAATAAAATAGCAATGAATTTGAATTTAATTGGTGGAATTTCCTTTGGAATCCTTGCGTTATTTTACACTGTTTATTTAGTTAGAGAATACTATTTCGATTTCTCAAAAGAAAAATCCGAAGATTTCATTTTTTTACCAAAAGGATTACTAGGGCTAATTCTATTGTACATCATTTCCGGATATTGCTTTTACCAATTTTTCCAATAATCAAAACGAAGTTTGGTACGTATTCTCAAAAAAAATCAGGATTTTTGCAGATTCAATTGAAGAAAATCCAATGATCCTTTGCATCGCCGAAAAACCAAGTGTAGCCCGAGACATCGCGAAAGTCTTAGGCGCGACTTCCGCCAAAAATGGCTATATGGAAGGAAATGGCTATTGCGTTACTTGGACGTTTGGACATCTTTGTACCTTGAAAGAACCGCACGATTACAATCCGAATTTGAAGTATTGGGATTTGGGAAGTTTACCCATCATTCCACAGAAATTTGGCATCAAATTAATTCCCAACAAAGGCGTAGAAAAACAATTTGAAGTCATCGAGAAATTGGTGCAAGAATGTGAAGAAGTCATCAATTGCGGGGATGCTGGACAAGAAGGAGAAGTCATTCAGCGTTGGGTTTTGCAAAAAGCAAGATGCGACAAACCGATGAAACGTTTGTGGATTTCATCTTTGACCGAAGATGCCATCAAGGAAGGTTTTGCCAAATTGAAAGATGCAGACGAATACCAAAATCTCTATCTCGCTGGGAATGCTCGTGCGATTGGCGACTGGCTTTTGGGAATCAATGCGACACGATTGTTTACCAAAAAATTTGGTGGCGGAAAAGCAGTTTTATCCATTGGTCGCGTACAAACGCCTACCCTTGCGATGATCGTACAACGTCAAAAGGAAATTGATGCGTTTAAATCGGCTGATTATTGGGAATTAAAAACCAAATACAAAGAAGTTATTTTCAATGCCAACATTGACCGATTGACTTCTCAAGAACGTGCGGAAGGCGGATTGGAATACTTGAAACAACATCCGTTTGAAATTGTTTCGTTTGAAATCAAAGAAGGAAAAGAGAAAAATCCACGTTTGTTTGATTTGACTGCTTTGCAGGTAGAAGCGAATAAAAAATATGGTTATTCGGCTGAAAATACGTTGAAATACGTGCAAAGTTTATACGAAAAGAAACACGTTACCTATCCGAGAGTCGATACAACCTATTTATCGGAAAATTTACATCCGAAAATGCACGGAATTTTGGCTTCGATGAAGTTTTATCAGGATTTAACGGCGCCACTTTTGGGCAAACCGATTCCCAAATCCAAAGCGGTTTTCGACGATACCAAAGTAACCGATCACCACGCAATTATTCCGACTGAAATTATGCCTTCGTCTAGTTTGATGAAAGAAGAAAAATTGGTGTATGATTTAATTGCGAAACGATTTATTTCAGTTTTTTATCCGGAATGTAAAATTTCCAATACGGTTGTGGAAGCGAAAGTTGGAACGATTCCATTCAAAGCAACAGGAAAACAAATTTTGGAACCCGGTTGGCGTGAGGTTTATGCAAAAGACAAAAAAGAAGAAGAAACTTCCAACAAAGAAGAGGAACAAACGATTCCGGAATTTGTAGCGGGCGAATCGGGTACTCACGAACCTTTTATTCACCAAGGGAAAACAAGTCCGCCGAAACCTTATACGGAAGCGACTTTGCTTCGAGCGATGGAAACTGCTGGAAAACAAGTGGAAGATGAAGAATTGCGTGAAATGCTCAAGAACAACGGAATTGGCCGACCATCTACGCGAGCGAACATCATTGAAACTTTGTTCAAGCGTAAATACATTGAGAAAAAGCGCAAAAATTTGGTGGCGACTCCTATGGGAATGGAATTGATCGATACCATCGAAGATGAATTGCTGAAAAGTCCGGAGTTGACGGGTGAATGGGAATTCAAATTGCGCAAAATTGAAAAAGGCGAATACGAAGCCAATCAATTCAAGGAAGAATTAGTCCAAATGGTACGTGAATTAACTTGGAAAGTGCTTCGTGGGCAAAATAAGACCATCGAAATCAAGGAAGCTACACCAGAACCTGCAAAAAAAGAACGCGCTCCTAGAAAGAAATCGGAAATCATTTGGGAAGAAACCGACTGTCCGAAATGTAAATCCCAGAAATTAATCAAAGGCAAAACGGCGATTGGTTGTCAGAATTTCCAAGGTTGCGGGTTCAAAGTTCCGTTTGAAATTTTTGGAAAGAAAATTACCGAAAAGCAAATCCAAGATTTGATCAAAAAAGGTAAAACCTCCAAACTAAAAGGTTTCAAATCGCATCCCAACAATCTAGAAGAAGGTGTTTTGAATTTTACTTCAGAATTCGGAATTGAGTTGAGTTAGATTTTTCGCTTTTTAGGATCTTGGCGATTAGAAAAGAATGAAAGTATTTGAACTTCCTTCCCAACAACTCTATAATAAAGTGTATTGTACTTTAACAAAACTACTCAATAAATAGATTCTTTTGTAGATTTTGGGGAAACTATTTCTTTACCAAAGCAATTCCCTCAAATTCGATTCCTTCCCAACCAAATTTCATAAAGTTGCGGATGTTTTGGTGGTCATTTCCTTCTGGATTTTCCAAAACGTCTTTGGTATAAAAATCACCGAACAAACTCAAGGTTTCATCTTGGTTTAAATTTTCCATTTGTGCAAACGCGAAAATCTTACAAGATCCATTGTTTTGATTGACATCGTTGTAAGTTTCTCCATTTTTGAAAGCTGTGGGTGTGAAACTATAATGTTCATCAATGAATTCAATCACATCAGAAAAGTGTATATCTTCTAAGTTTTGAGCTAAAAATTTACGTATCATATGCTGCAAATTTCGGGAATTATATCTGTTTATGGTAGTGTTTTAAGGCTTTTTGAAGTTTGTCTTTCATTCGTTCGCGCAAACCCTTTGGCCCTAAAACTTCAATCGTTTCGCCATATCCTAATAACATTCGTTCCAATTCGAAATTGATTTGAATGAGTAATTGAAAAGTCGTTCCCAAATGATCTTCGTGCACAATGGTTTGACTTGAATGAATCGGTTTGGTTTTTACATAAGGCGCATTTTCAGGATCGATACGGAAAGTCACTTTGCGCAATCTTTGGGTAGGAGTTACGGTCACGCCCACCACATCTTTGAAATATTCATCGGCGTCGATGTTTTGATCAATGTACGCAATATCCTCTACAACTTCAATTGCTTCCATTCGGTCTAGAGCCAGGGTGTACAAATACTTCCCTTTCAATCCAATTAGAAACCAACGGTTGTTGAATTCTTTTAAAATCTGCGGATGAATGATCATATCGCCTGCTTCTCTTGCTTTGAAACTTTGGTAGGAAATTTTCAAAACTTTTTTATTCAAAATCGCCTGATACAATACATCGATATGTTCCAAACCGCGTAGATTTTCGTTTTTATCCAAATGAATGATGGACTTTTGGTGGGTTGCGTGAACGGAATCTTCCAATTTTTGAATGACACCGTTCATTTCTTTGAACATTGAAAAATCTTTGAATTGTTTCAAAATTTGAATTGCGTCGTTCATCGCGCGCAAATCATTTTCGTTGACTTGAATATTGTGGATGCTGTAAGTGGGATCGCTGTATCGGTAATACTTTTTTTCATAGACCTCGATGGGCGCTTCGTAGCCAAATTTCTCACTACGCATATTCTGCAAATCGAGTTGTACAGTACGTTTGCTGACGTAAGATTCTTTTCCTTCGAATTCAAATAAGGCTTCGGAACATTCGTCCATCAAATCTTCTAGAGTATATTTTTTGAATTTGTTTTTCAAGCATTTGTCGAGGGTTTTATAGCGGATTAGGGCGTTTTTATTGGATGACATTGGATTTTTTTTCTAAAAATAGAAAATAATTTTATCTACGCAAAAAGATTGCGCAGTTGTAGTTTTCCTTTGCATCATCAACTTAGAAAAACCGAGTTGAAAAAACGAAAAATGCAGCCCGACTTGAGTGGAACTCCTTTTTTGCAAAAAAAGATTGGGAACCCTTGGACAAGCTCAGGGTAAACTTCAGAAAAGAAGTTGTGGCTGCCCTAACTAAAAACAATACGATATGAAAATTACAGGAAATGAAATCGTCGCTTTGGGATACAGACCAGGAAAATGGTTTGCAGAAGCAATTGACTATATAAATGAAAATGAATTGACTACCGAAGAAATGGAAGCTTATTTGGAGCAATTTAGAATGCCAGATCCGATTAGTTCCGACGGAATATGTGGTGAATATACGTGCCGAAAATGAAAATGAGAAAGACAATGTGTCGAAGGTTCTTCAAACTATGGATGCTTTGATGAAAACTCCGACTTTGATTTCGGGAGCGGTGATGCCCGATGCTTGTCCGACTGGGCCTGAAGGTCAAATTCCTGTTGGCGGTGTTGTTGTTGCGAAAAATGCGATTCATCCGGGATTTCATTCGGCCGATATTTGTTGTTCGGTGATGTTGACTGATTTCGGGAAAGTAGAACCTAAATTGGTGTTGGATGCTGCGCATTCGGTTACCCATTTCGGATACGGTGGACGACCAAGAGGTGAACAAATGCCAATGTCACAAGAATTGATGGATGCGTTTCGAGAGAATTACTTTTTGAAAGATGAACAACTGATCAGCATTGCGCGATCGCATATGGGAACTCAAGGAGATGGAAATCATTTCTTGTTTGTCGGAATTTCGAAAGCAACTGGAAATACGATGATGGTTACGCATCACGGTTCGCGCGCTCCTGGAGCGAAATTGTATGATATGGGAATGAAGGTTGCCAATCGATTTCGAAGAGAAATTTCACCTGATACTTTAAAGGAAAATGCGTGGATTCCGTTTGATACCCAAGAAGGACAAGAGTATTGGGATGCTTTGCAATTGATCCGAAAATGGACCAAAGAAAACCACGAAGCAATTCATAATGCAACTTTAGAAAAATTAGAAATAGAAGCAAAAGATCGTTTTTGGAACGAACATAATTTCGTATTCAGAGAGGGAGATTTATTCTACCACGCCAAAGGAGCGACTCCACTAGACGACAAATTTTTGCCGGACATCACAGGTCCTAGATTGATTCCTCTGAATATGGCGGAACCTGTGTTGATTGTTCAAGGAACAACTAACGGCCGAAATTTAGGTTTCGCTCCTCACGGAGCCGGAAGAAATTTCTCGCGATCTTTTCATAAAAAATCATTGGCGCATAAAACCATTGATGAAATTTTTGAAGAAGAAACCAAAGGGTTAGATGTGCGATTTTTCACCAATGATATTGATATTTCGGAATTGCCAAGTGCGTATAAAAATGCGGCATCGGTGAGAAAACAAATCGAAGAATATGGATTGTGCGAAGTAATTGACGAAGTGATGCCGTATGGATGCATAATGGCGGGCGATGTACAAAAAAATGCGCCTTGGAAAAAGAAGAAAAAGGCAAAATATTTTAAGAAATAAACATCTACGCAAAAAGATTGCGCAGATAGGATGCAACTTTGCATCAGAAACAAGGAGGTTGTAGCTCAGTGGTAAGAGCAACGTACAGCACTTTATCAAATTTTGAACCTTACACGAGGTGTGATGATAAAGTTACTTCGATTATTAATCCGTGGGTCGCCGGTTCGATTCCGGCCAACCTCCCAAAGGAAGTGGTGTGAGAATTTTGGTTACTTCGTTCCAAGAAAAAAAACACCAAATTCATTTTGAACCACTTCCCTTTTTTAAACAATAAAAACAAAAATTATGTCAAAATTTAACGTACGAAAAACCTTATTTGGATCTGGAATCATCGCTGGTAAAGAAACCAAAGCAGCTGGAAAATATTCTAATTTTGAATTGTTACGTCGTGTAACCTTGACTAATTTATTGTTTGAATCGAATTATTATCAGTCTGCTGACGAAATTATGACCCAAATGGAATCTTTGGCGCATAAAGTTTCGGGTTCGCAATTAGTAGAATTGGCATTGGAATGTCGATTTGAACAGAAATTGCGTCATACTCCTTTGTGGTTATTGATTTTGGCAAACGAAATTCACGGAGCGCCCGTCAAAGATGCTTTGGCGAAAGTTGCGAATCGTCCCGATATGACAATGGATGTCTTGCAAATGTTGAAAGTTCGAAATGGTTCGTTCAAAATGAGCAAATCTATCAAAAAAGGTTTGGCGAAAGCATTTAATAATTATGATGCCTATCAAATCGCGAAATACAAAAAGAATAATTTAGAAGTTTCTTTGGTCGATGTAGTGAATTTGGTTCATCCGAAACCAACAGAAGCCAATGAACAAGCTTTGAAGGATTTGGTTCGAAATGAATTACAACCTGCCAATACTTGGGAAGTTGCTTTGTCTGCTGGAGCCGATAAAAAGGAAACTTTTGAACGAATGATTGCGGAAAAAAGTTTGGGTTCTTTGGCGATTTTACGAAATCTCCGAAATATGATTGAAGCAGAAATCCCGCGAATGACCATCAAAGATGCCATTTCACAAGTGAATTCTCCTTGGTTGACTCCATTGAATTTCTTGGCTGCACAACGAAATGCGCCTGAATTTACAGCCGATATCGACGAAGCGATGAAACGAACTTTTGCCCAAGAAAAAATCAAAGGAACAACTATTTTGGTGATTGACGTATCGGGAAGTATGGGTGCTTTGACTTCTCAGAATTCAAAATTTTCCCGAATGGATTTGGCCTTTGCAATGGCTGCAACTGGTTCGTATATTTTTGAAGATATGATTCTTGTTTTCACTGCAGGAAGCGACCAGCGACGAAAAGGTGAGCATATGGTGTGGACCAATTCCTCGGGTTTAGGAATTTTTCAAGACGCGAGTTCGATTGTTGCTAAATTAGGTGGTGGTGGAATTTTCACTTATCAATTATGCGAATGGTTGAAAGAGAAATGCTATTCCCAAGTGGCAGATCGTTTGGTGGTAATATCCGACAGCCAAGATATCGATGCCTATTATGGTGATGCGAAAACCCCTGATACAACTCCTTACAATACTTCCTACATCATTGATATTTCCTCGCATACACACGGTATCAAAACCAATAATTGGACCGCTGAAATCAATGGTTGGAGTGATAAAGTTTTTCATTACATCAAAGAATTGGAAAAGCCTAGAGCCAATCCTTTCACTTTGAATTAAAACAAAAAAGCTTCCCAAAATGGGAAGCTTTTCATACTTAAGTATAAACAACTGAATTATTCAGCAGGCTTATTATTTTCAGATGGTTTGTCTGTTCTTTCTGGTTTTGGCAACAAAGCTTTTCTTGACAATTTCATTTTCTTTTTGTCGTCATACCCTAAGAATTTCACTTGAATTTTGTCTCCTAAATTCAACGCTTCTTCTACTGTATTCAAACGCTTGTGTTCAATTTCAGAAATGTGAACCAATCCTTCTACTCCTTTGGAAATTTCAACGAAAGCTCCAAATGGTTTGATGGATTTAACCACCGCGTTATAGGTTTCCCCAACTTCAGGAACAAAAGCAATTTGCTTGATACGTGCGATTGCTGCATCGATCTTCGCTTGATCAACACCTGCGATTTCAACACGACCTGCATCTTCTGTTTCTTCGATTGCGATAACCGTTTCGGTTTCTTTTTGTAATTCTTGGATGATTTTTCCACCAGGACCGATTACTGCTCCAATGAATTCTTTTGGAATCATTACCACAATCAATTTCGGTGCATTTGGTTTCAATTGTTTTCTTGGCTCAGAAATCGTTTTCATCATTTCACCTAAAATATGTAAACGACCTTCACGCGCTTGATCCAAAGCTTGCTCCATAATGTCCATTGTCAACCCTTGGATTTTGATGTCCATTTGACAAGCCGTAATACCTTTTGAAGTACCTGTCACTTTGAAGTCCATATCACCTAAGTGGTCTTCATCTCCTAAGATATCAGACAATACAGTGAATTTCCCTGATTTTTGGTCAGTAATCAATCCCATAGCGATACCTGAAACAGGCGCTTTGATTTCAACACCACCATCCATCAACGCTAAAGTTCCTGCACAAACGGTTGCCATTGAAGACGAACCATTCGATTCTAAGATATCAGAAACGATACGAACTGTATATGGATATTCTTCTGGTAAAATATAGGTTAAAGCTCTTTGTGCTAAATTTCCGTGACCTACTTCACGACGAGAAGTTCCTCTCAAAGGACGAGCTTCACCAGTTGAGAATGGAGGGAAATTATAGTGTAAAAAGAATTTTTCATCGTGTTGCGAAATTACGCTATCCACCATATTTGCATCTTTAGAAGACCCTAAAGTTAAGGCAGTCAAAGATTGAGTTTCTCCACGTGTGAAGATTGCAGAACCGTGTGTTCCTGGCAAATAATCAACTTCTGACCAAATCGGACGAATCGTTTTTGGATCACGACCATCTAAACGAATGTTTTCGTTCAAGATCATTTGACGCATTGCTTCTTTTTCTACGTCGTGGTAGTATACTTTTGCAAATGGCGTAACGCGTTCCAATTCCTCAGGATCGTTTTCATATTGCGCTAAAAATTCTTCTAAAACTGCTTTGAATTTCTCGCCTCTTTCTTCTTTTCCTGAAGGTTGTTTGGCTACTTCGTAAACTTTATCGTAACATTCTTTCCAAACCTTCTCACGAATTTCTTCGTCATGCTCTTCATGCGAATATTCGCGTTTTGGAAATGCTTTTCCTACTTTTTCTGCTAAACGTTCTTGCGCTTCAATTTGCTTTTTGATTTCTTCATGGGCAAAACTGATCGCTTCCAACATTTCTTTTTCGGTGATTTCTTTCATTTCACCTTCTACCATCACAATGGATGTTTTGGTAGCACCCACCATAATATCCAAATCAGATTGCTCCAATTGTTTGTATTCAGGGTTGATCATCAATTTTCCTCCGATTCGAACTACGCGTACTTCTGACATCGGTCCATTGAAAGGAATATCGGTAATGGCGATAGCAGCTGAAGCTGCTAAACCAGCCAAATCATCTGGAATGGATTGTCCATCATACGAAATAAGTGAAATCATCACTTGAACTTCTGCGTGGAAATCTTCTGGAAACAATGGACGCAAAACGCGGTCCACCAAACGCATGGTTAAAATTTCTTGATCGGAAGGTCTTGCCTCTCTACGGAAAAAGTTTCCTGGAATTTTACCTCCTGCATAAAACTTTTCTCTGTAATCTACCGTTAACGGTAAAAAATCCACACCTGGATTTGCTTCTTTGTTTGCAACTACGGTTGCGAGTAGCATCGTGCCACCCATTTTTACTACAACAGATCCATCGGCTTGTTTCGCCAATTTCCCTGTTTCTAAAGTGATTTCTCTGCCGTCTGCAAGAGTAATCATTTCTGTGATTGCTTGTGGAATCATCGTCTTTATTAATTAAATTCGTCTGTGAAAAAGCCGTTTGCCTTTTCGGTTTATTTATAGTCCTTCTATAATTTCGTTTCAAAAATCAGAAAAAAATCAATTCAAATCCTGATTGAATCAAAAAATAACAAGAATAAAAAAAGGCAATCTTGCAATTGCCCTTTTTATGAGATTTCTTTTCGAATTATTTACGAATTCCAAGTTCTGCGATAATCGCACGGTATCTTTCGATATCCTTGTTTTTCAAATAGTCCAATAAAGCTTTTCTTTTACCTACCAAACGAACCAACGCTTTTTCAGTGTTAAAATCTTTTCTGTTCACTTTTAAGTGCTCAGTCAAGTGGTTGATTCTAAAAGTAAATAAGGCAACTTGCCCTTCTGCAGAACCAGTATCAGCATTTGATTTCCCGTGTTTTGCAAAAATTTCTTGTTTTTTCTCTGATGTTAAATACATTCCAATATTGTTTTAAATGATTATTATGTATGCGGGTGCAAATGTACAAATATTTAACTAAGTAGAAAAACTTTATCTATTTTCTAAAGAGAATTGATGATGAATTTCGGTAAATTTGCCAGGAAATTTAGCATTCTTACAAATTTAACATAGGCAAAATGAAAAAGAATCCAACTATTTTTGGACTGATTATAACAATAGGAATTGTCGCTATATCTTACCTTATTTATGCTTTATTTCTAAATAAGAAAGATAGTTATCTCATTGCGAACCCTTCAGAAAAGTCAATAGAATTATTTATCGATGATAAACCGTTCGTAATTGCCCCCAATCAAATCACACCAATCGAACTTAGTCCTGGTAGACATTCTTTGAAATTTCAGCAAGAAGGACAACAAATTGATACGGTATTTGAAGTGAAATTTCACAATGGTTTGATCAATCCGACCAAGTCAGATTACTATATTTTCACTCGACCTTATGGAGCTGGTAGAAATCGAGACTCCTTGTTTACGTCCCAAACATTAACCATAGATGAAAAAGTTTTCTACGGAAACATCCAACATCAAAACTCTTTATACATTCAAGGTTTTTATTATAATCTAGATCAAGATTACCCAAAGGTTTTCATGAACAAAGGAGAAGATATTGATGTTTCCAAAATTTTCTCCAAAGAAGATTTCAAACAATTCTATTTTGAAAACTACGAATAAGAAGAAAGTCAAAATGGAAAACATTGGATTTCATCATTTCTAACCGCTAACTCCTTATTTCTAAATTCTAAATTTTACCTTTGCAACCATTATGAGTAATGTAAAACCGTATTCCGATTCCGATTTATCAAAAAAGAAGCAAGTTGAACAAATGTTTGACAATATTTCGGACAACTATGATTTATTGAATCGAATTTTATCAATGGGAATTGATGTAAGTTGGCGAAAAAAAGTAGTGAAATCTGTCCAAAAGGCAAAACCTTCCACAATTCTAGACATCGCTACTGGAACAGGAGATTTAGCCATCGCAATGGCAAAAGCTACCGATGCGAAAATCACTGGCTTTGATTTATCGGCAGGAATGTTGGAGGTTGGTCGCAAAAAAGTTAGCGAACAAAATTTAGCCAATCGCATTGAAATGATTCAAGGAGATGCAGAAAATATGCCGTTTGCTGATCATTCTTTTGATGTCATTACGGTTGCATTTGGTGTACGTAATTTTGAGAACCTTTCCAAAGGCTTAGATGAAATTTACCGTGTGTTAAAACCAGGAGGGAAATTCATTATTTTGGAATTTTCTCAACCAGAATCCTTTCCAATGAAGCAATTGTATGCTTTTTATTCAAAAAACATTTTGCCTAAAATCGGAAAACAAATATCAAAAGACCAAAGTGCTTATACCTATTTGCCAGATTCTGTGAAAGCGTTTCCTTATGGTGAAAAAATGAAAAATATTTTAAAAAGTTCAAATTTTGTGCAACCATTCGATAAAAAACTTACTTTTGGAATCGCAAGCATTTACGAGAGCTTAAAATAAAACACACAAAATTTCGTTAAGGAAAAGTATATGAAAAAATTATTTGCAATACTACTGATCTCTATAACCGCAACATCCTTTGGGCAATTTCGTCCTAGTTCTGAGAAAACATGGCATCGTGAAGAATTTGACGAAAGACAATTTAGTTGGGGGTATTTTTTGGGGACAAACTTAATGAGCTTCAAAGTGGTTCCTGGTGAAGAAGGAGTCAATGAACAAGGAATGATTTACCTACGACAAGAAAACAAAATGGGATTTTCTGTCGGATTAATGGGAAAAGTGAAATTGCATGATAATTTTGATTTGAAAATAGAACCAGGAGTTCATTTTGCTGAAAGAAGTCTATATTTCGGGAATGTTGCTTCTGAAACAGATAGCGTGAGAGCCGTAAAATCTACCTATTTAGATGTGCCTATCATGTTAAAAATTCATGGAGATCGTTGGGTGAATACTCGTCCTTACGTACAAGGAGGTTTGGGATATACCATGAACTTGCAATCCAACGAGAAAAAAGAAGAAGATAACCAGGACGCAATGTTCCGTATGAAGACGCATAATTTCAACTGGCAAGTTGAAATGGGAGTAGAATTGTATTTCAGCAAATTCAAATTAACTCCATCCATCAAAGGATTGTTCTTCTTCAACAATGAATTGGTTCAAGACAATCCAGACACGCCACCTTATTGGGCAGGATCGTTGAAATCACTTTCTACAAGAGCCTTTGTGTTCTCACTTAAATTTGAATAATATTCATTTCAAACAATACCGAAAGACTGAATTACCTTCAGTCTTTTTTTATTTCCTCATTTTTAACAAAATAATTTTTCCCATGTAATTTTTTTTTTTCACATTTGACCATTGAAAAATTAGAAATGAACAATTCATTCAACACATCTTTTTATTACTTCTTTTGGCCTTTGGATCAGAAGCGGTAAACTATGTGGTTGAAATTGATAATATAACAGAAACCTAAGGTCCCGCAGAAATGTGGGACTTTTTTTATTGCATAAACTTATGAAAATCGTCATTCAAGGAACAAAAGGATCTTACCATCATCAAGCAGCAGCAAAGTTTTTTGCTGAAGACGCAACAGATTTATTGGAAGTAGAGAGCTTCAAAAAAGTCGCTCAAACAATCTATAAATTGCAAGCAGATTATGGTTTAATCGCAATTGAAAATACAATTGCGGGTACAATATTGCCCAATTATTCCTTGATTTCTAAATACGATTTAAAAATTGTAGGCGAAGTTCATCTTCCCATTCAGCATCAACTCATGGCTTTACCAGGAACAAAATTTGAAGACATTGTAGAGATACAATCTCATCCTATGGCCATTTTGCAATGTGATCAATTTTTGGAACATCATAGCAACATACGAATTGTTGAAACCTCTGACACGGCAACAACTGCAAAAAGAATTAGCGAACAAAATATACAAAATGTTGCCGCCATCGCCTCTACCCTTTCTGCAGATTTATATGGATTGGAAATCATCAAACCCAACATCCAAACCTTTGAAAAAAACTTTACGCGCTTTTTTGTCGTTGCTAAAGAAGCTTCTACTCCAAACAAATTTGACAAAGCATCCATATTGTTTACAACACCGCATCAAAGTGGATCACTCGCAAGTATTCTTAACGAACTCGTATATCTCAACATCAACATGGAAAAAATTCAATCGGTTCCTATTATGGATAAACCTTGGGATTACGCCTTTCATGTCGATATATCCTTTGATGATATGGAAGATTTTCATTTGCTGATGAAGCGAATTGAATTGAAAACAAATTACCTGAAAATTTTAGGGCAGTATAAAAAAGAAAACAAAGCTGATTGCCAATTGAAAACACAAGAAAATCACTCAATCATTTTATAAAATTACCCTTAACTTTGCATATTATGAAAGCCAAACAGTCTTGGATCAACCAATTTGATAAACCCTTAACAATAGCGGGACCTTGTAGCGCTGAAAGCGAAAAACAAATGTTGGAAATTGCCGAAAGATTGAACAAAGAGTATGTTCAAATATTTCGTGCTGGCATTTGGAAACCTCGAACCAAACCCAATTGTTTCGAAGGAGTTGGTGCCATTGGTTTGAATTGGTTAAAAAAAGTAAAAGACGAATTCGGATTTAAGATTGCCACCGAAATCGCCAATGCCAACCATGCAAAATTAGCATTGGAATACGATGTTGATGTTTTGTGGATTGGTGCGAGATCTACCGTTAATCCTTTTACTGTCCAAGAAATTGCTGAGGCTTTGCGTGATACAGACAAAATTGTTTTGGTGAAAAATCCAGTTAATCCCGATTTGGATTTATGGATTGGAGCAATTGAAAGACTTCAAGCACAAAACATCCAAAACATTGGAGCTATTCACCGAGGATTCTCCACATACAAAAAAACACAATACCGAAACAATCCTCAATGGCAAATCGCTTTGGATTTCATGGACAAAATGCCTGAAATTCCGATGATTTGCGACCCTTCACACATTTGTGGAAATAGAGAAGGATTGTTTGATGTTTCGCAGCAAGCCTATAATTTTGAATACGATGGTTTGATGATTGAATCGCATAACAATCCAGATGAAGCTTGGAGCGATGCAAGTCAACAAATTACGCCAGAACGTTTGTTGGAAATTCTTCAGAAATTAGAAATCCGTAAAAGTGATGATGATGGAACTTTCTACCATTCTCAATTGAATCGCTTACGAAATGAAATCGATGAAACCGATCAAGCTATTTTGGAAGCAATTTCGCAACGTATGAACATTGCCATGCAAATTGGTGAATTGAAAAAAGAACACAATGTGGCTGTTTTTCAACCCGAGCGATGGAAACAAATTCGTGAAAATTCCGTTCGTGAAGGATCAAGATTAGGATTGTCAGAAGAATTTGTAGACAAAATGGTCAAAGCCATTCACCAAGAGTCCATTGCCCATCAAAATTCGATCATGAACAAAGAAAATTCCCTATAAATTAATGAAAGGACGCGTCACCAAATCGACTGGTAGTTGGTACACAATCCGCGAAGATTCTGGAAAAATGTACCAAGCTAGAATTCGTGGGAAATTTAGATTAAGCAACATTCAACATACCAATCCTATCGCGGTTGGCGATTTTGTCGATTTTGAAATTGACAAAGATGAAGCTGCTGTAATTACTAAGATACATGAACGCAAGAATTACATCATTCGTAAGTCAGTCAACCTTTCCAAAAAAACCCATATCATCGCCTCCAACATTGATAGAGCTTTTTTGGTCGTAACAGTTGACAATCCTAAAACCTCATTTGGTTTTATTGACCGATTTTTGGTGACAGCAGAGGCTTATCATATTCCCGTAACCTTGGTTTTCAATAAAATGGATGTTTACGATGAGTATTTGATGGAGGAAGTTGAATTCTACCAAAAAACCTACGAACGAATTGGATATGAAACCATTCAGATTTCAGCGCAAACGGGTTTCAACATTGACCAACTTAAAGAAAAATTAAAAGATATCACGAGTTTGGTTTCGGGTCATTCAGGAGTTGGAAAATCAACCTTAATGAACATTCTGAATCCAAATTTGCAGTTGAAAACTTCCGTCGTTTCAGACTTCAATCAGAAAGGGCAACATACCACAACCTTTGCCGAAATGTACGAATGGCCATTTGGCGGATTTTGTATTGACACACCAGGAATCAAAGAATTTGGATTGGTTGAAATGGACAAATATGAAATCCAAAATTACTTCCCTGAAATTCATGAAATTCGAAGTAATTGTAAGTTTGACAATTGTTTGCATCTAAATGAACCAAAATGTGCAGTTCAGGATGCAGTTGAAAAAGGGGAAATTTCCCCTACCAGATATGAAAATTATATCGGATTTTTGGAGGAAATTAATGAGAATACTTTTTCCTAATTTCAGGAAAACGATGGAACGTAAACATGAGGGTAGTTTTACAACGAGTACAGCACGCAAGTGTAAAGGTAGAAGGCGAAATAATAGGGCAAATCAAAACGGGAATTTTAGCTTTGGTTGGATTTGAGGAATCCGATTCCCAAGAAGATTTTGATTGGATGATCAACAAAATCATTCAACTGAGAATATTTCCAGATGAAAAGGGTGTGATGAATGTTTCCCTTCAAGATATGGAAGGTGAAATTTTGGTGGTAAGTCAATTCACACTTCATGCTTTGACCAAAAAAGGAAATCGACCTTCCTATATAAAATCCTCACCTCCTCAAATTGCCATACAGCAATACAATCAATTTCTGGAATTACTCAAATCCAAATACAATCACCCAATTCAAACAGGAGAATTTGGCGCCGACATGAAAGTTGAATTACTCAATGATGGCCCAGTCACCATTTGTATAGATTCCAAAAACAAAGAATAAAAAGCATTTTCCCCAAAACACATGAAAAATTTATTGACATTATTGACCCTTCATTTTCTATTTATCGCATTTGCCCAAAACTTTACTGCGATTGGTATTCCTGAAGAATTAAGTAAAAATGCCTACGCGGTCATTAGGAAAGATGAAACAATCGTCAATTTTTTGGCTCCCAACAAAGTTGAACGTAAGAAAGATTTCATCATTACCGTTATCGATCGATCGGGAATTGATTATGCCCAAGCGGTTGAATTTTACAGCCCTCAGATGAAAATCAATCAGTTGGAAGTTACTTATTATGATCAATGGGGAAAACTGATCAAAAAATTCAAAGAGAAAGATTTTTTGGACCAATCCTATATTCCAAATGGACAAATGTATGCAGATTACAGAGTGAAATATTTGAACTATGTCCCAACACAATATCCTTTTACGGTACACATAAAATCTCAAATTACCAATACAAGTACATGGATTCCGAGTTGGACTCCCTTGACGCGTGACCATGTTTCCATTGAAAGTTCAACTTTCACCTTGAACAATCCCAAAAATTTAAAAATTCATTCCAAAGAATTGAATTTAAAAGAATACGGAATCGCTTCTCAAAATCCTAGCGAATCAAAAATTCATTATGAATTAAAGAACCAAAAACCGCATGCTCTAGAAGATTTGATGCCAGTCTACTCCCAAATATTTCCCAATGTAGAATTTTCTGCAGAAGAATTTGAAATAGATGGTGTGAAAGGAAAATTTTCCAATTGGTCGGAAATGGGCAAATGGTACAACCAATTATTATCTGGTACCCAAGATTTGACACCAAGTCAAAAATCATTTTTTCAGAATTTGGTGAAAGATGCAAAATCTGACAAAGAAAAAGTTCAAATTTTGTACAAATACTTGCAAAATAAAACGAGATACATTGGGGTTCAATTAGGAATTGGTGGATTAAAACCATTCCCAGCATCCTATGTAGAATCGAAATCCTATGGAGATTGTAAAGCCTTAACCAATTATATGCAATCCATTTTGGATGCAGTTGGGATTAAATCCTATTATACTATTGTACAATCTGGGAGAAGAGAAGATTTTCACACCGATTTTGCGAGCATTGCCCAAGGTGATCATGTGATTTTGTATGTACCATTGGAAAATGAAGATATCTGGTTAGAAACAACAAGTCAACAAGCGGCTTTCAATTATTTGGGAAGTTTTACCGACAATAGAAATGTATTGGTGATTTATCCGGAAGGTGGAAAAATCATGAAAACACAAAAATTTCCCTATCAAAACAATACAGAAAAAACAACTGGAAAATTTGAAGTTCTACCGGACGGAAAAATGCTAGGCCAGTTTGAATCTGTTTTTGGAGGACTACAATACCAACAAAACATGAGAGTTTACTTTGAACCAGCAAAAGATCAACGCAGAATTTTGATGTCGAGATATTCTTCTTTGCCCAATTTAACCATACAATCCTATGATTTGAACAATAATTGGGAAGAAGCATTGTTTACACAAAAATTAGAATTGGAATCTCAACAATTTTCCAAACTATTTGGAAATAATATGACGGTAAACATTTTGCCGATTGGTTCCTTAAGCAGTTCCTTAAAGAAATCCAATTCGAGAAATTATCCGTTTGAAATCCAATATGGTAGTTTAGATGAAATGGTTTTTGAATTAAAAATTCCAAATCATTACAAAATGGATGGCGTTTTTGAGCCCATTGAGTTGACTACGGAATTTGGTTCTTACCAATTATCCTTGCAGCAAAATTCGGATCAAACTTTCACAATCACCCGTAAATTAACCATCAAAGAAGGCGTTTATTCAAAAGATAAATTCAATGATTATGTTGAGTTTAGAAGAAAAATTGCTTCATTTGACAACTCAAAAATACTTTTAGAAAAAATTTAAATCCCTATCAGATGAAAAATGTATTTATCTTTTCTGTTCTATTTTTAGGCATCCACTTAAATGCCCAAGACAACCGTTTTGGAAAAGTAAGCAAGGAAGAATTATCAAAAGAAAAAAGTCTTATTAATTCCGAAGCTTCTGCTGAAATTCTATATGAAAAATTGGATGTTTTACTGGAATTAGATCCAATCGAAAAAAAATTCATCGTTAAAAAAGAAGTAGAAGGACGTATCAAGATTTACAACAAAGACAATACACCCGATAAATTCTTAAATCGTGAGGTTTCTATTTATACGCCAAGTTCAAACCGTGAAAAAATTACAGGACTTAGAGCTTCGACCTATAATTTAGTAGGTGGAAAAATTGAAGAAACTAAGGTAAAAGGAAGTGACATTTTCACTGAAAAAAATAACAAATATTGGGAAACTCAAAAATTTGCCTTTTCCAATGTAAAAGACGGTTCTGTAGTAGAGTATAAATACACCATCACTTCGCCATTTTATCGTGAAATAGATCGTTGGTATTTCCAAGATATAGTGCCGGTAGTTAGTAGCCAATATAAATTTATCTATCCGGAAATTTTCACTTATAGTCCAGATATGAGAGGAGAAATTAGAGGAAGATCTTCCTCCAATACTCGCCCAGTTTCCAATATGAAATACAATAATAATATTATTGAACATACTTACACCAACGTTAAAGCTTTGGATAGAGAACCATATGTCCTAAATTCCAACAACTTAAAAGCCTCTATACGCTATGAGTTGATGATGTTTAGTTTCCCTGGTTTTATCACAGAAAACTATTCGGCTACATGGGAACAAATCGGAAAAGATTTAAACAATCACGAAAAAATTGGCAAACAATTAGCTGGAAATAATTTCCTTGATGAAACAGTTCTATCTATTGCGGGTCAACATGCTGGACAATTGGAAAAAACAGAAGCCATTTTCAACTATGTGAAAAATAATTTCTCATGGAACAATTTCAATTCTATTTATGCTGAAAATGGAATTAGAAGCACCTTTAAAGACAAAACAGGAAATGCTGCAGATATCAATTTAACCTTGGTTGCCATGTTGCAAAAAGCTGGAATCAATGCCAATCCAGTGGTTTTAAGCACCGTAAACAACCTGATCATCAATTACTCTTTTCCTTCTGTTTCAAGTTTGAATTTCTTAATTTCGGTTGCTGAAATCAATGGAAACTTATACTTAATGGATGCTACAGAAAAATTAAGTAAAATCAATATGTTGCCAATTCGTGATTTGAATCATCGAGGATTCCGTATCATGAGCAATGGGACGATCAAAGAGCTTTCCTTGACCAATTATGCATTGAGTAATATCAAAAAAATTATCAATTGTTCATTACATGCAGACGGATCAATCACTGGTACTTATTTTGAAACAAAAGACGAATATTTCGCGATGAGTGATAATATGATGAAACGTCGAGATGCAAAGGAGTTTGAGAAATCCTATTTAGAAGATTATAGCTTTGACGTTGACAATTTCAAAATAGATGAAAACCCAACCAATGGAATGGTGCGCTATAGTTTTAAATTTGAAAACGTTCCTTCTGCAGATGTTATGGGAAACAAAATGATTTTGAATCCAACCTTATTTACCCAATTAATCAATTCAAACTATCATTATGAAACAAGAAATTATCCATTGGAATTTGGAACTGCCTTCAATAATTCGTCAACCATCAAAATAAAAATTCCAGATGGATATAAAATTGAATCCATGCCACAAGACAAACAATTTGTTATTGAAGGTCAACAAGCTGGATATGTATACAAAATTGAAGAGAAAGATGGATTTATTATTCTCAATACAGTAGAACAAGTTGCCCAAAGCATTTTGCCACCATCTTATTATAAATTGATGAAAGAATTTGAAAAAAATCAAATCAATGCAGAAGCGCAACAAGTTGTTTTGGTAAAAATTTAAGAAAATGAGCATAGAAATATTACAAAAAGACGTAGATCAATGGATTCAAAATCATGGCGTTCGTTATTTCAATGAATTGACCAATATGGCGCAATTAACAGAAGAAGTTGGAGAAGTTGCACGAATCATTGCAAGACGGTATGGAGAACAATCAGAAAAAGAATCTGACAAGCAAAAAGATTTAGGAGAAGAATTGGCCGATGTTTTATTTGTTGTTTTATGCTTAGCCAATCAAACAGGAGTTGATTTGCAATCGGCTTTTTATAAAAAATTGGACATTAAAACACAGCGTGACCATGACCGTCACCAATCCAATGAAAAGTTGAAATAAATCAGATTGAACGGTAGTAAAATGCAGAACACAGATTCCATTTTGAAATTAAACAAACGAACGGTCAAAGAAAAGGCCAGAATCAATATTGCCGGTTCCAAAAGTGAGTCCAATCGTTTGTTGATTTTAAATGCCTTGTACCTGCATACCATCCAAATCGATAATTTATCGGACGCAGAAGACACACAATTGCTTGAAAAGGCATTAAAAAGTTCAGAAATACTCATCCACATTCACCATGCAGGAACTGCGATGCGTTTTCTCACCGCTTATTATTCCATTCAAGAAGGAAGGGAAACAATTCTTACTGGTTCTGAACGTATGAAACAACGACCGATTGGAATTTTGGTCAAATCGCTTCGTGAATTAGGTGCAGACATTCATTATTTAGAAGAAGAAGGATTTCCTCCACTGAAAATAATCGGAAAGAAATTGACAAAAGATCGAATTGCTATAGCTGCAAATACTAGTAGTCAATATATTTCTGCTTTGCTTTTGATCGCACCCAAACTTCCAAATGGATTGACCATCGAATTGACGGGAACCATCACTTCTCTACCCTATTTGATGATGACGGTAGAAATGATGCGAACTTTAGGTATACAAATTGATCAGATTGGAAATCAATTTATAGTTCATCCGTTCCTTAAAATGCAATCTCAAAAATTCGTGGTAGAATCGGATTGGAGTTCAGCATCTTATTTTTATTCGTTGGCTGCGATTGGAGAAATTCATCAATTGGCGCTTACAGCTTTCAAAGAAAATAGTTTACAAGGAGATTCAAATTTGATTGAGATTTATCGAACTATTTTCGGAGTGGAAACCAAATTTCATGAAAATGAAATTCAACTTACCAAAATTCCCGATTTCCCATTGCAAGATTTCGAATTGAATTTAAATGCAACACCAGACATTGCGCAAACGATTGTGGTAACAGCTGCCGCATTGGGATTAAAATGCAAGCTAACCGGATTGAAAACTTTGAAAATAAAAGAAACCGATCGGATTCAAGCGCTGCAAAACGAATTAGAAAAATTCGGTGTACAAACAAAAACAACTGATTCTACGTTGGAAATTACAAGTTTTGAAAAAATCGCTGAAAATCCAAGAGTCAAAACCTATCATGATCACCGTATGGCGATGAGCTTTGCTCCTCTTGCATTGCTTCAGGATTTGGAAATAGAAGAACCTGAAGTTGTAGAAAAATCCTATCCCAATTTCTGGGCAGATTTTGATAGCATAACATTATAAAAAAAGCCTTGATTTCTCAAGGCTTTTTCATTTTATTTTGAACTTCTTAAAAGGTTACTTTTCCAGAATCATTTCCTTTTTTAGCGGTAAAACTTTTTCTCACGCCGTTCACATCAAAGGTCACCAAATTTTGTTGGTCAGAAAAGGTTTCGATCAACATGGAATTGGTTACATCCAATTCTTTGATGTTGCTGATATTATCGGCTTTCAAATACAAACGAGTGGATTTATCATTTGTTTGAGAACCTACATACGTCAAAGGAACACTTGCGCCGTTAACTTTCACGGTTAATTTTGAACTTGTATAGGACTTAGCTTTGCTATCAAATGCATCTTTTGAATTAACCGAAGCGCCAATGGCCTTTTCCAAATCAGAAGTAAAAAACTTAGCAGTTAATTTTAAAGTACCATTTTCATAATCTACTTTGGTAGTAGAAGCATGAAAATCCTGCATAAATGAGTATCCAAAAACTCCAAGGATCCCAATTAGAACGACTATATAGTTAAAATTTTTCATTTCGTATTTGCTTATTATTTACTCTTATTAAAACAAAGTCAATGCCAAAATCTTAAAACCTTTGTTAAAGTATACTTTGGCTACCGCAATTTATAAAAATTTCAACAATTCAAAATTTATGATTCATCAAGCTCTTTCTCAATTAGTTCCCTTGTTTTTCTCGCTCTCGAAAGAACACCTGGAGCCAAAGGATTTTCTTCCAAAATCAAGTCCAATGCTGATTTTAATTCATATTTCAAATCGAAATAATCTTGGGAAATTTGATACAGCACCGTACAAGCAAATGCTCGAACAGCAATTTCTTCTTTGGGATCCATCATCCAAGCAAAGACTAAATCATACACAAATCCCTTTGAGTCTTCTGGAACATTTCCATGTTGAAGAATTCTTAGAATATTTCGTTTCAAAGAACCTTTCAACGTAGGTTCTTTTAATTTTTCTATAAATTGAGGTATGTAAGGTTTTATCAGATCAGGATTCCGATCGTAAAGGATAGAAACAACATGTGCCGCTCGTTGCGGCACACGGTAATCTTTGGTTTGTGCAAAGAAACAGTCAAGCAATTCTTGAACTCTTGTTTCATCATTTCCTATATATGAAATGATTTGAAAACAACTTTCTTTGGTATAGGTATTTTCTAACTGTAGAAAAATATTCATTTAGAAAGGCAAGTCATCTGGACCTTCTGAACTAGACTGGAAATTTGAGGTTACAGGTGGCGCTTCAGCGTATTGATTCATAGAAGGACCTTCTGCTCCTAATTTCTCAATTCTCCATCCCGAAATACTGTTAAAATATTTGGCTACACCTTCTGGATTAACCCATTCTCTACCACGGATATTGATGGAAATTCTCACTTCATCACCTGGTGTCAAAGGATTGATCAAATCAATCTTATCTTGAGTAAATTCAATTAATATATCTTGAGGATATTGTTCCTGTGTTGTGATCACTAACTCCTTCTTACGAAAGCCGCTAGCAAAACTTTGCTCGTCAAAAATTTTCTTAATTCTTCCGCTAATTTCCATTATTTATTCTTTTAGGCAAAAGTACAGCAAATTGATTGAAGCAAAAAATAAGGAATAAAAATTTGACTAAAAATAAAATAGTGTATATTTGCACCCCAAAGCCATAAAAAATGCGGGTGTGGTGGAATTGGTAGACACGCCAGACTTAGGATCTGGTGCCGCGAGGCGTGGGGGTTCGAGTCCCTTCACCCGCACTAAAAAGCAGAAAGTTTTCTTTCTGCTTTTTTTTTATTTCCATCTTATAGTAAACTTTGAACTTAAGCCTTTCAATTAATCAATAAAAAAAACTTCCCCATTGTTGAGGAAGTTTTGAAGAGTTTTTGGTTAAAAGATTACTTTTTAAGTACTGTAGAAGTTTGAACTCCTTTTTCTGTATGTATTTTAAGATAATAAACCCCTTTGCTCAAACCTGAAACGTTGACCATCGTTTTATTGGATTGAGGTCGAGTTTGAAGTAGAATTTGACCATTGGAATTCACAATTTGAATAAGTTGCACCAATTCCTTTGATTCAATATTCACTTGATGAACTACAGGATTTGGATAAACCTTAACCTCTGTTCGACTTAAATCTGTTACTCCCATATTACCTGCAACTTTTTTGTATTTGAAATACATATTTCCAGTAGAAGCACCTCCATTTTCAATGAAATACAATCGATAGATATCTTCCCCTTTTTTAACATAGTAAACTACATTGTCATAAACTCCCGAAGTAGGTTTCCAACTATGTCCGATGGATGTTATGTTTTTGGAAAATCCTGTTGTAGGAATTGTAAATTCATTGGTTGCTTGGGTTTCTTCTACACGAGCAACTTCCAAATCTGGACTTTGGATTACTCCTGCCATACGATACATCATAATGTTGTTGTAAAACGTCCAATAACGAGTAAACATCAAATCCCAAGAACCAATTTCAGGTTCATTGTTTGCTACAATTTCATTTGTTGCAAATGAAAAATAATTAAAATAATGGTTATTGGTGCCATTGGCAATGGTTTTGGTTTGGGTTTCACCCCAAGACGTTCCATTCCATTTAGCATATTTAAATGTATAACCTCCAAAATAATCCGTGATCATGAATTTCACATACGAATCATCTTGTAAATACTTTAAAACAAAAACAACTTTCCCTTCTATATGATGCGTGATAAAATTATATTCGCCCCATCCATAGGTAGCTGAGCCTTGTTCAAAAGCACCTTCTTGTAAAGATTCTGTTTGGTCTGGATTGTAAAGAACCTCACCCCAAGATCCAATATTTCCAATTTGTATGTTGTCCCAATCGCTTGGTTCTGCTGAAGCTTCATACACTTCAATATTTTTTGCGTCATTGACTCTTGTACCAAAGTCTGTAGAACTTATTCTCCAAAATGCAACATCCCAATTATCGGCAACATGACTATTTAGTTGACCATCATCGAAATTAAAAAATACGCGATTCGCATAATTTGCACTCATAGAAACTTCAGCTGTTTCATAACCCAATTCATCAACCTGAGCTTGTAGGTATCCCATACCTATAGTCAATAATCCTAGTATAAATTTTCTCATTATTAATATTTTTTGTGTTGTATTGATTTAAATCAGGGATAAAAATAATTTTTATTTGGAATAAGTCTAAATAAAAACATAATTTTGTATCGATTTCTAATAAAAATCATAAAATGAAAATTTTCAACAAATTATTTGGGCTTTTTATACTAAGTGGTTATTTCTCTTATGCACAAGAAGTAACAACTCAAGATGAACAAGAAGAAATTGTTCATTTGGATAATGTGATCATCACAGGGCAATACTCAGCACAATCTGTAGACAAATCTCTCTATCAAGTTGAAGTAATTTCTTCGGAGGATATTAAAAATATGGCTGGAAATACTATTGCCGATGTGTTGAATCAAAATCTAAACATCCAAATCAATCCAAGCAGTGGAACTGGAGATTCAAATATTTCGATGATGGGTTTAAATGGATCTTATGTTAAGGTCTTGGTCGACAATATCCCGCTAGTTTCCGATTCTGGATTTGGAAATGATATTGATTTAACCAAAATCAATTTGAATCATGTGGAACGAATTGAAATCGTAAAAGGATCAATGGGTGTAGATTATGGAAACAACGCTTTAGCAGGAATCATCAATATCATTACCAAAAAATCTTCAAAATCCAATTGGTCTATAAATATGATGGTTCAGGAAGAAACTGTCGGAAAAGAATATGACTGGTATGAAGCTGGAGGCGTAGAAAAAGGAAAAGGAAGACACATACAGGCTTTGGATATTTCGAAAAAGTTAGGAAGTAATTGGTCCATCAAAGCTGGTGTCAATCGAAATCATTTCCAAGGATATTGGGGAGAATTAAAGGGTAAAAAATATCTAGAACAAGACAATTCGAGAGGATACGAGTGGTTACCTAAAGAACAATGGAATTCATATGGATCTATTTATTATAAAAAGGGAAATTTTTCTGCTTTTTATAAACTGAGCTATTTAAATGAGGAAATCAATAAATATGACTCTGTTGTCAAATCAAAAATTTATCCTGGTGGTGAACGTACTTTATATGCCAACGACCGTGATTATTTCACCAATCGCTGGACTCATCATTTAAACATTAATGCCAAACTTTGGGATCAAATTCAATACAATGGAGATTTCTCTTACCAAACCCAAGAACGTATTTTTCAGGATTATGAATACGATATTGCCCAAAGAAGCGAAATAGGAAGAAAAGATAAAAACACCTATTTATCAACCAAAGCATATTATTCTAGAGGTACTTTGAGTAATTTTTTTCCAGAAAAAAGGTTCGACCTTCAAGTTGGATATGAATTCGATATCAACAAAGGATTTGCCAATATGTTTGCTGATTCGTTTGTGTTTGAAGAAAATTTAGACAAGGAAGTTGGTACTTACGCAGGATTTATTTCTGCCGAAATATATTCTGACTTTGGTTTGTCAATTCGACCTGGAATAAGAACAACATTTAGCAATAAATTTTCTCCTATTTACAATTTCTCATTGAGTTCTAAGTACAATTTGACAAATTCCTCATCTATACGTGCAGTAATTGGAACTGCCAATCGCTTTCCAAACTTCTCTGAACTTTATACCTATCAAGTAGATACCAATCATGAAATTTTAGGTGATCCTAATTTACATCCAGAGAACGGCTATTCGACATCCATTCAATGGAATAAACACTACAAGTTTGGTGATTTCAAAATGGACAATAACATAAGCACCTTGTATTTAGATGTTCAGGATAAAATTTATCTCGTCAACCTTGGAGGCGCAAATTACCGATTCATGAACATTGACAAATACAAAAATTGGGGAATTACAACAGAAAATAGATTTTCGTACAAAAATTGGTTATTTACCATAGGAGCATCTTATTTCGGTACTTCTCAAAACTTGTATAGTCAAACCTATACGACCAATGGAGAAATCGAAAATGATTACCGCTATCATTTTCAAGGAAATTCTTCATTAAATTTCAGTGTTCCTTCGCTTTCTACTACCTTCTCGGTTTATTACAAATACACAGGGAAAGCATCTGAGTATATTCTAGACCCCAATAGTATTACAACATCTGAACCCCAATTTATATTGGCCAAGCGTGATGATTTTCATATGTTGGACGCGTCTATCAGAAAAGGATTCTACAATGACAGGCTAGAACTTACCTTAGGTGCAAGGAATTTACTTGACATAACGTCAATCAATGATGAAGCTTACATTGGTCAAGGCCATACAGGTTCTGGAAATGGAAATGTCCAATTGTTTTATGGAAGATCCTTTTTCCTCAAATTAGTATACAATCTTGAATTTTAATTATTTCAAAATGAATAAAATTGTTTTCATACTGCTTGTTTCCATCTCTATCGTAACAACATCTTGCTTGAAAGAAGATGATGGAATTATAGAAATTCCACCTTTGACAGGAGCCGTCATGAATCCAGAAATGGGTGGAGCAGCACAACCCAATCAAATTTGGATTGACCTATCCACCACCAATTCAGCACAAAACCATAGAAATGACTGGGATTTAGGTTTTTATTCTGGAGACGAATTCTATGTCATCCTGAACAACTCGATTATGATGGCAGCTGCAAGTATTGACGAAACAAATATTGATGCAGCATCAGAATCAGATTTTGCAGACGTCATGTCTATCATCAATCCTGGAGCTGGTTTCCCTGCGCAATACATAGATGATGTCAAAGGAGACTATTATCCCAATGGTACCGCTATAAAAGCAATCAGTGATATAGACGAACAAAACAAAGTCTATTTATTGAAAATGGGATATAAAACCTATGAAGGCGACATCCCAGCTTACTCAACCTATACAGCTGGTGACGTTAGAGGATATAAAAAAATAAGAATTTTGAGACATTCTGGTAATTCTTACAAAGTTCTTATTGCAGATTTGAATGATACAACCCATCAAGAATTCATCATACCCAAAGAATCTAACCATCACTTTGCATTTCTTAACATTGAAAATCAAGCATTAGTCAACATTCAACCGATTAAAGAGGATTGGGATATTTGCTTTACAGTTTGGAACAATATTATTGAAGGTCATGGAACCTATATTTACCCAGACTTTGTTTTAACCAATCGATTGTCAGGAGTAGGTGCCTATATGATAACTACTGATGCTTTGAATTTGGAAACCGAATACACCAATTTTTCTATAGAAGATGTTGATCCAAGTTTATTTAATTATTCAGATCAACGAATTATTGGAGGAACTTGGAGGTCTACCGTAAGTGGAACCACTTCAACACCCATTGTACACAACGATAGATTTTATGTTCTTAGAGACCCAGATGGAGTTTATTACAAAATCAGATTTATCAGCATGCTGAATGAAAATAACGAACGTGGATTTCCGATATTTGAATATTCACCCTTATAACCTTACTATTCTTTAATTTTACAGAGAGCCGGCTTATGCTGGCTTTTTTATGAAATAGATTTAGACAGAGCCATTACATAACCCAAATGCAATGATTCATGCAAATTATTGAAACGGATAGCATCTTCTATGGTTTCCAATTTTATTCCAAAGCTGGTTTCATAAGGTCTGAAATAAGCCAATTCTTCATCGAAATAATCCTTTTTCAAACGGACTTGAGTCGATTGCAATAGTTTGATTAATTTGTGCACATCGTCTTCTGTGGCATTAGGATCACCAAAGGTTCCTTTTTTGTAACGCATCACCCAATCATTGTCTACCAACATTTCATTGTCCGTAAGGTAATAAGTCATCAATTGTTGCGTCACCAAAACATGGGCACAATTCCAGAAAATATTGTTCTTAAATCCCATCGGAATATAGGACAAACGTTTCACATCGTATGCCATCAAATAACTAATCAAATTCTTTCGAATTTGTGCCAAATCTTCAAAATGTTTCTCCATTTCACATGCCTTTCCTCACAAATTTAACAACTTAGTTCAAAAAAATCATTAATTCTAACCAAAATCATTTTGCTCGAATTTTTTAACCGATTGTTAATGCGTAAATTTGTAGATTAAATGGAATAGAAATGAGTAGTTTGAAAAATCGTGCAATGGCCATCCTAGAAGAAATGGGATTGGAGAATTGGGTGAAAAATTTACAAGTAATGGGCAATGATATCGTTTTGGATATTGTTTCTCATTCTCCAGCAATGCATGAACGTAAGCGTTTGGAACAAGCATTGAAAATTACATTTTCAGAACAATTACCAGAAGGGAATTTAAAATTAAACATACTAGTTGAGTCGCAAGAAAAACCAGCAGAAATCAAAGGAAATGACATTCCAGGTGTCAAAAACATCATTGCGATTTCTTCTGGAAAAGGGGGTGTTGGGAAATCTACAGTTTCTTCCAACATAGCCATCAGTTTGCAAAAAATGGGATTCAGCGTAGGATTATTGGATGCCGATATTTATGGTCCATCTATGCCAACTATGTTTGATGTAGAAGGTCACCAACCACATTCGGTTCAAGTCAATGGTAAATCCATGATGAAACCAGTAGAAAGTTATGGAATCAAACTTTTATCGATCGGGTTTTTCGCAGGTACAGATCAAGCTATCGTATGGCGTGGACCTATGGCTGCAAAAGCATTGAATCAAATGATACGCGATGCGCATTGGGGAGAATTGGACTTCTTGGTAGTTGATTTACCTCCAGGAACGGGTGACATACATTTGAGCATTGTTCAACAAATTCCGATTACAGGAGCAGTTATCGTAAGTACGCCACAAAATATTGCCTTGGCAGACGCTAGAAAAGGAGTTTCTATGTTCCAAATGGAAGCAATCAATGTTCCCGTCTTGGGAATTGTAGAAAACATGGCCTATTTCACTCCTGCAGAATTACCAAATAATAAATACTATATTTTTGGACAAAATGGAGCTAAGGATTTAGCCGAAAAAATTGGGGTTCCTTTCTTAGGTGAAATACCATTGGTACAAAGCATAAGAGAAGCAGCAGACGTTGGTAGACCTGCGGCTTTACAAGACAATACAGAAGTGGCTTCGACTTATATGAAAATTACACAAAATATCGTACAAAGTTTAGTTGAACGAAACAATACTTTGCCACCTACTGAAGCAGTGAGAATCACCACAATGGCAGGTTGCTCGGCAGCTAAAAAATAAATATCTTCGTTATATGGAACAAGAAAATTTAATACAAAGAGTAGAAACTGCCTTGGCAGAAATCAGACCGTTTTTAAACAATGATGGTGGAGATATCGAATTGGTTTCTGTTGAAGGTGATACAGTTAATGTACGTTTGAAAGGGACTTGCACCGATTGTACTGTCAACCAAATGACCTTAAAATCGGGAGTTGAAATGACCGTGAAAAAATATGCACCAGAAATTGCTCGCGTTGTAAATTTAGATGCGATCAAACCCATCATGGGATAATCGATTCATTACCAACCTTCACCCTACTTTGGCAAAGAGTTTGTTTTAGTAAGGACAAATTTGACAATATGAAGAAATACTTCCTATTTTTATTTGCTGCCATAGTTTCGATGTCGTTTATTACAAACGATACGCATAACTATAAAGAAGGTGAATATTTACAGTATCGAATTCATTATGGTGTTTTGAATGCTGGTTTTGCTAGTTTAACGATCAACAAAACCAATTACGAAGGTCAACCTCATTTTCATGTTGTAGGCGAAGGTTCTTCTTCGGGTGCTGTAAGAACGTTTTACAAAGTAGATGATCGATACGAAACCTTTATCGATGAAAGCACCAACAGACCGTCTAAATTCGTTCGAAAAATTAGCGAAGGAGGATATACAAGAGATCAAGTCTTCTATTTCAATCATGGCAAAAAAACAGTAAAAATAGACGACAGGAAAGCCCAGCGTATTTCGTACAAAGAATTCAATTCGTCCAATATTCAAGATTTATTATCGGCGTTTTATTATTTGCGTAATTATGATACCGATAAATTAAAAACAGGTGATTTCATCAATGTGGACATTTTCATGTCTGATGAAACCTATAAATTTCGATTGAAAATCTTGGGTAGAGAAAATATGAAAACGAAATATGGAACCATTAAGGCGTTAAAAATTAGACCTTATGTTCAATCTGGGCGAATTTTTAAAGAGTCTGAAAGTGTAACCATGTGGGTGACAGATGATCAAAACCATATCCCTTTATTGATCAAAGCAGAATTAACAGTTGGCTCATTAAAAGCTACGTTGCATGATTATAAAAAGACAAAATATCCTTTACATTTTAAGTAAATTAAATAAAAGAAACACAAAAAATGCCACCCCAATAGGAGTGGCATTTTTGGTATGATTTAGTTGAGTATTTACCCCAACCATGTGCTCCAAGGAATTCTAGATAAAACCAAAACCAAGGCAATCAAGCCCAAAATAAAGGATGACATTGGCACAGATTCTGATTTTTTCAATTTAGCATTTGCAATCGTAATCAATACTACTGCCGCAAACATCATTAATGGATGTTCTATCGCATATAAACGATTGGTCGCATCTTTCATAGTGTTTTCAGTGAACTGCGCATAAGGCGAAACAAAATACAAGACAACACCAACCAAAAGTTGAATATGAAAGGTAAGGGTTGCAAAGAAACTTAGCTTGGTAATACCAGCTGTTCTCGCTTTTTTGCTAAAGGCGAAATATCCAATCATTAGGACAAAAAGAACACCCATTAACAAAGTTAAATACGC
Source organism: Moheibacter stercoris (assembly GCF_040545805.1). Lineage (NCBI taxonomy): Bacteria > Pseudomonadati > Bacteroidota > Flavobacteriia > Flavobacteriales > Weeksellaceae > Moheibacter > Moheibacter stercoris. Next base: position 277,650 of record NZ_JBEPMO010000002.1, read on the forward strand.
CCAACCACTGTGGAAATTCTGTAAAATTTGATAAAGATTCATAATACAAACGTTTATTGTGATGTACAAAAATATAAAAAGCCCCTCATTGCTGAAGGGCTTTTCTGTTTTTTATTTAAGAATAAAAATTAGAAGTTAACTTGGACACCCGCGTTAAATGTTCTTCCAATTCCCCATCCGTATCCGAATGAATCTTTTGCAATTACGTATTGAGTATTTGCTAAGTTTTTCACGTTTCCACGGAATCTTACTTTTTGAGCACCTAATTTGAACTCATAGGTAACACCTGCATCTAATAATGCAAATGGAGCGATTTGATCTTGTCTATCTGTAGCTGGATCGAAGCTCAATGGATCTACACCTGCAAAGTTGTTTGCATAATAGTTAAAGTCAGCGTCGAAAGATAATCCTTTACAAACTTCAAATTGAGTTCCTAATCCAAAAGTGAATTGAGCAGCATCACCTACCATGATTCCAGAGAAATCACGTGGAGCAACTTCTGTAATGTTGAAATCTTCGTCACGGATCAATACTCTTGATTCACCATCATATTGCCAATCTCCTAATGAAGCATAACCTCTAACAGAGAATTTTCTTGTAACTCTAGCCCAGAAATCAACTTCAATACCTTTGTGTAATTGAGTTAAGTTTGGAAATAAGTAAGAAATATCTTGACCATCGATTTGTCCTGATTCAGACTCGAAACGGTTTGCCCATTCTGTGTGGTACAAGTTAACGTTCACTTTCAATGCTCTTGTGTTGTAACGGTAACCCAATTCGATACCAGTAATTTCTTCGTTGTCAACTTCTGGCTGATATAAATCTACAGAGTTTGGAACAAAAATGTTATCTAAATAAGCTTGACGAGAATAGAATCCAGCGTTACCAAAGATTGTATGTTCGTTGTTGAAGCTATAAGCCAAACCTCCTTTGATGTTGTATCCTAATTTGTTTACTTTCTCAGATTCAGTTTCTGTAGCATAGTTCCAACGATCGATTTTCACATAAGATTGGTTAGAAACCGCACCTTGAACAAAAGCAGAGAATCCTCCAATTGCATACTCCAATTGAGCAAATCCACCTTGGTAGTTGATTTTTTCAGAGTTGTCATACGCTACTCTTTGGCTTTCATCAGCACTTTTGAATAAAGCTTTCCAAGGATCAGCTTCAAACGCTTCTGTCACTACATATGGAGTAGCTCCTTCGAAACGTTTTGTTTCTTGCCATCCGTTCAATCCTAAGAAGTTTGAAACTTGACGGTAGTGGTCACCTTTGTAGAAACGTAAGTCAGCTCCAACGTTGAAGTTGAAATTTTCATTGATTTTCCAATCTAAGTTAGTAACTGCACCATACCAGAAGTGGTTGTTAACAGAAGAACGAATAGCTCCGTTTTTGAAACCTCCTCCGTTGTTTCCAATTCCATCATCATCTGCTAAGTTGTTCGCATAGATTTGGTCAAAATCAATCAATCCAGAATCAGTCAATACGTTTGTCGTGTTAGATGAAGAACCTAAGTTTCCTGTTCCTCCACCTTTACCTAATGAAGCATACACAACAGTAGACAATGCTAAATCGTTGTTGATGTTCCAATCCCAGTTCAAGTTAGCAACTGGTTTGTGGTAGAAGTTTCTTCTGAAGTTTGTAGCTTCTCCATCCAAGAAACCATAGGTATTGTTGTATTTTTTATCGTAATTTCCTCTAGCCCATTGAGACTCACTCTTGGTAGAGTAATTTTGGTCATGCCATTGTGGAGCACCAAAAATCATCAAGTTCAAGTTGTGACGCTCGCTTGGTTTGTAACCAACTGAGAAGAAATAACTTTGACCTTGACCTGCAGTTCCATAACCAAATTTTCTATGTCCTTGCCAGTAATCTAACAACATAGAGAATCCCCATTTTCCTTTCAAACCTGTATCGTAAGAAACAGTTCCTTTGAAATACGAGTCGTTACCCATCATGAAACGAGCCATACCTCCTTGGTTTCTTTCAGTTGCTTTTGTAACGATGTTTACCGTTCCACCAACTGAAGAGATAGCCAATTTAGAAGAACCTAAACCACGTTGGATTTGGATAGCGTTTGCCACGTCTGTCATTGAACTCCAGTTCGACCAGTACATGTTACCATCTTCCATACCGTTGATAGGTTGACCGTTTAATAAATAAGCGGTGTTGGATTGATCAAAACCTCTTAAGAACATTTTAGAATCTCCGAAACCTCCTTGTTGACCACCTACGAAAACGGAAGGAGTGTTTTTCAAGATTTCAGGAAATTCAACGTTCCCAACAGCTTTGTCTTGGATTTCTTGACGAGTGATAGTAGACACAGCAACCGGAGTTTTTCTGTCTTCTTCTAAGTCAATAATACCTTTACCAACAATAACAGTTTCAGTAAGTAAGATACTTTCCTCTAAATCTGTTGAATCTGATACTTCAGGTTCAGTTACCTGAGCATACGTTAATGAAGCACCTCCTAACATTAATAAGAAAGAAGCTTTCAAAAATTTTGAGTTGTTCCCCATAATTTTGCGTTTAATAATTACGCAGCAAATTTCCGAACACTTCTACTTATAATTGTTATCCTTTTGTTAATTTTATCAACGAAGATATCAACTTTTCATATGAATTATATCAGCTATTTGATCGCTTTTAGGCTCAAATCCTTATTGGGTGCGGAATGTATGATAGCTCCCGAGGAAATAAAGTCAACTCCCGTTTGAGCAATTTCTTTAACAGTTTCTAGCGTAATCCCGCCAGAGGCCTCAGTTTGACAACGGCCATCAATAAAACGAACCGCATTTCTCATTTCATCCAAACTCATATTGTCCAACATAATGACATCTACAAAATTGGTTGCAACAGCTTCTTCAACCTCTTCTAAAGTTCTGGTTTCAACCTCCACTTTGAGATGTTTGTAATAATGATCTAAATAGGTTTTAACCGATTCCACAGCCTTGGTAATTCCGCCGGCATAATCAATATGGTTGTCTTTCAACATAATCATATCGTATAAACCATAGCGATGATTATGTGCTCCACCTATGTAAACGGCCCATTTCTCACACATTCTGAAGTTGGGTGTCGTTTTGCGGGTATCCAAAATTTGCACACCCGTTCCTTTGACTTCTTCTACCATTTCTCTAGCCAAAGTTGCAATACCGCTCATGCGTTGCATGCAATTAAGCACCAAACGTTCAGAAGTTAAAATGGATCGAGCCGAACCCGATACGCGCAATGCCACATCGCCTTTTTTGGCAACTTCGCCATCTTGCATCAGAACAGTCACACTTAACTTTGGATCGAAAAAATGAAAGATTTCTACCGCTAGATCTATTCCAGCCAATACACAATCTTCCTTGACCAATAATTGCGCTTCATCTTGTGTAGATTCGGGTACACTTCCCAACGTGGAATGATCTCCATCACCTACATCTTCACGAAATGCTTCCGATATAAAATAGCGCAATCTATCTCTTGTAACGTAATCTGGTCTTTTCATCATAGCTTAGCGGAATTTAGTCCATAAAAAAACGGTGGCAAAAAGCCACCGTCAAATTTAGTTTATTTTTGATAGGATTTACACTTTTAAATCACCATTTACTTCACGTACTGCTTTTGCTGCTTCTGCAAATTTCGCTTGTTCAGCTTCGTTCAATTCAAATTCAACGATTTTTTCAACTCCATTTGCTCCGATGATTGCTGGAACGCCTAAACAGATGTCAGATTCTCCATATTCACCATTTAACATCAAGGAACAAGGAATCATTTTCTTTTGGTCACATAAAATGGATTGAACCAAAACCGAAACCGCTGCTCCTGGCGCATACCATGCAGAAGTTCCCAATAATTTTGTCAAGGTCGCTCCACCCACTTTGGTTTCTTCTACGACTGAATCCATTTGTTCTTGGCTTAAGAACGTTGAAACAGGCACTCCATTTCTTGTCGCTTTTGAAATCAAAGGAACCATTCCTGTGTCTGAGTGAGCAGCTACAACCATTCCGTCTACGTCAGAAATTGGACAATCCAATGCTTCTGCCAAACGGTATTTGAAACGTGCAGAGTCCAATGCTCCACCCATTCCGATGATTCTTTCTTTTGGTAAACCAGATGTTTTGTGAACCAAATACGCCATCGTATCCATTGGGTTTGAAACCACGATGATGATCACATCTGGAGAATGTTTTACCAAGTTTTCAGTAACTTCTTTAACAATTCCAGCGTTGATTCCGATTAATTCCTCACGTGTCATGCCTGGTTTTCTTGGAATTCCAGACGTGATGACAGCTACTTTGGAACCAGCCGTTTTGGAATAATCTCCTGTAGTACCGGTAATTTTGGTGTCAAATCCGTTTAAAGAAGCACATTGCATCAAGTCCATTGCTTTTCCTTCTGCAAAACCTTCTTTGATGTCAACCAAAACAACTTCCGATGCGAAATTTTTCATCGCAATATATTCAGCGCAGCTTGCTCCCACTGCTCCAGCACCTACAACTGTTACTTTCATACTATTTTGTGTTTTTTATTTAAACTTTTTGAGGTGGTAAATATACTCAATTCAGCTTTAAGTTGATAGAAGATTTGTATGAATATTTTCAGCAATTTTCTTGTTTTTGGGAGCTATTCCCGCTGTACGTTGCAATCTTTTTGGTGTACCAAAAAGGATTTCCACTGCCATCGGGGCTAAAAAACCCTGTTAGGGTTTGAAACCCTAACAGGGTTAATTTACCAGATCTAAAATGCGCCCGAGATGGAGGCAATTGTTTGAGCTCTCTTGTTATGGTTCGTCTCTAGACGAGACATAACAAGAAGCGAGTGCCGAGAGCTCGCAAAGGCGCCCAAAGAAAAATCCCCTCAGAAAAAACTTCTGAAGGGATTGATCTTGTTATAAAATGTAAATGAAAACTCTTGTTAAAAACCAATTCCGCCGCTTGGGGCTGCATTGTTGGTTTCTTGTTTCAGGTTACGTTTGCGAACATCTCCTCCGAAATTATAGGTGAAACCTACAAATAAGGTATTGGATTCCCAGTTGAATTGACCAATACCACGGTTGGGATAATCAATATGCGCTTCTGCATGAAAGGTTTTGAAAATATCGCTCACACGTGCTGTGAAACTAGCTTTTCCGTCCATGAAAGTGTAACGTGCTCCCAAATCCAAACGCCACATCGGTTGCATTTCTCCTTGAATAAATTTGAAGGCACCTCTGTACATGAAGAAATTTTGCAAACTTAAATTTTTGGTAAGGGTAATGTTGTTGTTGACACGTGCATTCCAAGGTGTACCAGTTTCTTCTTCGTCTCCCATGTAGAATTGGTTTTGGAAGACGTCAAAACTTGCGTTGATGTTCCACCATTTTACAGGGCGATAATTGGCGCTTAATTCGATACCAAAACTTTCTGAATCGTCGTAGTTGATGAAGATTTGGTTCATGATTCTTGGATCGTATTCGTCCATTTCCATGTAACGGAAAATCACATCGTTTACTTTGCGGTAGAAAACTGTTGCATTTAAGTTTCCTCCTTTGAAACGTTGCAAATACCCAAGTTCAAATGAGTTGGTGAATTGAGGTTTTAAGTTTGGATTACCGATGCTTTGCATGGTCGCTGTGCTCCATTCTGGAACGGGAGTCAATTGATAAACGCTTGGACGGTCTACTCTTCTGCTGTAATTTAAGGACAATTGACCCTTTTCTGTAATGTCATAGGTAAAGAATGCTGATGGATAAAATTCCATGTAATCATTGTTGAAATCACCTACTGTGTTAGGAGCTACTGCAAAATCTGAGTTTTCTTCAACTTGTTCGGCACGAACACCTAATTGCATTCCAAATTTTCCAAATTTCTGTCCGTAATTGACATAAGCCGAATAGATGTTACGTTGAAAATCATAGGCAATGTTAGGTGTGAAAGCAATGCTATCTAAACCTACAATAGTTTGCGTAGAAATCATACGGCTATCATTGTTTTCTTGACGGAATTGAAGTCCTGCCTCAATTTTTCCACCGTCTACAATTTGATTGGTATAATCTAAATTTACACGGATATTTTCATTGCCACCTTTACGTGTTTCTGCATATAATTGTGGATCATTGAAATTAGGAAATTCATTGTCATAATCTCTGAAATCATCACTCGTTGATTTTGAATAAATCGCATCCAAAACAATGTTATGGTCTTCTTTGCCAAAATCTTGTTTGAAGTTTAAACTTAGATCACGGTTTTTGTAATAACTGTCAACGTCTGAAATGTTGGAATACCAAAGATTGTTGTTTCGGTCATCTACATCTGAACTTGCCAAACCTGTTTCATCACTAAAGAATTGGCTTGTATAAATTGTCAACGCAGATTTCTCACCGATGAACCAGTCAAATCCGACTTTGTACAATTGAGAATTGCTTTCGTCCATAACGTCAAAATATTGATCCAATCCTGTGTCGAAATTTTCGACTGTTCCATGAAATCTTCTTTTGCCTAAGTTGGCATTGTAATTTCCAAAGAAGTTAAAATTTCCTGTATTGATATTTGCATTAATAGATCCGTTATTACGTAAGTGGTCTCCATAGGTCATACCTAAATCCAACCCAACATTGTATCCTTTGCGTTTGTTTTTATGGGTAATGATGTTCAAAATACCTGAGTTTCCTTCTGGTTCATACTTTGCCGATGGATTGGTAATGATTTCAACTTTTGCAATCGCATTGGAAGAAAGTTGTTTCAACAATTGAGCTGCTGGAATATTGGATGGTTTTCCATCGACCATCACTTTCACGTTTTCATTTCCACGAAGGGAAATTTGACCGGTTTCTTGGTCAACACTTACAGAAGGAATGTTGTTCAATACAGAAGCTGCATCTGCACCTGCACTTACCAAATCTTTTCCCACATCGATGACACGTTTGTCGATTTCTGTACGATATTGTGAAGTTTCGGCTCTAATTTCTGCCCCTTCTAATTGTACAATTTCGTCGCCTAATTTGATGATACCTAAATCTGTTTTGGATCCGCTAACTTTTAAATCCATTACTTTATCGGCAAAACCAATGGCAGTAATGACAAATTCATACTCGCCAAATGGAACCTCGTCTACGATAAACTTCCCATTTTCATCGGTCATTCCACCTGAAATCAGGTCTTGCACTTCTCCTTTTGTGTAAATTTCTATGGTAACAAATGGCAATCCGTGATTGGCATTGTCCTGAATGCTCCCTGTGACTTGTCCCATTTTTGTTTGGGCAAATGATACGACAGCCATCATGAACATCAACACTGTCATTAAATTTCTACATCTCATACCTCTTATCTTTTCTAGTTTTCTCAAGTTTTTTTTCAATTATCCAAAAATGACGACTGGTGGTAATGTCACAACGTTTCCGTCAATTTTGATCACACCTAAGTCTTGTTTAAATAATCTATCTAATTTTACTGTTTGAACTTTCTTTTCAAAACCTGGTGTGTTAACGACCAATTTGTATTCACCTGGTTTCAAATCTTTGATTTCAAAAGAACCATCAATGTTTGTCATGGTTGATTTGATTAATTTTTCTTCTTGATCGTTGGAATAGATTTCCAAAGAGCTGAGCATAATTCCCATACCTTCGAAATCCTGAACTTTTCCTGATAAATTTGTTTTCATGTGGTTCAACACAAACAATGCTGAAACCATCAAAACGAACGCTGAAATAAGAACTTTTGTTTTCATATGAATGAATTTTATTTTGTTATAGATACTACTTGGTTATACATAATCGGTGAGCAAATTTCACCGCATTTTGTCTATAAGACGATGAGATGAATTCATTCGTTACAGTTTTTAGAAAAAAAAATTCAAATCTTTTCTATTCAGTTTTATTCTAAATAAGTAATTCGTCTAATTCCTTTATATTTGTCCACGTATGAAATCAGTCGTTATTATAGGTGCTGGAAATGTCGCATTTCACTTAACCAGAGCACTTTTGCAAAATACAATTAATGTTCGTCAAGTATTCAACCGAACGCTTTCCAAGGCTCAAGAATTAGGCGAAGCCAATAACATTAAGTACACCGATAAAATTTCGGAATTGGAAAAAGCAGACCTTTATATCATTGCTGCTTCTGATTCTGCGGTTGAGGAATTATCTCATTATATTCCGTATGACGACACCTTGGTTGTTCATACTTCTGGCTCTTTGAGCACAAAGATTTTGAAAGGTGATTACCGAAAAGGAGTTTTTTATCCGTTTCAAACTTTCACCAAACGAAAAGCTTTGCGCTATGAAGAAATTCCATTTTTCGTAGAAGCAGAAAACAAAGAAGATGAAGACGCTTTGTATAAATTGGCTGATAAAATCTCGAATGAAGTTCATAGAGTAGATAGTGAAAAACGTCGTAAAGTTCATATGTCGGGCGTTTGGGCTAGCAATTTTGTGAATCATCTTTATTATGTTGCACAATCCATTTGTGAAGAAGCCGAAATGCCTTTTGATGTTTTGCGCCCACTTATTTTGGAAACAGCCAATAAAATTCAAGATATGGAACCTTTGGAAGCCCAAACAGGACCAGCCAAAAGAGGAGATTCTATTATCTTGGAAAAACATATGGACTTGTTGACCGATTCTCGTCAACAACAATTGTATCAATTATTGTCAGATTCGATTAAAAGAACCTACCAAAATGATTAGTTACAAACAAAAACTTCCACATATTACGACTTTCATATTGGATGTTGATGGTGTTTTGACCGATGGAACGTTGATTTTGATGCCAACAGGCGAAATGGTCCGAACAATGCACACCAAAGATGGGTACGCTATGCAATTGGCGATTAAAAAAGGATTTCGTATTGCAGTGATTACTGGCGGAAGAGATAAAATGGTGGAAGAACGCCTAAAATATTTAGGTTTGACCGATATTTATTCGGGTGTTCGTGACAAAATGGATGCCTATACCGATTTGTTGTATAGCTACAATTTAAAACCAGAAGAAATCATTTACATGGGCGACGATGTTCCTGACATTCAAGTTATGCGTGAAGTTGGATTGTCTTGTTGTCCCAATGATGCGGTTCCAGATGTTCGTGCTATTTCGGAATATATTTCGCCGATTGAAGGAGGAAAAGGTTGTGTGAGAGATATCATCGAACAAACAATGAAAGTTCAAGGAAAATGGTTTGACGAGGCTGATCATACACAAGCAATTTAAGAAAGTACTAAGTCACAGGTATCAAATAGGGAAATTTTTTATTTGATATCATTTACCAAAAAACAGTTAGAAATGCTAAATGAAATCTACCAAGATTGTCAATTTTTCTTGGCATCTAAATCACCACGTCGACAAGAATTGCTAAAAGGATTAGGAATTGATTTTGAAATCGTTTCGATTGATGCAGATGAATCTTATCCGGATCATTTGGTAAGAGAAGAAATTACCGAATTTATTTCGAAAACTAAATCCAATGCATTTCGCGAATTGGATACAAATGAAATTTTGATTACAGCAGATACTTTGGTTTGGTTGAACAATGAAATATTAGGAAAACCCAAAGATGCTGATGATGCATTTGACATGATTCAGAAATTGTCTGATTCTACCCACGAAGTTTTTACTTCTGTTACGATTAAATCTGTCCGAAATAGGATCACATTTTCAGATACGACAGAAGTAACATTTGCGCCAATTGATGAAGATGAAACGCGCTATTATATTGAAAATTTCAAGCCTTTTGACAAAGCAGGTTCTTATGGAATTCAGGATTGGTTAGGTTTTGCTAAAATCACACGAATTCATGGATGCTACTACAATGTAATGGGGCTTCCACTACCTAAATTATATGAAGTTTTAAATTCCAATGAATTTTAAATAAGAAGAAATAAAAAATGCCCATTGAGAATTCAAGGGCATTTTTTCAATAAGGTAATCTATTATTTAAACATCAATATTTGCGTATACTGCATTTTTCTCGATGAATTCACGACGCGGTGGTACATCATCACCCATCAACATCGAGAAAATTCTGTCTGCTTCTGCAGCATTTTCAATGGTGATTTGGCGAAGCGTTCTATTTTCAGGATTCATGGTTGTTTCCCATAATTGTTCCGCGTTCATTTCCCCAAGACCTTTGTATCGTTGGATGGTTACACCTTTACCGGTTCCGTCAGACCATTCGTTTAGAATTCGTTCACGATCTGCTTCACCCCAAGCATATTGTTGTCTTGAACCTTTTTTCAATAAATACAAAGGTGGAGCTGCAATATAAATGTATCCGTGTTCAATCAATTCTTTCATATATCGGAAGAAGAAAGTCAAAATCAAAGTCGAAATGTGGCTACCATCCACATCGGCATCAGTCATGATGACAATTTTATGGTAACGCAATTTTCCAATGTTCAAAGCCTTGCTATCTTCTTCTGTTCCGATGGTTACACCCAAAGCAGTATAGATATTTCGAATTTCTTCGTTTTCTAATACTCGGTGCGCCATGGCTTTTTCAACGTTCAAAATTTTACCACGCAAAGGCAAAATCGCTTGGAAGTGACGGTCACGACCTTGTTTCGCCGTTCCACCCGCCGAGTCACCCTCGACAAGATACAATTCACTTTCAGAAGCATCTTTTGACGAACAGTCTGCCAATTTCCCTGGTAAACCGCTTCCACCCATTGGGTTTTTACGTTGAACCATTTCACGAGCTTTCTTCGCAGCTTGTCTTGCTTTAGCGGCTAAAATGACTTTTTCAACGATAACTTTTGCTTCGTTTGGATGTTCTTCCAAGTAATTGGACAACATTTCCCCAACGATTTTGTCAACTGCACCACTCACTTCTGAGTTTCCTAACTTCGTTTTGGTTTGCCCCTCGAATTGAGGTTCCATCACTTTAACGGAAATAATGGCGGTTAAACCTTCGCGGAAGTCATCTCCAACGATTTCCACTTTTTCTTTTGCCAAATTGAAATTTTCATCGGCATATTTTTTCAACGTACGCGTCAATGCACGACGGAATCCCGCTAGATGCGTTCCACCTTCATGCGTATTGATGTTGTTCACGTACGAGTGTAAATTTTCATTGTATGAGGTGTTGTAACGCATCGCTACCTCAACAGGAATATCATCACGTTCCCCTTCCATGTAAATCACTTCTTGCATCAAAGCTTCACGGTTTCCATCGATGAATTCGACAAATTCCTTTAATCCACCTTCAGATTTGAAAGTTTCAGAAAGAGCATTTCCGTTTTCGTCAATTTCACGTTCGTCTGTAATGGTAATCGTAATTCCTCTATTCAAATACGATAATTCGCGCAAACGAGAAGCCAATGTATTGTAGTTATACACGATTTCGTTGAAAATCGAATCATCGGGTTGAAAAGTAACAATGGTTCCTCTATCATCAATATCACCAACTTCCTTAACCGGATATAAGCTATGACCTTTGGAGTATTCCTGAACATATACTTTTCCGTTACGGTGAACCTCAGCTTTCAAATGGGTTGAAAGGGCATTTACACAAGAAACCCCAACACCGTGTAAACCTCCAGAAACCTTGTAACTGTCTTTATCGAACTTACCACCCGCTCCAATTTTGGTCATAACGACCTCCAATGCCGATTTTCCTTCTTTTTTGTGTATATCTACAGGAATCCCACGACCGTTATCACGAACTGTAATGGAATTTCCTTCATGTATAGTAACTTGTATCGTATCACAATGACCTGCTAATGCTTCATCAATTGAGTTGTCTACCACCTCATAAACTAGGTGATGAAGACCTCGCGTCCCCACATCTCCAATATACATGGAAGGACGCATCCTTACGTGTTCAATACCTTCTAGCGCCTGAATACTATCAGCCGTATAAGTGTTCTTACTCATAAATCTTTTCTTACTGAATTAACCTAACAAAGATACAAAATTTTAGGCAATTTTAGGCTATGAAAACCTTGTCTAATCAATAGTTTTCAACAAATTAATCAACGTTCTTACAAAGGCAAATAAACCACTTTTTTGGTTTCAAAAAATGGATCGGAAAAGAAATCTGGAATCGGATAAATTACAATATCACGAAAATCTTGTAATTCTTCTGTTAAATCACCTCCCTTTAGATACAAAATCCCATTTGGTAAAGGATTTTTATGCTCTTGTTTGATTTTATTTCGAACCCAACCCACAAATTTTGGCATTTGGGTAACGGCACGACTCACAATAAAATCGTATTTCATTTTTAACTTTTCCACTCGATTGGCTTCAGCTTTCACATTTTCCAAACCCAATGCATTGGCAACTTCTGTTACCACCAAAATTTTCTTTTGAATTGAATCGACCAAATGAAAATTAACCTCTGGAAACAAAATTGCCAAGGGAATTCCAGGAAATCCTCCTCCTGTTCCAACGTCTAATACATCTGAACCCGATTTGAATTTCATCACTTTGGCAATTGCCAAAGAATGCAAAACATGTTTTACATACAATTCTTCGATGTCTTTTCGAGAAATCACATTGATTTTTTCATTCCATTCGAAATACAAACTTTCCAATTGTTGAAATTGTTGGATTTGTGTTTCAGATAAATCGGGAAATTGGTTTAAAATTTCTTCCATTAGACTAACTCACTTACTTTGGAACAAACATAATTCAGCAATTGCTCATCTTCTGCTGTAAAAGGATCGATGACATGACTGTCGATGTCGATTTGCCCAATGTTTTGACCATTTTTGAAAATCGGAACAACGATTTCTGATTTTGTATCGATGCTACAGGACAAATAATTGTCTTGCAAATTTACATCGGGTACTACAAAGGTTTCGTTGGAAACTGCCACTTGTCCACAAATCCCTTTTCCAAAAGGAATGATGGTATGATCGGTTTCTGCTCCAACATAAGGTCCTAAAATCAATTCTTCTTTCTCACCATTTCGAAAATAAAATCCGACCCAATTATAATGCGGAATTTCATCATGCAAAAGTTGACAAATTTTCTGCAATTTATCGTTGGTTTCAGAAGGTGAAGAAACAATTAAATCAATTCTTTTGTGAAGTGGTTCCATAATTCAAAAATGAAGCACAAAGATAGGCAATTCGAATTAGTTCTTTTGCAAAGTATCAATCAGATCTTGTTCTTTTTGCGTAGGAGTTATGGCATTTATGCTTTTCCAATATTCTTCTGTATAATTAGTCCCAGCTTCAAAAAGATTTCGATTTCGATATTTTTTGAACTCCACAGGTGGTTGCTCATTTTCTTTGTAATCCAACACCACAAAGTCACTTGTAAATTGAAAACTATCATCAATCTTTTTGCCCGATTTTATATAAAAATCTTGATGAACTCGTCTAAAAACCAAACGATATTTCCCCTCGTCTAAACGAAAATTATAATGAACATTTAAGTCATTGATTTTAATTTTTGCTATAACGAAATTATGCAATTTTGAATAGGGAATTGTTTCGGGTGAAACTTTTAAATTATAGTCTAAAATTAAATTCGTTTCCTCATCATACAAAATCACTCCTTCCATCAAAAGTTCTTTAACGCCTTCTTTGGGTGAAATTGTTATTTTTCGAATTGTTTTTCCTTCACTGTCACTAAATTCACTAATCTGAAAAGAATAATGATTTTTCTCCTTCAACAATTTCTCAATAGACTCAAAGTCAAAAGCATTACCCAAAGCATCTCTAATGTCGAACGGACTTGAGATGGACAAACTTATCAACTCTTCTGATTCCTCTTTTGTTTTCAATTGAAAATGACGACTTTGTTTAACAAAAAGATCTGATTTCCCTGAATTTCGTTTGATGAAGTAATCCAATAATCCATCGGAATACGTGGTAAATTCATTGTTTACGGATATAAATTCTCGATAGAATGTATGTACTAACAAGGATTTATTCAGTTTCATTTTTGAAGCTTTCAGTACATCTTTCAAAATTTCATCTGACTTTTTACTTAAGACTAAGGCTTCATTTAATTCAATTATATAATCCTTTAATTGAACGATAGGGTTTGCATGAAAGTCCTTTACCGAAACCTTTTTTAATTCAAATTCATATTGATCAAATGTCAACGAATCTGCCTCTGCTGGAATTTCTAATTGAAATTTTCCATCGGAATTGGTAACAGCGCCTGCGTAATTGGAATCCCAATACACATAAACCGCCTCCAAAGGTTGATTGGACGAATCAACCACTTGCCCCATTATTGACTGTTGGGCTGACAAAATTAAAGAGGTAAAAAACAAGACAATAGGTAGCAGAATTCTCAACATAATAAATTATTTTTCAATATTTTAAACGACTATTTACAAGGTATTTGTAGAAAAATTGGAGGAATAGTTACAAGCTAAACAAATTCTAATGAATTAAAGATTGTATTTTTGCACAACTCAAACATATGAAGGACTTTAAACCCATATTGATTTTTATTCTGAAATTCGTCGTCGTATGGGGCGTTCTTTTGGTATTGTACAATTTATATTTGTCTGGTTATCACGAAATAGGCAAACCAGACCCATATAGTCGAATTATTGCCAATTTGAGTGCAGACACCTTAAATTTTGCGGGTTGCCAAACCTATGCGGTGGACGATAAAACCCGCCCCTGGACATGGTTGTACATCGATGGTCAATACAGATCTTATGTCAATGAAGGTTGCAATGCGGTTTCGATCATGATGATTTTTGTAGCCTTTATTGTGGCATTCTCTACAACTTGGAAACAAACCATTGCCTATATAGTAGGTGGATTGTTGGTCATTCAGATTATGAACATCATTCGAATTGCATGGATTACTTATATTTTACGCTATTATCCCAAATATGGCGACATTGCGCATGATTATGCATTTCCAGCGATTTTATACGGAACCATTGTGATTTTATGGATAGTTTGGGTCAAATATTTCGCGTTGAAACCAATGAAGAAAGAAGATGAACAAGTGGATTAGATATGCAATTGCCGCTGGTTTGGTTTTCTGTTTGATCTTGGTTCGAGCATTTGAAACCCAATTATTTTATGATCCCTTTTTGGCTTTTTTCAAAGGTGATTTCTACAACAAAGAATTTCCTGATTATGATTTAGCTAGAGTAATTTTAAATGTAACGTCTCGCTTTGTACTTAATTCCATTTTATCGATTTTGATCATTTGGTTTTTATTCTGGAACAAACAATATGTAAAATATGTCTGTTATATTTTAATCGGATTTTTCATCATCCTACTTCCGATTTATATCATTTGCATTGAAAACCAATTTCAATTAGGAGAAAATTTCGGATTTTATATACGCCGATTTTTAATTCAACCTTATTTGTTATTGATATTAATTCCAGCTTTTTACTACCATCAACAAAAACAAAAAATTTCTTCTTAAGGATTTTGTTTCGAATCGGTTGGAGTTTGTTTGGATGAATTTTTGTTTTCGTAGGGTTTTTTATACAACCAACCCAAAAATCCGCCTAGAAGAAGACCAATTCCTCCTCCAAATAAAATACCCAAAGCAAAAGAAGATTCGGTTATCAAATTTCCAAATTCTACTTTTCCAACAAATGCCGCTACAATTCCCATAGCGATTAATAAAACTCCGATGATGGTTGTGTATTTCATGGGGATTAATTTTATGTTCAAAAATCAAATTTACTCAATTTCAATAAAAAAAGCCTCAAAAGATTTCTCTTTGAGGCTTCGGATGATTACTCATCTATTTCAATTAAAAATCGATATCTAGTCCAATGTAGAAATTCGCTGGCATAACGGGCGCATAGACCATTCCGCCATCAAAATAATTTCCAAATGGATTTTGTGCGTCAATTATAGGATTATGCTGGGTATAACCCAATAAATTTTCACCTCCGACATATACACGAATCACTTTGTTGAAATTTTTGGCAATCTGCGCATTTAACTGAAAGTAAGACTCTCCATATTCTGGAATATGAAATTCGTGCGGATTTCCAGCTGTATTGGGCAATCTCTGTTCGCCCACCCATTGCAAAGTTGTATCGAAACTCCATTGACTTCCATTGGCTTTACGCATGGTTGCATAGGCCAAATTTAGGAATCCTCTATGTTGCGGTGTGAATGGCAATTCGTCTGAGCCGTTGATATAATCTGTTTTGGTATCGTAAAATTTGTAAGCGATTTTGGCATCTAAACGACGAATCGGTTGAAAATCCCATTGAACTTGCAAACTATTGGCATAGGAATCTCCATCCAAATTATAGAATAAAATTTTCTGTGCCGAATTATCCAAATCCATTACCACTTGTTTTTGAAAATCGGTTCGAAACAAATCTGCTACAACGGTACTTTTTCGACCAAAAATTCGAAATTCTTGTTGCAAACTAATTCCATAATTCCACGCAATTTCTGGTTCCAATCCATAGATTTCTCCATCAGCATTGGGCAAAATTTCAATTTCTCTATTGGAAGCAAAATAATTTTGACTGTCTGCAAAAATGTTGGCTGTTCTAAAACCTCTTCCCGCAGATGCACGTAAGATTGTTTTCGGTGTTACATCGTATTTCACATTTAATCTTGGCGTGAATTGTGTACCTGCTAAATTGTGTAAATCCACTCTTGCTCCGGCTACAATTGTCCATTTATCATCTCCATAGGTATATTCAAAAAATCCGCCTGGAACAGTCTCGGTACGTTTGAACGAATTTTTATTGTACAATTCATCATAGTGATCATACAAGAAACTCAAACCAGTTTTGAATTTATGAGCGGTATTGGAAATAATACTTTCAAAGATTAAGTTGGAATAAAATGTTCTCTGTTCCGCATCATAAGTTCTCAATCCAAAATAACTTTCTTGTTCATGGTAATTGAATTGATTCATCCAACCGATGCTCTGATAAGGTTTTCCTTCGAAAACATATCCGGTTTTGTTCCAAAACTGAAAACGTTGGATGTCGACTCCAATTCCATAATTGTTGGTCGTTCCTTTGTCTACATCTTCTTGAAAATCCATCTGTCCTGCCAAACGATGATCGGTCAAATAATTCACACCAAAATGCGTCGCAATTCCCGATTTTTCCAAATCTTCATAATTCAACAAATAACTCAGATTGACATTTTTCCCAATCGGTGTATCCATAAATCCATCATCATTGTGATCTTGGCGATTGGTCGTTGCGTTTCCATGCAATAAAATGGATTGTGTCCATTTCTCGTTGATGTTATCATTATGCACAAAGTTTCCTTCGAATCTTGTGTTGATATCCGCGAAGAAATTCAAAGAAGTTTTGGCTTTGTCATGCGATTTGTACAATTCAGTATTGATGTGTCCCACCATAGATTCGTAACCATTGGTAACCGTTCCTGCACCTTTGACCAATTGAATGCTTTGAATCCATCTTCCGGGAATGAAATTTAAGCCGTATGCATTGGCAATTCCACGAATTTCAGGCAATAATTCTTTGGTCATCAAAACATACTTCTGATCCAAACCCAACATTTTCAATTGTTTGGTTCCTGAAACCGCATTGGAATAGGAAACGTCAACCGTTGCATTGGTTTCAAAACTTTCCGACAAATTACAACAAGCTGCCTTCAACAATTCTTTGTCACTGATGTTTTCAGTTAAACCCGCTGCTTTCTTATCAAATAAAGAAGCCGCTTTGTTTCCTGAAATATTCGCTGTTCCTAATTGAATCGAAGCATCATCGGTTGGCAAATCTTCTAAACCCTCTTCACCCGACTCATCGTTCATAGTTGTTTGGGTTGGCGCATCATGGGTATGGTTGGGATCGCTATGGTCATGGTCGTCGTGAGAATGATTCGGATCGCTATGATCATGCGCAGCTTCATCATGAGCATGAGTACCTTTGCTGTTTTGAACCTCATCCCAAGAAATTTCTCGGTCATATAAACAACAACCTGGT
Organism: Moheibacter stercoris; assembly: GCF_040545805.1. Classification (NCBI taxonomy): domain Bacteria; kingdom Pseudomonadati; phylum Bacteroidota; class Flavobacteriia; order Flavobacteriales; family Weeksellaceae; genus Moheibacter; species Moheibacter stercoris. The sequence goes on from NZ_JBEPMO010000002.1 coordinate 295,486, forward strand.
AAAGTTTTATAGACCGAATCATCTGCTAAAAATAATTCATTGTCATGCCCAACTTCTGCCACTTTTTTCATAATCGAATTGAAATTGGTTTGTTTGGGATCAAATTTCACTTCCAAAACTTTGGAATAAATATCCCAAGTTCCAGAAGCTGAAGGAAAAGACTTCACTGCATTTTCAATTCGAGTTTTGCACATGCCACAATTCCCACGAACTTTGATGGTTTTTGATTCCAATCCCGACATATCTTGTGAATTTTGAGATGTAACTGAACTAGTTGTCGCATCATCTCTTTCATATAAACAACATCCGTGCAAAGCTTCATAAACGGAATCTTCCGCACGAAACAATTCATTGTCGTGTCCAACTTTGGCCACATTCTGCATGATGGCCTCAAGACTTGTTTGATCTTCAGAATACTGAAGGCTTAGTTTTTTTGTGGAAACATCCCATGTTCCCGATGCCGCAGGCAATTCTTTTACGGCGTTTTCAATTCGGGTTTTGCACATTCCGCAATTCCCTTTTACATCAATTGTTTTGGTGATTTCTTGCGCAAATAGGAAGGTTCCAATTAACAACAAGAAAACGGATAAGTATTTTGTAAACATTTCGTTAGATTTAATTTTAATAAAATTTGAGCAATGTCCAAATAAGGAATTGCTTAGTCTTAAAATCTACGAAATGAGTTTAGGCGGTTGCCAAACTGAATAAATTAATTCTTGATAATAAAACGATTTGTAGAAATCATTTTTTTCTTGATTTGCAAAGGTAAATTGGATTTCATCAGCTGAAATTTCAACTGATTGAAAGCTCAAAGGTTGGTAAGCATTTAGATGCAAACAACAATCGCTATTGGGACAATTTGTACCACAACAATCCTTGTTTCCTTCATGCTGACAATCACCCGATTCTTCTGAATGTCCCTTTTCAGTAGTTGAATCTTTGGACGCGCAACAAGATGAAACTTCCACTTCTTCAGAAAAATTAGTCACATACGCCATTGCCGGAGATAGTAACATCCCGAACGACAATAGGAAAACAAATATGTGGAATAAATTTTTCAACTGAACAAAGTTAGAAAAAATTTCGAATTGAAAACGTTAATATTCACCTCTTTGGCGAACGGCTTCAAAAAGAAAAGCTCCACAAGCAACCGAAACATTGAGTGATGAGGTTTTCCCGACCATTGGCAATTTGACAATATGATCTGAGATTTTCAACAAATCATTGGAAATACCATCTTCTTCACTTCCCATGACAATGGCAGTAGGTGGAACATAATCGGCATCGTAAATATAATCCTTTGCTTTTTCTGTCGCACTGACAATTTGGATTCCTGATTGTTGTAAATATTGAAAGACTTTACGCAAACTGTTTTCTTTACAAACAGGAATATTGTACAAAGCTCCTGTTGAAGTTTTGATCGCATCTGCATTGACAGAAGCTGATCCTTTTTCTGGGATGATGATAGCGTCTACCCCAACACACTCTGCAGTTCGAGCAATTGCACCGAAATTTCTTACATCACTCACACGATCCAAAATCAGTAAGAAAGGGTTTTTCCCTTGTTCCCAAATTTGAGGCAATAGGTTCTCAATTTTATGAAATTCAATCGGAGAAATAAAAGCGAAAACACCTTGATGGTTTTTACGTGTCAATCGGTTTAATTTCTCCAAAGGAACATACTGAGTAGGAATTTCGTATTCCGTAATGTACTTACGCAATTCCGAAAAGATTTCCCCTTGCAAACCCTTTTGGACAAATAATTTATCAATGGTTTTCCCTGCCTCCAATGCTTCAATGATAGGACGTAAACCAAAAATTCCCGATTCTTTTTCTTTCATCATGCCGCAAAGATATGAATTTGGTATTATGTAGAGACGCACAATTGTGCGTCTCTACAAATTGTGCGTCTCTATCTACATTTGGTTGTATTCATCATTTTTCCAATTATTTGGATTATTTTGAATATAAATTTGAATTCTTCTTAATTCCTCATAATCTCTAACAATTCTATCATAGTATCTGCTTTGCCAATAAAATTCAATATTTTTTTGGTTGGCATATCTTTTTACCGATGATTTATATGCCCTAATGACAGCCGCAAGATTTTGCGACTGTACACCGAATTTATTTAGATTCCATTCATTGTAATTTTCTTTACGGAAAATCAAGATTCCGTGTAAATGATTGGGCATCAGCACAAATTCGTCCAACAAAACAAAAGGATAATGTTTAGGGATTTCCATCCAAAAATCATTTGCAATTTTTCCGATTTCGGTCATCCGTACAGACGGATAAATATCCGTTTGTACGATGGGAATTTCGCCAAAATAATTTTCTCTGTTTTTTGTGCAAATGGTTACAAAATACATTGCATTTGACCCGTAATCAAATCCTTTCCACCGTGCTTCGGGGATTCTGTATTTCCCTTGGAATTTCTCTGAATCGTGGTTCATTTGGTTAAATTTCTGCAAATAGAGACGTGCAATTGCACGTCTCTACATTACACGTCTGTACGAAATGCAATTTACGGTAATATAATGAACCCTCACTTAAACAAAAGATTCAAGTCTTGATTCTAAATCATAATTTTATTACTAACAGCAAATACACGCATTTCATATTCGGAAACAGAACGAAGAAGATGAAATTCTATATCTTTTCGGTATTGACATTCAAATGCAAAATAAGAGAAGTTGACAAGGTTGTCATCATAAAATCCAATCACCATACCATCGCTTCTATATTGAGAAATTTCTATCCATTCTTTTTTTGAGGAGTCATAACCATAAACCTTAACATCGTACAATCTTCCCCCCCCGGTTTCTATTCTAATTCCATTTTTCGCAGAGCCTTTTTCTATAGTTATTATTTTAGCATTAGGATTATCAAAAGACGGAATATTATTTTTATTGGCAATAAATGAAGTACAACCAATTAAAGATATTGTCAATAAAAATAACAGGAATTTCATAATATTTCAATTTTTGAAATCACTATCCAAATGTCGGAATTTATTTTTTGAATCTCTAACTTTCAACAATTTTTTGCAGGCACATTATCTCTAAATTCAATTCTATAAAACCTCCAAGGTTAATTAGGAGGAGTGAATATAAACCTTGGAGGTTAGAAATTTAATTTTGTGAATATCTTCCATTTGGTTAATCTTATAATTAATCCGAAATTTGAAGATTCCAAAAACGAAATAATCATGAAACAATACTTGGATTTAGCAAAGCATGTAATGGACAATGGGCAATTCAAAGAAGACCGCACGGGAACGGGAACAAAAAGTGTTTTCGGATATCAAATGCGCTTTGATATGTCAGAAGGTTTCCCGATGGTCACCACCAAAAAATTGCATTTGAAATCCATCATCCATGAATTGTTATGGTTTTTGAAAGGTGACACCAATGTCAAATATTTACAAGACAATGGTGTGAGAATTTGGAACGAATGGGCCGATGAAAATGGAGAATTAGGACCAGTATATGGTCATCAATGGCGTTCTTGGGGAAAACCCAACGGTGAAACCATTGACCAAATCAAAATGGCAATCGACCAAATCAAAAACAATCCAGATTCAAGACGAATTATTGTTTCCGCTTGGAACGTAGGCGAATTGGATCAAATGGCATTGGCTCCTTGTCATGCTTTTTTCCAATTTTATGTTGCCGACGGCAAATTGTCTTTGCAATTGTACCAACGTAGTGCCGACATCTTCTTGGGCGTTCCTTTTAATATTGCATCCTATGCATTGTTGTTGAAAATGATGGCACAAGTTTGCGAATTACAAGAAGGAGATTTCATCCATACATTTGGTGACGCACATATTTATTCCAATCATTTTGATCAAATCAATTTGCAATTGACGCGCGAACCGAAAAAATTGCCTACGATGAAACTCAATCCAGCAATCAAAGATATTTTCGACTTTACGTTTGAAGATTTTAGTTTAGAAGGATATGAATCTCATCCGCATATCAAGGGAGAAGTAGCTGTGTAAAAGAAAAACATTTTATGAAAAACCTAACCTACTTATTCACCATCCTTTTGACATGTTTCCTTTCATGCAATAGTCCGAAAGATGCACCCACAAAAGAATCCAAAACAGAACAAACTCCAATATTTTCTCAAAAAGTAGTATTGGATACTGACGAATTGAAAATCATCCAATTATCAGAACAAGTTTTTCAGCATATTTCCTATCTACAGACCGAAAGTTTTGGAAATGTGGAATGCAACGGAATGGTTGTCATCAGCAATGGGGAAGCCATCGTCATGGATACACCAACCAATGATGAGGCAACTCAAAAACTCATTCAATTCCTAGAAAACGATTTTAATTCTACCATAAAAGCAGTAGTTTCAACACATTTCCATGAAGATTGCATTGGTGGTTTGGACGAATTTCATAAGAAAAACATACCTTCCTACGCTTCGTCCAAAACAATTTCTCTTCTTCAAAACGAAACGGAAAATGTTCCTCAGAATGGCTTCGACAAAGAAATGACATTAACAATCGGACAAGAAGAATTCATTTTGGCCTATTTAGGAGAAGGTCACACAAAAGACAATTCCGTAGTGTATTTTCCTAAAGAAAAAACATTGTTTGGCGGTTGTTTGGTTAAGGAAATAGATGCATCCAAAGGCTATTTAGGTGATTCCAATGTGGAAGCCTGGCCAACAACAATTCGAAACCTTCAAAACAGATTTCCAGACATCCAATTGGTCATTCCTGGTCATGGAAAAATTGGTGGATCTGAATTGTTGGACTATACGATTCAGTTGTTTAAGGAATAATTGACACGTCAATAAAATTCCTCGAAATCTTCTCTAACTCAAAGAAAATTAACATCTTTTTGAGAATATCCTTGTAACTTTTTTGTTTATCTTTCGACGAATTTTGACAAATAATATAGGTTACCATATGAAAAAACAACTATTCAGTATTGCGCTTGGATTTTTCATCGTTTCGCAATCCTACGCTCAGATAAAGGAAAGTTTACCGCCGAGTTACCGTGAAAATCAAGCCGATAAAATGGCGATTTTCCGTGCAGAACCAGAAAAAATCAATTCACTCGTTCATACCAAACTAGATTTGAAATTCGATTTTGAAAAAGAACAAGTGTATGGTGAGGCTTGGATAACCTTGAAACCACATTTTTATGAAACCAACAAATTGGTTTTGGACGCCAAAGCCATGTTGATTCATGAAGTCTCTTTAGTGAAAGGGAATTCCAAGTCGAAATTGAATTTCAAAAATGACGAATGGCAAGTTTTCATTGATTTGGACAAAACCTATAAACGAACAGAAGAATATACCATTTACATCAAATATACCGCTCGTCCAAACGAAGTGAAACAAGATGCTAGTGCTGCGATTACCGATGCAAAAGGAATGTATTTCATCAATGCGAGAGGAGAAGATCCCAACAAACCAATTCAAGTTTGGACGCAAGGTGAAACCGAATCGAGCTCTTGTTGGTTCCCAACCATTGACAAACCCAATCAAAAGACTTCGCAAGAAATGTATTTGACGGTTCCTGACAAATTTGTGACTTTGTCCAATGGAAAACTGGAAAAACAAACCAAAAATTCCGATGGAACGCGTACCGATTATTGGAATTTCAAACAAAAACATGCTCCATATTTATTTTATGTCGGAATCGGGGATTATGCAATTGTAAAAGACAAATGGAAAAATATTGATGTTGATTATTATGTCGAACATGAATACGCTCCATACGCCAAAGATATTTTTGGAAACACACCTGAAATGATTGGTTTCTTTTCTGATTTATTGAAATATGAATTCCCTTGGAACAAATACCATCAAATCACTGCCAGAGATTATGTCAGTGGCGCGATGGAAAACACAACTGCTGTAATTTTCTACGATAAAGTTCAGCAAAAACCTGGACAATTGATCGATGAAAATACCGCCGAAGGAATCATTGCGCACGAATTATTTCACCATTGGTTCGGGGATTTGGTTACCACAGAAAGTTGGGGGAATTTGACGGTAAATGAATCCTTGGCAAACTATTCAGAATACTTATGGTTCGAACATAAATTCGGAAAAGACAAAGCAGAAGAAGATCGTTACGACGATTTACAAGGATACAAAATGGATCCGTCCAATTTCAATAAAAATTTAGTTCGTACGCATTACCAAGCGCGAGAAGATATGTTTGATGGCGTTTCCTATAACAAAGGTGGAAAGGGCGTTTTGAATATGCTACGCGGATATTTAGGTGATGATGCTTTCTTTTCGGGTTTAAGTAAATATTTGCATGATTACGAATACGGAACTGCCGAAGCGGTACAAATTAGATTGGCGTTAGAAGAAGTATCGGGACGCGATTTGAATTGGTTTTTTGACCAATGGTATTTCTCCAATGGTCACCCGAAATTGAACATTGCCTATACCTACGATGCCAATTCGAAAAAAGTCAAAATAAACATGGTTCAAACCCAAGATAAATTCTTTGAATTCCCAATTGCATTTGATGTAGTAGTTGATGGAAAAACAACACGCCATACAGTTTGGGCTGCTAAAAAGAAAGAAAATGTTTTCGAATTTGACGCTGCAAAAAAACCAGAAGTTGTGATTCCAAATGCCGATCAAGATTTGTTATGCGACATCAACGACAACAAATCCATGGAAGAAATTGCCGCTCAATACAAATATGGAAAAGACGAATTCACCACGAGATTATTGGCACTTCAAACATTGGCAAATTCACAAAGCACCAATGATTTGGCTTTGAACACACTGATTTCAGCCTTAAAAGATCCTTACGAAGGAATTCGTGAACGAGCAATTGGACTTTTGGACGGCAAAGACGCCAAAGTGAAATCCAAAGCAACTGCTGAATTGAAAAGAGTCGCAACTTCAGATCCTAAAACCAAAGTTCAATCGGCTGCTTTGAGAAAATTAAACGAAATGGGCGATACCGATTTAACGATGTTCTCCAATGCCTTGAAGAGTAAATCTTATTCGGTTCAATCGGCTGGAGCAGCTGGAGTGTTGCGATTAGATCCATCCAAAATCAATGAATTGGCAAGTTTGGACAATGAAGTTCTGGCGACGAATCCTGCTTTGATCGCAGAATTAATGGATACTTGGATTTCCAAAAATGACAAATCGAAATTAGCACTATCGGCTGAGCACGTTGCATTCTTTTTATTTACGCAATATGAAGATGCCGCAATGGGAGCCAAATTGCAAAAAGGTTTTGGTTGGGTTTTGGGTTCAGATGATATGGAATCGACCCAAAAAGTCATTACAGCTTATAAACAAGTTCATCAATACTACGCCAAAGACAATCCTAGCTTGACCGTTATGTTGAAAAACTTGTTAGATCAAGCGATTTCTTTGAAAGTGAAAGCCAATCAATCTGCTCCTTCTAAATCCTTGGAAGCACAAATTGAAGCTTTGAACAAAGCAAAAGATTCTATGAAATAAGAATTTTCAATAAAGTTTATCGAGCGGATAGATGAAAATCTTTCCGCTTTTTTATTTCTATATTTGAACCTAAATTTTTCATCCATTGAAGCCAAATATTACCATCATCGTAGCCAAAGCAGCGAACAACATCATCGGGAATGACAACCAATTGATTTGGCATTTGCCCAATGATTTAAAGCGATTCAAGGCGTTGACCTCTGGACATCCTATCATCATGGGTCGTAAAACTTACGAATCCATTGGTCGACCACTACCCAATCGTACCAATATTGTCATCACTCGAAATGCTGATTGGAAAGCTGATGGAATTATTACCGCAAATTCATTGGAAAAAGCAATTGAAATTGCTTCAGAAATTGATTCCGAAATCTTCATCATTGGCGGAGGAAATATCTACCAACAATCGATGGAATTAGCAAATGTTTTGGAAGTAACAGAAGTACACCAAGATTTCGATGGCGATACTTCCTTTCCAGAAATTAACAAAGATATTTGGGAAGAAACATTTCGAGAAAAACATCCGATTGACGAAAAGCATTCTATCGAATATTCTTTCGTACGTTACGAAAAAAGATCATAAAAAAAAGAGGCTGTCTCAAAAGACAGTCTCTTTTTTATGCTTAATATTTATTTTTTGCTTCTTGGATATTAAAATTTCATTTTTCTAGCTTAAAAACTGATCATTTTTTCTAAACGGTAAAAAAAACTGGAATTTTGGCTGGTTT
>NZ_JBEPMO010000003.1:0-236456 GCF_040545805.1 Moheibacter stercoris
ATGGAATGAAGAAAAATGTATCGAGAAATGCCTACCAAAAAGTTCTCGATACAATTCCAACTCATACTTCGTTGAAATCACTCGAACTGACGAAAAGAAATAATACCATCACAACGTCACTTCGAGTGTTTTTCGAAATGGAATGAAGAAAAATGTATCGAGAAATGCCTACCAAAAAGTTCTCGATACAATTCCAACTCATACTTCGTTGAAATCACTCGAACTGACGAAATGAATTAATATCACCATAACGTCACTTCGAGTGTTTTTCAAAATGGAATGAAGAAAAATGTATCGAGAAGTTCCTACCAAAAAGTTCTCGATACAATTCCAACTCATACTTCGTTGAAATCACTCGAACTGACGAAAAGAAATAATATCACCATAACGTCACTTCGAGTGTTTTTCGAAATGGAATGAGTAAAATATTTCGTGAAGTTCCTACCAAAAAGTTCTCGATACAATTCCAACTCATACTTCGTTGAAATCACTCGAACTGACGGAAAGTATTATAAAAGATTAATTTTTAAACATTTTCTTGGCAAGATTAGGAAGGTCTTCGAATCTTCCTTCAATTAGTGCAATTTTTTTTGCTCTTGACCATTTCTTTATTTGTTTTTCAACTTCAAAAGCCTTTTCTATTTCGGTAAAGGTTGCATAAAATACAAGTTTAATTGGCCTTCTTTTATATGTATACGAATTCTGATATTTTCCCATTTGGTGAGATTCTAGCCGTTTATCTAAATTTGAAGTAATTCCGACATAAAATGTTTTATCAGAGCATTCCAAAATATACACAAAGGATATTTTCATTTTCAAATTTAATGATTTTTAAAGCTTATAACCCATCTATAAATGCTTATTTGAATTACTCAAACTAACGAAATGAATTAATACCACCAAAACGTCACTTCGAGTGTTTTTCGAAATGGAATGAAGCAAAATGTATCGAGAAGTTTTTACTAAAAAGTTCTTGATACAATTCCAACTCATACTTCGTTGAAATGACTCGAACTGACGAAATGAATTAATATCACCATAACGTCACTTCGTGTGTTTTTCGAAATGGAAAGAAGAAAAATGTATCGAGAAGTTCCTACCAAAAAGTTCTCGATACAATTCCAACTCATACTTCGTTGAAATCACTCGAACTGACGAAATGAATTAATACCACCACAACGTCACTTCGAGTGTTTTTCGAAATGGAATGAAGAAAAATGTATCGAGAAGTTCCTACCAAAAAGTTCTCGATACGATTCCAACTCATACTTCGTTGAAATCACTCGAACTGACGAAATGAAATAATACTACCATAACGTCACTTCGAGTGTTTTTCGAAATGGAATGAAGAAAAATGTATCGAGAAGTTCCTAACAAAAAGTTCTCGATACAATTCCAACTCATACTTCGTTGAAATCACTCGAACTGACGGAATGAATAAATACCACCACAACGTCACTTCGAGTGTTTTTCGAAATGGAATGAAGAAAAATGTAGCGAGAAGTTCCTACCAAAAAGTTCTTGATACAATTCCAACTCATACTTCGTTGAAATCACTCGAACTTACGGAAGTTAGTATATTAAGTTTTATTATGAATTCTCTTGAAAGAAGTTCAATTCCAACACCCCATTTTCCGCATTTTCAACCGAGAAATCACCGATTTTGGTTCTTCTCAATTCAGTTAAATATCCGCCTGAATTCAAAGCTTTTCCGAAATCGTTTGCCAAGGAACGAATGTAAGTTCCTTTTCCGCAATGCACTTCAAATTCGACAAAAGGCAGATCAATTTTGGTGATTTTGAAATCGTAAATATGAATTCTTCTGGCTTTCAATTCTACTTCTTTTCCAGCTCGGGCTAATTCGTACAAACGCTTCCCATCTACTTTGATAGCCGAATGTGCGGGTGGATATTGATCGATTTCGCCAAGGAATTGTTTGGTTGCTTCGTGAATCAATTCTTCCGTAATATGTTCCGTAGGAAAAGTTTGATCTTCCTCCGATTCCGTATCGTACGTAGGCGTAGTCACACCCAATTTGATGGTTCCGGTATAAACTTTGGATTCGGCTTGAATCTCGTCGATTCGTTTGGTAAATTTCCCTGTACAAACAATTAAAAGTCCAGTAGCTTTTGGATCTAAAGTTCCCGCGTGACCAACTTTGATTTTCTTGAGATTATAGGCTTTTCTAATGTTCCATCGAACCTTGTTGACAACATCAAAAGATGTCCAATCCAAGGGTTTGTCAATCAATAATACTTTTCCTTCTTGGATTTCTTCAGCTGTCATTTATTTGAGAAACATTGCGTAGGAAATAACCAATAATCCCACAATGACACAATACACTGAAAAATAGGTAAGTTTTGCTTTTTTCACCAATTCAATCATCCATTTGCACGCCAATAATCCTGACAAAAACGCTGCGATAAATCCGCCAATTAAAGCACCAATTGGCATTCCGTCGATGGAAAGTCCTCCAGTTTCATTGGCATCCAAAAACATTTTAGCCGTTGCACCTAAGATCAAAGGCAAAACCATTAAAAATGAAAAACGAGCGGCTTTGGACTTATCATTTCCAAGCAAAATTGAGGTTGAAATGGTAGATCCTGAACGCGATAATCCAGGTAATAAAGCGGCAAATCCTTGTGCAATTCCGATGATAAAGGAATCTTTATATCCTACTGATTTTCCAGTATTTTTGGCTTTATCGGCGAAATACAACAAAGAAGCAGTTACCAAAAGCATACATCCGACCACGAGTAGGTTGGAAAATAATTCTTCCAAAGTATCTTTCAACAAAACTCCTACTAAGGCTGCAGGAATCATCGATAGAACTATTTTTAAAGAGAATTGGAATTCTTCATTGTTTTTAAATTGGAACAATCCTTTGAAAATTTGCGCAATGTCTTTTCTAAAAATTACAATCGTACTCAAAGCAGTTGCACAATGCAAAACGATGGCAAATAAAAGGTTGTCTTCTTCGTCAAATTTAATGTTAAGAATTTCTTGTGCAATCACAATGTGTCCACTTGAAGACACAGGTAAAAATTCGGTTAATCCTTGAACGATTCCGACGATAATTGCTTTAATTATTTCGCTCATTCAGCTGTCTTTTTGTTGGGATTTAATAAGATGGCATAGATTTCAATAGCAAATCCGACCATGATGATAAAAGGTGCCAAACGGATTCTTCTCCATGAAAAGATTCCATCATTCCAATAATTGGGATCAAAAGTTCCATCGGGACGTGTATTGGCATCTGGCCCCATCATCAATAAGAATCCGAATAAGATAACGGCCAAACCGATGGCCATGAAAATATAATTTCGTTTACCAAATAAAAAGGTAAAGTTTGAATCTGCTGATTTGGTTAATTTACTCATAAACGTTTTGAGTTAAATGATTAATAAAGTTGATCGGTTCTTAATCGCAAATACCTCCAAGTCGCGATGGCAGTACTTAATAAGGCTATGAAAACTCCAATGACAACAAGGATTAGCATAAGCCAGTAAAAGTCGTCATTCCACCAAGGTAAGGAAACAATTCCAGCGAAATAATACCATAATCCACCCAAAGCAAGGATTGCTAAAACAGCACCTAAAAACCCTAATACAGAACTTTGCAATAAGAAGGGTTGAATGATGAATCTTCTCCTCGCTCCCACCAACTGCATGGTTTTGATGGAGAATCGTTTGGCGTAAATTCGTAAACGAATGGAATTATTGATCAAGACCATGACAATCACTAGAAAAATTCCTGCAAACACCATTAACCAAAATCGAATTTTATCGATGTTGTTATAAACGGTTGTCATCAACTCGTCGTCATTGACCACTTCGCTAATAATAGGACTTTTAGCCAATAAGGTTTTGATGCTATCTACTTGAGTTGGATTGACATAATCGGGTTTTAAAGTGATTTGAGCTGAAGCTGGAAAGATATTGGCTTCAAAGATTTCGTTATCGTCAATTCCCAATTCTGTTTTTGCAATTTCTGAAGCTTTTTCTTTGGAAATATACTGAACACTTTTAACGAAATCGTAGGTTTTGATCGAGTCGATGAATTCTTGTTGACGTACCAATTCCTTGTCTTGCTCTCTTGGATCGTATTCATCAGAAAAAAAGGCTTCCAATTTCAATTGCTCTTTGATGTAATCCGCATAAGACTGTGCATTGATGACGATTAGACCAAAAAGACCTAGTAAAAAGAGCACCAACGCAATACTAATTACTACTGTGATATTGGACGAACGAAGTCTGCCCTGATTAAATTTATCGCTCTGTTTAGACATTCAGTTGTATTTTCGGGCTAAGGTATAAAAAATCTTTCTTTGGTTAAATCTTTTCAAATCCTGAGTTGTTAAACATTTATTAAAGTTGGAGGTTGGAGGTTAGAAGTTGGGGCAGATCCTTCGACTCCCGATAGCTATCGGGACAGGATGACAGGTGGTAGTAGGATGCTGTGATTATTTGGAAATCTAAATAAATTGATCCTATAAATCAATCTTGATCCTTGATACTTGATACCATAAACAAAAAACCAATGACCCACAACTTACATTGTATTTCGCAAATCCTCATTACCTTCGCAAAATGAACGTAAAAGCCAAAAAACATTTAGGTCAGCATTTTTTAAAGGACGAAAACATTGCCAAACAAATTGTCGATGCTTTGACGTGGGAAAATTATAACCAAGTTTTGGAGATCGGTCCTGGAATGGGTGTTTTGACCAAGTTCTTGATGCAAGAAAAAAAGAATGTTTCGGTAGTTGAAATCGATTCTGAATCGGTTGAATATTTACAAAACAATTATCCGACCTTAAAAATTTTCGGTGAAGATTTCTTGAAAATGGATTTGGCCAAAGCGTTCAATAATGAACCCGTTTGTATTTTGGGAAATTTCCCTTACAATATTTCTACGCAAATTGTCTTTAAAATATTGGAAGACCGCGAACAAATTCCTGAAATGGCAGGTATGTTTCAAAAGGAAGTTGCGGAACGAATTTGTTCGAAAAAAGGATCCAAAATTTACGGAATTCTTTCTGTTTTGACCCAAGCTTATTATGAAACCGAATATTTATTTACGGTAGATGAGCATGTGTTCAATCCGCCACCAAAGGTAAAATCGGGCGTAATGCGCATGAAACGTAAGCATACACATTTGGAAGTAGATGAACGTTTGTTTTTCAATATCGTGAAAACAGCATTTAACCAAAGACGTAAGACTTTGCGCAATGCATTGAAAAGTTTGAACATTTCGCAACATGGCGTTGACGAGAATTTGCTTAACTTGCGTGCGGAACAATTATCTGTCGAAGATTTTATAGAACTAACAGCTAAAGTAAGTGGATGAACATAGAGATCACCAAAGATTTTATCACAGCACTCACCGATTGCATTCACGATCAAAATTCCAAATCTGTTTTGGGAATGTTGTCGGAACTGCATCCGGCCGATATTGCTGAAATCTTTTCTGAACTCAATATAGAGGAGCAATCTTTCATCCTTTCTTTGCTCGACAATGAAATTTCTGCTGATGTCTTTCTGGAATTGGAAGACGAAGATAGAAAGCGTCTCTTGAAACAATTCTCTGCCAAAGAAATTGCGGAAGATTTAATTCCTGAAATGGACACCGATGATGCAGTAGACATCATCAGTGAACTTTCCGAAACCAAACAAGACGAAGTAATTGCGCAGTTAGAAGACAAAGAGCACGCGCAAGACATCGTTGACTTATTGCGCTATGACGAAGATACAGCAGGAGGATTGATGCGTAAAGAGTTTGTAAAAGTCAATAAAAATTGGAACGTCATCACTGCCGTACGCGAAATGCGCAAACAAGCCGGAGATTTGGAAGAAGTTTTCTCGGTTTATGTCGTAGACGATGACAATACCCTTTTGGGGATTCTGAGTTTAAAAAAATTATTGACGACCTCTTCCCATACACTTTTGGAAGAAGTCTACAACGATAAGGTTCGTTACGTCAAGGTATATGAAAAAGACGTTGATGTAGCCAATCAAATCCAAAAATATGACTTAATGGAAATTCCTGTTGTCGACGAGTTGATTCGATTACAAGGCGTCATCACGGTCGATGATATTTTGGACGTGATGAAGGAAGAAGCGGACGAAGATTACCAGTTAGCGGCGGGTATTACGCGAAATGTCGATGCAGATGATAGCATTTTAACTTTAACCAAAGCGAGACTTCCATGGTTATTGATTGGGATGTTTGGCGGACTTGGTGCTGCGAGTATAATCGATGGTTTTAGCACGGCAATGGAAAAATACAAAGTTCTCCTTTTATTCGTTCCGCTCATTCAGTCAACTGCTGGAAATGTTGGGATTCAATCTTCTGCAATTATCGTTCAAGGTTTAGCCAATGGAGCCATCAAAGGAGATGTTTGGAAATTGATTGGGAAAGAATTTCTTCTAGGTTTATTAAATGGCTTAGGCATTGCCTTTATCGTATTGTTTTTCAGTCATTATTGGTTTGGAACACCTTATTTAATCTCTGTAACTATCTGTGTAGCTTTGATCACAGTGATTGTCATAGCAGCTGTAATTGGAACTGCAATTCCATTGGTTTTATCCAAAAGAGGACTAGACCCAGCGGTTTCCACAGGTCCATTTATCACTACGAGTAATGACATTTTTGGTGTATTTATTTACTTTCTGATTGCTAAAATGATTTTGGGATTCTAAAATTATTTCCTCAAAATAATTCGAATTTCCGTTCCGGATTCTTTGTCTGATTTGGCTACGAAAATTTTTCCTTTGTGGTAATTTTCTATGATTCGTTTGGCTAAGGATAGTCCTAATCCCCATCCACGAGTTTTGGTTGTAAATCCAGGTTCGAAAATGCGTTTATGCAAAGGTTTGGGTATTCCAGGTCCTGTGTCGGAAACCGAAATCGTTACTTTGGAATCGGAATCGGTGATGTAGACATTGATGGCACCTTTGTTCTGCATGGCATCGACTGCGTTTTTTACCAAATTTTCTATTACCCAACTATACAAAGCTTGATTGATGGGAATTCTAATTTCTTCTTTGGATGAATTGAATCGTAAATCCACCTTTTTGGAAATACGATCTCGAAGATAATTGACGGTCGTTTCGGTTAGTTCGATAACATTATGCGGATGCAATTCAGGTAAGGACCCGATTTTGGAAAAACGTTCGGTAATTTGATTCAATCGGTGAATGTCTTTTTCGATTTCGATGACAGGCATTTGGTCCATGTCCTCCATTTTCAAGATTTCCACCCAACCCAATAAGGAAGAAAGCGGAGTCCCGATTTGGTGCGCCGTTTCTTTTGCCATTCCTGCCCAAAGGAAACTTTGTTCAGTATTTTTCAAGGTTTTGAAATACCAATAGCTGAAATACACAAAAAGAATGATAATCAAAATAAGGATCATCGGATAATACTGCAAACGGGTTAATAAGGAGGAATTTTCATAGTAAACAAATTGCTTCCCCAATTCTCCTAAATCAATCTCAATAGGTTTGCGCTTTTCTTTCATGGATTGAATGATGGATTTCATCTTCAAAGAATCGGATTGGATTTCTTCGTCAATGTTCATCATCGCGTTGACTTCGCCCATTTCGCCGACTAAAACCACGGGCATGGTTGTATTACGATTGGCAATATCCAAGAGAAAATTTTGAGCATCTGAACTCAAGGTAAGATCTGAACCCATCAATTGAACCGCTTTGGCATAGGTTTCCATTTTGGTTTGCTCTTCTTTTTTTAATTGTTGCGCAAATTGGTTGGAATACCAAACGGTTGCCCCAAAGATGAGAAAGGCAACGAGGAAACCAATCCATTTACTCAAATTTCTATTCTTGAGAAGATCAAAACGATTCATACAAACTCTTCTGGACTGTAAATGTATTATTTTTTATGTTATTCTTTGGAATTGGGAGTTGGATCCTCCTACGGCGGACAAGGGTTGGGAGATGGGGGTTGGGAGTTTGAAGTAGAGGGGTTATAAATTATTTGTGCAGCGCTAAGACTCAGTTGTGCGGCGCTAAGACTCAGTTGTGCGGCGCTAAAACGGGTGGTAATAAGGGTTTTGGCGTTTTTAGGTGTTTTTTGGAAAGTTCTATAGTCTACCAATTCCAAATGTAATGTTTCCGATTGTTCTGGATACTATTCTACTGCTTGAATAATATCTTGTTCAGCTATAGGTTTAACAATTAATTCATAAACCATATTGTGTCTCTAAAGCTGCCTTGATTTCTTCCCAAAATTTTCCTTCCGAGGGATTTTCTTTGTGCAATTTCAATCGCAGATCCAACAGTTCCTTGTGAGATTGTGATACATCTTGTTCTTCTGTTTCGGAATCGATTAGTGCATTAATGATTTTCAATATTCTTTCATCTGAATTCTCGATATAATTTCTAATTCTATTTCTTAAATCATTCGCTGAATCCATAACCATTTGAAACTTAATCAAAGTTACAAAATACAATCCATCTTGATTATGAAATGTATACTTTCAAATCATTTGATTTATGTTTAGCTGTTAGTTACAAATAATAAAACTATTATTGCTAATTCCACACGATACACTTCGTTAATCGTGCGGGAGCGGAGGGGAATTAATTTAGAACTATTTTCAAAAAAGCTTACTGCTTCGTATTGATACTGATAAAAGACTCTTGACACATAAGTATTATCGTATTTTCTGATTAGCACTTTTATAAATTCAAAAAATTGATTTTTCATCTATCTATTTTGTAAGCTTATGAATTAAACTATTTAAAAAAAGACTATCTTAAAAGACAACTTCTTTCTATCATTTTCATTTTTTTATTGATTTCGTACACTGATGTGTCCCATGAATTTTTGTGCTTTAATGATTCCGTCTGAAGGAACATTCATGATGTACCAATAATCACCCGACGGAACTGGGCGACCTAGATATTTTCCATCCCAACGATAATTTCCTTCGAAAGTCGTATCGACAAAGATTTTCCCATATCGGTCAAAAATCTGAATGGTCGTTTGTGGCGATAATTCAATTCCTCTCACTTCCCAAATATCATTGATTCCGTCTCCATTTGGTGAAATGAAATTGCTAATGGAAAGAATGGTTACATCATATTGATCTTTCATACATCCATCTTCACGAACATACACGGTATAAGCTTCACCTGGAATCAAATTGTCAAACCTTGGACTAGATTGCCAGAAAACACCATCTAGAGAAAATTCTAAATGTCCTCCTCCATCTCCTGAATTGGCTGAAACGATAATATAATCAGGTCCATATTCAATCCCTGTAATATAAGGCGTTGGAGGTGTTGCGATGGTAATTGTTGTTTCGTTGACACAACCATTTGCACCTGTAACAATTACTGTATAGGTACCATTGGCGGTAATTTCCAAACTTGCTCCAGTTCCAACTGAATTCGTGCCTAAAAACCATTCAAAAGATGCGTTTGGATCATCTGAAATTGCGATGGCTTCAAAGCTATTACCTGGACATAATTCGAAATAGGTTTCGTTTAGTTCAATACTTGGAGTTGCCAATCGGTTGAACTTCATTTCTACAATAACGGGACAACGATCTATTTTTTCCAATCGTACATAAACCGAATTGTTTCCATCTGGATTGAATTGCGTTACATTGGCAATTGGATTCAAATCATTTTCGGCATCCGCCAAAGAGTTATGATAACTAAAGAAAACTGCTGTTTCATTCGTCATTTGATTTTGATACGAAGTCAAATCAATGCTATCTTCGATACAATAATCAATAGGTCCAACAGTTGAATTGATCAACGAAATATCGGTTCCATAAACAAAACGAACCATCACTGGGTCGGACGGACAATTGTCTGTCGTATGGGCAACTACCCAAATTTCGAATGGCAAGGTTGTAATCGGATAATTGTTCCATTGATTTTGTGCAATCGGATTGGTTCCATCTATAGCGTTTTGCTGTGTCAAATAATACGAGAAAGTCAAACCAGCGGTATTGGCAACCAACTGAGCATTCATTTGTGGTAAGGTATAGGTATAAGTACCATCAAAATTCTCATCGCATAAAATAATTTCAAGTCCGGTATTGAGCGTTGCCGTAGCACCTGGATAAAGTGTTAACAAGGTTACCACATAACAATCATTGGTTTGATTTTTTACGCGAACATAGATGTTGGTTGTAATACCAACAGGAATTGGATAAGCATTTGGATTAGCGATAGCATTAGCTCCGGCATCTGCATCGGCTTGGGAAGTATGGTAGGTAAACAAATAATCTACTGGATCACCAATTGCCCACTCAAATACATGCTGCGTCAAATCATAATTTACAGAACCCGTCTGTTGCGTAGTACAGAAAACTTGCGGCGCTAAATCATTGATTTGAGGTTCTAAATACAAACGAATCCAAACCGAACGAGAATCAGCACATCCTTGGTTGTCTACACGAATGAATATCTGCGTTGGTGTATCGACCAAAATTGGATGAGCATTTGGATTAGCGATAGCATTTGTTCCAGCATCAGCATCAGCTTGGGAAGTATGATAGCTAATCACATAATCATTTGGATTGGCAACAATCAAAGCGGCAAATTGAGTCAAATCATACGGAATATTTCCACTTTGAGATACACATTCTTCAACATCGGTTAAGGTATTCAAAACCGGACGTTCCAAGGTCGTATAACTAATCGAACGAACGGTAAAACAATTGTTCAATAAATGCTTCACTCGTATGTAAACAATCGTTGTTTGACCTGCTGGAATCGCATATGCAATTGGGTTCGCAATTGGATTTGCACCCGCATCGGCATCGGCTTGAGAAGTATGATAGCTAATCAAATAATTCGCAGGATTGTCGAGCATCGCTGCTTCGTTGTCTGTTAGATTCACGAGAATTGTTCCGTCGCCATCATCGTCACAAATTCCAGTATAGGTTACATCTGCTGCAACATCTGGATTGGAATTGATGGTAATTCTCACAGAAGTCGTATGTGGACATCCACCTGCATCTACTCGTATATAAATCGTATGGGTTGTATTCAAAGCCAAAGGGTAAACTGTTGGATTAGTAATTGCATTGGCTCCAGCATCGGCATCGGCTTGAGAAGTATGATACGTAATCGTGTAATTGGCAGAATTGTTCACAACCAATGCATCAAATTGCGTTAAATCAAATAGAAAATCTCCCGTAAGTTGATCTACACAATCTTCCAAATCGGTCAACGTATTCAACACAGGACGTTCAATGGTTGGAATCTGTAAGGTGCTGATGGAAAAACAATCATCTGTCAAGGATTTGATTCGAACATAAATAATCGGACTGGTACCTGCTGGAATAGAATAATTAGTAGGATTTACAATCGGATTATTCCCAGTAGTAGCATCCGCTGTATTGGTGTGGAAACTAATTTGATAATCGGTTGGTGTTGTTACATATTCGACCAAATAATCAGTCAAATTCACATTCACAAAACCATCTCCATCTTCATCACACAAAGGATCTGTCGTATGCGTTTGCGCTGGAACATCAAAATCTGAAACTTCTAAATTGATGATTCCTACGCGGAAACAACCTTCCTCATTGCCATCTTGTGGATCATTGCTGATTCGAACAAAAACCTGTCCTGAACCCGAACTATAAGTTGTTGGATTGGGGATATTATTGGTTCCGCCTGCATTGGCATCGGCAAGTGTGGTGTAATAAGTAAAATTCACATCAGCCGGCAAGGCCACAAATAAGGGTTGAGACAATGTCAAATCAAATGTTGCTTGACCATCTAAATCGTCATCACACTGAATCGGTAAATCCAATTCATTGGTCAATAAAGTGGGGAGTTTGTTCACAAAGAAGAACATTTTCAATACTCTGATAAATGATCCTGAATTGTTTTCTACTCGTACAAAAACTTCTGTTGGATCTCCATTATTGTAATTAACCGTCAATGGAAATGTCAATTGAGGCCCCGTTTCATTTTCAGCATTGACTTGGTTTGCATAATATTGAAATGTATGATTGGGATAATCAACTTGTAAATCGGGAAGAAAATCTGAAATGAAAAATTGTTCTGAATTGTTATTATCAACATCACATTTTCCGTAGGAATTTCCTAAAATAGTACAATCCAATTCAGCATCTCCTCCAAAACTAATGGTATACCCATCTGTTGTACTACTCCATCTATCGATCGCAATTAGAATTTCATCTCCTGCCTGCACATCAAAGTACCGAACCATTCCAGGCTCTGGATAACCAGCCGAACCTCCTGTTTCACATAAATCTGTAGCCGTCAAAGACAAACCAAGATTGAATTGTCCCGATTGAAAAGGGTCATTTTGAGATCCCCTCTTGTTGGCAGCAGGTGTTGCATTGATGTTGTTCCAATTCGGATTTAACCAAGCTCCAAAGTCATAATCGTCATTCCCAACAGGCTCTACTAAAAACGTAAAAGTCGTACCCGACTGTATACGAACAAAATAAAAGTCCATGAAGGGTGATAGAGGTTGACCTTGATTACATGGGATGGTCAAATTATAAATACCTGTATTTCCCGGAGCTCCCAATGTCATGGATTGACTATCACATACCGGATTGATAATATCCTCCGGAATGGTTTGGGCTTTTGAACTAATGGATAATCCGAAAATAAGTAGGTATAAAAAAGGTAAAATGTAAATTCTTTGCATGTGTTATAAGAGTGTATAATTTGTTGGATTCCTTAAAAATTCCAATCAAATTTAACATTCTATTTAAATATTTCAAAAGAATCTTTCACATTTACCCAAAACTCATCAAGCTTCAAAAGATTGTCTTTCAAAAAATTAATCGTCTCAAACCAATCTGTTTCTCGGAAAATACTCACATTTTTGAGTTGTAATTCAATTTTACTTATTTGCTTTCCTGTCTCGTCAACATAGTCTGGAAACCAAATCCAGTCGCCAACTTCAGAAGCAAAAAGCGCATCAAATTCTACAAATTGCTCATAGATTAATTCTTGAATTTCTTGGTCTTTCAAGGAAATTTCAATCGCAATACGCGCCCATTTATTTTGAAAATCTGTTTTGAAAAAAATTCCTTTGATTCCCGTCTTGTAATTAACCCAATTCACCTCTTCTCCCGAAGCAGATTCTTGAAGTTTCATATACTGACCAAAGGACGTCCAAAATTTTTTCCTAATCTCTGCCGCTTCTTCTTTTGAATACATTTTGCAAACCTACTAAAAAAGAAAAACCTCGGAAAATGGATTTCCCAAGGCTTTTCCTATGATTCAATTAGATTTAAGCTTAATTCACTCGAATTAGAAACACAATTGGTATTCTTTTTCCATTTCAGAAATATGACTCAAATCGAAATTAAGATCTTTCACAATCCCAGATCCAACGCCATATACCCATCCATGAAGATGCAATTCTTGTCCGTTCTCCCAAGCCTTTTGCACAATCGAAGTTTTAGCCAAAGAAGAAACTTGCTCCAACACATTTAATTCGACAAAACGATCAAAACGTTCTTGTTCGTTTTCAATCGCATTCAATTCTTGCTTGTGCAAACGGTAATTGTCCTTGATATGACGAATCCAATTGTCCACCAATCCATACGACTGATTTCCCATTGCCGCTTTTACACCTCCGCAACCATAATGACCGCAAACAATTACGTGTTTTACTTTCAAAGCATTAACCGCATAGTCCAAAACGCTTAACATGTTCATGTCTGAAGGAATCGCCATATTGGCAATGTTACGGTGAACGAAAACCTCTCCAGGTTGCGCACCAATGATTTCATTTGCAGGTACGCGGCTGTCGGCACATCCAATCCACAACAAAGGCGGTTGTTGACCATCGGCTAGTTTGGAGAAGAAATTTTCATCTAATTCCAATTTTGATTCCACCCATTTTTTATTATTTTCTAGCAATTGCTGATAAAATTCTATACTCATTTTGTTTTGTTCTTTTTGTTAATTTTTAATGACCCATTTTGAATACTTTGTGACCAAAGAATTCACGGAAACTCACAGGATTATCGACAATCCCACGTTCCGAAATCAATTTAATTTGAATGTTGTTGTTGGCTGCTTTGACGGTAAATTCGTCCAAATATTCCAAGATGTCGTAATCCAAGATTTTGGTCTTACGGAAATCCAATTCCAAAAAGGAACCCTGTGGCAAGGCATCCAATTCTTTTACAATGGAACCACGGTTGACAAAGGTTACTTCCTCTGCTAAATTCATGTGAAATAAATTCTTTTGACCTTTGAATTCTTTGATCAACATTTGGTGTGAATTGGTATAGGATTTCAACAACAAAACCACAATTCCAACGACCAATCCCGCGATGATTCCGACCAATAAATCAAAAACCACAATGGCAACAACCGTTACAATAAAGGGAACGAATTGCTCCTTGCCCAATTTCCACATTTCCACAAATCGCTTCGGATTGGCTAATTTGTATCCGATGATCAATAAAACACTTGCCAAAACCGCGATAGGAATTTTATTCAAAATCACAGGAATCAAAATAACACTCAACAACAACAAAGCTCCATGCAAAATGGTTGAAAGTTTTGAAACACCTCCACTCATTACATTGGCAGAGCTTCGTACGATAACTTGCGTCAATGGCAAACCACCAATTAATCCCGACAATGAATTTCCAACACCTTGCGCAATCAGCTCAAAACTCGTCGGAGTTTGACGTTTCAACGGATCCAATTTATCGGTCGCTTCTACACTCAACAAAGTTTCCAAACTCGCTACAATTGCAAGCGTCAAGGCTGTCACATAAACGCCTTTATGCGTCAGCAAAGCCGAAAAATCGGGAAAGGTAAAATTGGATATAAAGGAATTAAAATCTTCAGGAATCGGTACATTGACCAATTGACTCGATTTCAATGCTAATTCACCTTCCTGACCAACTGTTAAGTACAAAATGATTCCCACCACAACTGCAATCAGTGGACCTGGAACCAATTTGAAAAACTGATTCTTTTTGGCCAAAATTTCGTCCCAGACAAATAAGATCGTCAAGGAAATTAAGGTAATTAACACTACACCAAAAGAAATTTGTTCGGTGATGGTTCCAAATTTTAATCGGTCTGATTCCATTTCACCAGACATCCCCAATGCCAAAGGAATTTGCTTCACAAAAATGATGATACCAATGGCACACAACATTCCTTTAATCACCGCCGATGGGAAATAATAACCGATAACTCCAGCTTTCAAAATCCCCATGATGATTTGCATGATTCCCGCTAATACAACGGCTACTAAGAAGATTTCATAGGATCCTAAATCGGTAATCGCTGTTAAAACGATGGCTGTCAATCCAGCCGCGGGGCCACTCACCCCAATTTCTGATTTCGAGATAAATCCGACCACAATACCTCCAATGATTCCGGCAATTAACCCCGAGAACAAAGGAGCTCCACTCGCAAGCGCTACACCCAAACACAAGGGCAATGCCACGAAAAATACAACTAAACTGGCCGGAACATCTTTCTTCCAGTTTTTGAATAAATTCATAAATTTTTAGATTATTTGTTTAAAACTCAATATGTAAGCACAGAAACTGTGCGGCGCAGAGAATTAAACAAATTCGGGAGGTGGTGTGGAAATGGATAAATTGACCTGATTTTTCAAGTCATCAAATGCTTGTAAATAAACTTTCGCTCGTGCATTTTCTTTTAATAATTTCCATTGAAACAAATCTTGACACAATTTCACCTTGTGCTTGATTTCTTCATTCAATTCTGTAAAAGGAACCGTTTCACTATGCTCAATTTCGTTGTAAGAACTCAAGTCACCATATTGCATCCCAATCGAAATAGGACTCAATAGGCAGACCAAGAATACAGTCGAAAATAAAAAGATGAAAAGTTTTTGGTTCAGAATTTTCATTAACGCAAAACTAAGGCTTGATTTTTAAATTTAATGTTAAGATTCTTTTAAATCACAAGATTTTTAGCAACAAATGACATAAATCATTTAATTAAAAACAATTTAACTTTTCCACATAATTCCTAAGAATCAATCCTTTTTGAATTCCTATATTTGAAATTCTAAAAATTAAAATAATGATTCGATTTTCTTTATTCTTTCTAATCTGTTTAGGATTAAGCATTTCAACTTTTGCACAAAACATGATGACACCAGAATTATTATGGAAGGTCAACAGACTTTCTCCCATCGGAATTACCCTTGACGGTAAAAACATCTTGTATTCGGTTACCCAATTTGACGCAGAAGGTGGCGAAAAAACCACCAAAACCTATTCCATGCCTATCAAAGGTGGAACTGCAGTGGAAATCAAAGACTACAATCATTTAGTAGCAGACAGAAGCGTCTCTCCAGACAAAACACGCAAAATTGAAATCGAAAAAGTAAAAATTGACAAAGTTTTAGGAACTGATCATTACCCAAATTTCAAGGAATCAAACGTCATGATCTACGACGATTTGCACTATAGACATTGGGACACTTGGATGGATGGAACCTACAACCATTTAATTTTAAAACTAAACAATAGTACAGAAGTTGACGGAATCGACATCTTAAAAGACGAACCTTACCATTCGCCACAAATGCCTTTTGGTGGTTCAGAAGATTTCGTTTGGAGTCCAGACGGTTCCAAAATTTTATACGTTTCCAAAAAGAAAAAAGGAAAAGACTACGCTCTAAGCACCAATACCGACATTTACGAATATGACGTAAAAACCGGAACTACCAAAAATTTAACCGAAGGAATGATGGGGTACGATACCCATCCAGAATTTTCTTCTACCGGAACTTTGGCTTTCCTAAGCATGAAAAGAGACGGATACGAAGCAGACAAAAATGACATCGTCATCGTTCACAACGGAACCAAACACAACCTTACCCAAAATTGGGACGGAACCGTAAACGGATTTGCTTGGTCAAAAGATGGGAAAACCATTTATTTCAATGCAGCAGTTGGCGGAACAACCCAATTGTTTTCTGTGGAATTCAATCCAGCAAGCCTTAACAAAATGGCGCCAAAAATCAGACAAATCACCAGCGGAGATTTTGACATCGCAGGATTGGTGGGACAAGTAGACAATTCGTTTATCGTAACGCGCACCGATTTCAACCATGCCGCAGAAATTTATTCAGTCGATTTAAAATCAGGGAAATTGACTCAATTAACCAACGTCAACAAAGAGATTTATGACAATATCGCTTTGAGCACATTCCAAAAAAGAATTGTCAAAACAACCGACGGAAAAGACATGGTAACTTGGGTTGTGTATCCACCTAACTTCGACCCAACCAAAAAATATCCGACCCTTTTATATTGCCAAGGAGGCCCACAATCTGCTTTGACACAATTCTATTCCTACCGTTGGAACTTCCAATTGATGGCCGCACAAGGCTACATCGTCGTAGCACCAAACCGTCGTGGAATGCCAGGACATGGTGTAAAATGGAACGAAGACATCAGCAAAGACTGGGGCGGACAAGTCATGAAAGATTATTTGGCAGCGATAGATGACGTAGCCAAAGAATCTTATGTAGACAAAGACCGTTTAGGAGCTGTGGGAGCGAGTTATGGCGGATATTCTGTTTTATACTTAGCAGGAATCCACAACAAACGATTCAAAACCTTCATCTCGCACAATGGCGT
This sequence comes from Moheibacter stercoris, assembly GCF_040545805.1. Classification (NCBI taxonomy): domain Bacteria; kingdom Pseudomonadati; phylum Bacteroidota; class Flavobacteriia; order Flavobacteriales; family Weeksellaceae; genus Moheibacter; species Moheibacter stercoris. The sequence goes on from NZ_JBEPMO010000003.1 coordinate 17,629, forward strand.
TTTCAACCTACGTTCTATGTACGGAACCACCGAAGAAATGTGGTTCACCAACTGGGATGCAGGAGGAGCTTACTGGGAAAAAGACAATCCAGCAGCCATGAAAACTTACAACGAATTTGACCCAAGCAACTTGGTGAAAAATTGGGACACGCCTATTTTGATTTTCCAAGGCGGAAAAGACTACCGCGTGCCAATCGGACAAGGACAAGAAGCCTTCCAAGCAGCACAATTGCAAGGAATCAAAAGTAGATTCATCTACTTCCCAGAAGAAAACCACTGGGTATTAAAACCCCAAAACTCCATCATTTGGCACACCGAATTTTTCAAATGGTTAAAAGAAACCCTATAAGAATTCACCACCATACAAGAAAAAAGGAAGCACCCACAACGGCTTCCTTTTTTTTGCCTCAAACTTATTCTGGCGCGCGATTGCATCGCGTGTCTATCTTCCCTTACGCTTCAAACGATTTAAACAATAAAAGTGGTTCCTGAGCATTTGAGATTAAGAGGAGAAACCTAGTTTCGGAACATTAAAATTGGTTCCTGAGCGAAGTCGAAGGCCCCACTTTAAACTTTAAACCTTAAACTTCAAACATTAAACTATTTCAGGGCGCTCGAGCGGGCTGTCCGCTCCTATCTTTTTTGTGTGATACAGAAAAAAGTTTACCAACAGAAAATTCCAGCACACAAAAAAGGATATCTACTACCATCCCTAGCGCAAAAAGGGCAAGAATTCGAGCAATGAGCCAAGAATTATAAGTTGAATATTTATAAAAAACTAGCCTTGTCAAGGTTTGAAACCTTGACAAGACTATCCCAAAACCTCTACGCTCTCCGCAAAATCTTTTCATTCTCAGCGATTAACACAAAACAATCCAACTGAAACAAATCAAATTTCCACACTTAATCCACTAGTTTGGACAAATTATTGTGCAGTTATTATCTCAACCTTTAAATTTTCAAGCTATGGATACTATTTCAATTGTAGTGACACTGATTTGTTTGGTCATATTAGGATTGGTCACCTATTGGTTTGTAAACCGAAAGAATTCAACCAAAATTAGCTCACAAAGAGAAATCATTGAAGAAGGCAAAAAACCAGATCCTGAGGAATTAGAAGACCCAATGAATCCTTAGAAATTCATTTCTACGAAGTTTATAACACAAGATTTCATCGCACAATCTTGCGCCTTAACTCATGCTCAATTTCAACCAAAATTCAAACGCCCTATATCATCCATTTCGTGAAATAATTCTCAGCTTTATCGGAGCATTTCACAAAACCTCTCAATTCTCCGCGAAACCTTTGCGTTCTCTGCGGTAAAAAATGAAAATTTCAACAAACAATAGTAATACCTCATATTTGCATTCATAGCCAATGAAAAAATTCTACACATACCTCATCCTATTCCTCTTATTTACATCACATTCCTATGCAGATCAACCTGGTTCTTGGGAACCTTACATCCTAGAATCTGACAACAAAGAATACTTTGCCTTCATTGACTACGCCGATCAAGATTCTGCAAAATACCCTTGGGAAAGGAAATGGCAATTGGGCGTTTTCCACAAAGATTCAACCCTATTTTGGATAAGAGAATTTAACCCGACTGGATATAAGGAAGGTAATTTAACCAACGATGGCGAAAATATCCTAATGGTCAGTTTTTGGTATTACAAAAAGGGGTGGGTAGTTTCGGTTTTAAACAAAGAACCCAAAAATGATTTTTTCCTAACAGGAAACCAATTCAACATACAAGACAAATATCTCATCGAAACAACCTCTCACTTTCTTTGGAGAGAAGATTACAAGATAGAAGACAACAAGATTCTAATTACCACAAATGATGGCAACAAATGGGAAGTCAATATTCCCAAAAAAGAACTTTCCCTCATTCACAGCCAAAATTCTTCCGCACTAAATATTATTTTGATTTCAGTATTCTTAGTTTTCGTTTCACTTTGCGTCTTTTTATACCTTAGAAAAAGGAATTTTCAATCTTGATTAAAGGCTTTGAATTTACGTTTTGTCATGATTTTTGCCAAGCAAAAATACACGCCAAAACCTTCCTTCACCTTACTTTATTTACTACAGACATTTAACTTCTCTGAAGTTCGAAGACTACGCAGAACTTTCTGCCAATACTTATTACTTGCTACCCAATACCTACTACCAGAAAACTTCCTACTTCCTACTTCCTACGCCTAAAACTTTCTTAATCTCCTTAATCTCTCTCATCAAATCCGACAAATCCCCTCCTACTTCCGGAATCTCTTTGCTCTGATACGAATGAAATTTCCACACCTCCAAAACCTCTTCTACCTTTACTTCATAAGGCTGATACGTCTTGTTCAAGGATTCCAACAAAAACCTACCATTTTCCTGCAAACTCACCATTTTGAACACAAAATCCTGCACATTTTTCAAAATCACAATGCACAAAGTCTGAGGTTTCAAACTCGACCAATCTTCCACATATTGCGCCACCACATCACTTCCTTCTGGCACGGGCAACATCGAATCACCCACCGTAGGAAAAATCCGAAACGTCCCCGATTTGGGAAGATTCGGAACCGAGAATTTCGGCAAAGACGCAATAAATTCCGGATCGGTATAACCCGCCTGATACCCAGCACGCGCTTTAATTGGTACATACTCCACATGCTCATTGTCTTCCTTATCGACCGTAATCGCCAAGACACGTAAATTTCCACCCTTGATAAACACATCATTGCCCGCTTCCAAATCACGGATACGCAATTCACCTAGTTTCGACAAATCAATCTTAATTAAAGTATCCAAACTCATTTTAAAATAAGAAGAGAATTTTAACATGTCTTCAATCGATGGAGATTTCGTTTGTCCAATCTCAATACAATTCAATTTAGATCGAGTCATTTTCAACTCCTTAGACAAAGCATCTTGTGTGAGCTTTTGACGATTTCGAAGAAATTTAACATTCGAACCTAAAAAAATAGTTGCATCTCCCATTTTAATTTGATTAAATTGTAGTCAGAACTTTGACTAAATAATAGTCAAAATTAGGGAAAAATTTCAAACAAACAAGATTTAGAAAAGAAAGACTCGCAAAGAGCGAATAAAAAGATGGAGAGACATATCGTACATTGTGATTTGGATTCCTTTTTTGTAAGCGTCGAACGCTTACTCAACACAGAACTCGTAGGAAAACCGGTATTGATTGGAGGGAAATCGGACCGCGCCGTCGTGGCTTCTTGTAGTTACGAAGCACGCAAATACGGTATTCATTCGGCTATGCCCATGAAATTAGCACTTCGACTTTGCCCCGACGCCATCGTCGTGCAAGGCGACCATGATTTGTATTCTCAGTATTCCAACATCGTCACCGAAATCATCCAAGAAAGCGTTCCACTTTATGAAAAAGCAAGTATTGACGAACATTATTTTGACCTAACGGGAATGGACAAATTTTTCGGCTGCTGGAAATGGACCAAAGAACTCCGACAACGCATCATGAAGGAAACAGGATTGCCTATTTCGTTTGGACTTTCAGCGAACAAATGCACTTCAAAAATTGCAACCGGACAAGCCAAACCTTGCGGAGAACTCAAAGTCGACAACGGAACCGAAAAGCAATTCCTCGCTCCGCTTTCCATTCGAAAAATCCCAATGGTCGGCGAAAAAACCTATACCCAATTGCGCAACATGGGCATTTCAAAATGTCTCACACTGCAGCAAATGGAAGTATTTACCCTTCGTCGCGTCTTGGGTGAAAATGGAATCAGCATTTGGAAAAAAGCCAATGGCGTGGACGATTCTCCCATTCTCGCCTACCAAGAACAGAAAAGCATGAGCAAGGAAACGACTTTTCAAGAAGACACCATTGATATGCAGAAACTGAAAAAGACCTTAGCCAAAATGGTGAACGAATTGGCATTTGATTTACGAAAAGACCAAAAATTAACAGGCTGCATTACGCTCAAAATTCGCTACAGCAATTTCGATACACATACGAAACAAATCCGAATCGCATACACAAATTCCGATCGGATGATTGGCGAAAAAGTCACCGAATTGTTTGGCAAATTATACAGTAGAAGAATGTTAATTCGATTAATTGGAATCAAATTCAGCCATTTGATTTCGGGAAATTACCAAACCGACTTGTTCAACGATGATGTCAAAGATCTTCGACTCAATCAAGCCATGGACCGCATACGACTCCGCCACGGATTCCAAGCTGTCGCCAAAGGAGATTTGTTTGGGGCGTCTTAGCTGGAAGTTGGAAGTCGGAAGCTGGAGGTCAGAAGTTGGAGGATGGAAGTTGAGTATTTAACAACAACAATACTTAATACTTCTAAAACCACATAGACACATAGTACAACTTAAAAAAAACTGAATATGGTAACAAAAAAATATTTAGACGATTTGACCTACGAGGTGATAGGTTCTGCTATTGAAGTTCACAAATACTTTGGAAGAGGCTTATTGGAATCTGCTTATTTAGAAGCCATGAAAGAAGAATTAAACAATAGGAAAATAAATTTTCTCACAGAGATGAAAATCCCAGTGTTCTACAAAGAAAAACCTTTAAATATTCACTTCAGATGTGATTTATATATAGAAAACTGTTTAGTTGTTGAATTAAAAACATCTCAACAGATTATGGAAGTCTATGAAGCGCAGCTTCTCACCTATATGAAACTCCTAAAAGCACCAAAAGGAATACTCATTAATTTTCATTGCAACCATATTTTCCGAGAAGGACAAAAAACTTTTGTAAATGATTATTTTACTTTCTTACCACAAGAGTAAAACTATGTCTCTATGTGGTTAAAATAAAAGACGAATGTTATTGAATTTGCACAGTTATTACAGTTTACGCTACGGCACGCTCAGTTTGGAAAAACTCATTGAGGGCATGCTGCATGGTGGCTATGATACCGCTGTTCTCACCGACATTAACAATAGTTCCGCGGTATTGGATTTCATCAAACTCGGTCGCGCTGCCGGACTCAATCCTTTGGCTGGAATGGAATTCCGAAACGAAGATGAATTGCTCTACATCGGAATTGCCCAAAATGAAATTGGCTTTCAGGAATTGAATGAATTTCGAACGAAGTATAATTTGGAAGAAAAAGCACTTCCCAAAACAGCTCCCGAATTCAAAAAAGCTTTTGTTGTGTACCCGTTTCAAGAGAATCTTCAACGAAATTTACGCGATCATGAATTCATTGGAATTCGCCCAACCGACCGAAACAAAATCAAATTTAGTTCTCAAGCAGAAAGAGAACGTTATGTGATCCTTTCACCCGTTTCCTTTACCACAGAGGATTACACCTTACACAAACAACTCCGCGCGATTGATCACAACATTCTGATCTCTCAATTGGAACCGCATCAATTCGCTGCACCCGAAGAGCGTTTCGTTTCGCGCGCCAAACTGATGGAAGCCTATCGAGAATTCCCACAACTCATTGCCAACACCAACCGACTTTTGGCGCAGTGTAGTTTTGATTTCGATTTCAAATCCATCAAAAACAAGAAAACCTTTACCAACAACCGATACGACGACAAACAATTGTTGTACAAATACACGATGGACGGATTTTCCAAACGCTACAAATCCACCGACAAAATCGCAAAAGAACGAATTGCAAAAGAATTGGAGATCATCGACAATCTAAATTTCTCCAGCTATTTCCTCATCACCGACGATATTTGTCGCTATGCGCGAAGCCGTGAATTTGACTACGTCGGACGTGGAAGCGGTGCCAATAGTGTGGTTGCCTATTGTTTAGGAATTACAGACGTTTGCCCCATCGAGCTCGATTTGTATTTCGAACGATTCCTAAATCCAAAACGTCAATCGCCACCCGACTTCGACATCGATTTCTCTTGGAAAGAACGTGACGAAATGTACGATTACATCTTCACGCGTTATGGTTCAAAAAACACTGCATTGATGGGCGCTATGAGCACTTTTCGTTCACGAAGCATCATCCGAGAATTAGGCAAAATCTACGGATTACCCAAAAATGAAATCGACCGATTGGTGCATTATCCAGCCGATATGCTCAACAAGAACGAAGTCACTCAAATGATTTTGGGCGTTTACAATCGTATGGCAGATTTCCCCAATCAACGCACCATTCACGCAAGTGGCGTTCTGATTTCGGAACTTCCGATCACACATTACACCGCGCTGGATTATCCGCCAAAAGGACTTCCAACCGCACAATTCGACATGTACACAGCCGAAGATATCGGATTTGAAAAGTTCGATATTTTGAGCCAACGCGGCATTGGGCACATCAAAGATTGCAAAGAAATCATTCGTCAAAACACTGGCGAAATCGTCAATACCCATAATCCGCATCGGTTTTTCAAAGATCCAAAAATCGCAGCGCAATTAAAATCGGCCAACACGATTGGTTGTTTCTACATTGAAAGTCCTGCCATGCGCCAATTATTGACCAAATTAAAATGTGACGATTATTTGACCTTGGTTGCCGCGAGTTCCATCATTCGTCCGGGCGTTTCCTCTTCGGGCATGATGAAAGCCTATATTGAACGGCATTTAGATCCGAGCCAAGTTCAATATCCGCATCCGGTTTTTGAAGAACAACTCAAAGAAACCTATGGCGTGATGGTCTATCAAGAAGATGTGATGAAAATTGGCCATCATTTTGGCGGATTGGATCTCGCCGATGCCGACGTTTTACGCAGAATGATGAGCGGAAAATACCGATCGCCGCACCATCTCATCGAAATCAAAGACAAATTCTTTGCGCATTGCAAAAAGATGAATTATTCAGAGGAAATTTCGAAGGAAATCTGGCGCCAAATGGAAAGTTTCGCAGGCTATTCGTTCAACAAAGCCCACAGTGCAAGTTTTGCAGTTGAAAGCTACCAAAGTTTGTTTCTCAAGACCTATTTCCCAAAGGAATTCATGGTCTCTGTTTTGAACAATTATGGCGGATTTTACAACCGAAAAGTCTACGTAACTGAAGCCAAAAAATCGGGAGCAAACATCTGCCTTCCTTGCGTCAACAAAAGCGTTTTCAATACGACGATTTATGGATCGGATATTTATTTGGGTTTCGATGGAATTTTGAACATGGAAACGAAATTGGCAGAAAGAATCGTAGACGAACGAATTCAAAACGGAGAATATACCAGTTTGGAAAATTTCATTCTCCGTACCAAAGCGGGATTGGAACAAATTGTTTTGCTCATCAGAACAGGCGCATTTCGTTTTTTGGAAATAGGCAAAAAGGAATTGCTATGGGAAGCACATCTATTGCTCAATGGTTCTCAGGAACGAAAAGAAGCTATTCCTTTGTTCGAATTCCAATCGAAACGTCCTGTTTTACCAAAACTAGAATCTTCTTTTATCGAAGACATTTACGACGAAATGGAATTAATGGGCTTCCCCATTTCGGCTTCTTTGTTTGAATTGGCAAAATCTTCGTATCGAGGCGAATGTCTTGCCAAAGACCTTTCTCAATTCAACGGAAAAACCATCCGAATGGTAGGTGATTTCGTTGCCGACAAAAATGTTTACACCAAAAACAAAGAACACATGAAATTTGGGACCTTTTTCGACCAAAATGGTGACTTTTTTGATACGATTCATTTTCCTCCTTCTTTGAAAAATTATCCACTGCGCGGTCCTGGATTGTATTTACTCGAAGGAAAAGTTTGCCTCGATTTCAATCATCCCGCGCTGGAAATAACAAAATGCGGCAAAATGCCGTTAAAACAAGACCCAAGAAGTGAATAAAATTAAAAAACATACGGAATTTGCCATTGTGGACATTGAAACCACTGGCGGCAATGCATCTGGAAGCAGAATTACCGAAATTGCGATTCTCATCCACGATGGCGAAAAAGTCATTGACCGATTTGAAACGCTTGTCAATCCGGAGCGAGAAATTCCTTTGCAGATTTTTGCCCTAACCGGCATCAACAACGAAATGGTCAAAGATGCACCGATTTTTGGGGATATTGCTGAAACGGTTTTCAATTTTCTACACAATCGAATTTTTGTCGCACACAATGTCAATTTCGATTATTCCTTCATCAAACATCAATTGGAACAAGAAGGATTCAAATTTTCTCCAGCGAAATTATGCACCGTTCGGATGAGTCGAAAAATTCGTCCAGGCTTTCATTCCTATAGTTTAGGAAATCTCTGCAACCGATTGGGAATCGATATCCAGAATCGCCACCGAGCAGGCGGAGATGCCGAAGCAACTGCCATATTGTTTGGGAAATTAATGGAATGGGACGAGGAAGGAATCATTGCCGAAATGATCAAAAGGAATTCAAAAGAACAACAACTTCCACCCAATTTACCCAAAGAAGATTTCCTCAATTTACCGTCTACACCAGGCGTTTATTATTTCCGAGACCAAACGGGAAAAGTCATTTACGTAGGAAAAGCTATCAACCTCAAAAAACGAGTTGCATCACATTTTACCGGGCACAATCCCAATCCGCAACGCCAACATTTCCTTCGAAACATTTACAACATTTCCTATGAAATTTGCTCTACCGAACTCATGGCTTTATTGCTAGAATGTGTCGAAATCAAACGACTTTGGCCCGCTTATAATCGTGCCTTGAAAAAGTACGAACCCCAATACGGGCTTTTTGTTTATCAGGACATTCAAGGCTACAAACGTTTGGTGGTAGGGAAATACAATAAACAATTTCAATGCATCCAAAAATACAACCGCGAATTTGATGGGATCAAAGTTTTGTTGAATTTGATGGAAGAATTCAACCTTGATGTGCGCTTGCTTTATTTCGGACACCGTGAAGATTCTTGGGATATTTCGGCCAATCCCATTCAGGAAATTCCACTTCCAGAACCTGAAGAGCATAATGTCCTGGTCGAACGTGCTTTGGATAGCATCCAAGAAAATCGCGAATCCTATTTTATTTTGGACAAAGGACGAAATGAAGCTGAAAATTCTTGTATTTGGATTGAAAATGGTGAATTCTACGGAATGGGATATGTAGACAAAGATTCGGATTTGACCAATTGGGAAGACATAAAACTGAGCCTAGATCGGCATCCGAGCAACCATTATATGCTGCAATTGGTCGCTAGTTTCGCAGAAAAATTCCCAAACAAAATTGTTTCAGATTTTCAATTCGCACAATAGAAATCCACAAGCATACAACAAGAAAATCAAGGAATTAAAGGCATAGTTATTGTATCGATACAGGTCGAACCAATGGATAAAATATGAGAACGCCTTTACTTTTCAGAAAATCCTACAACAAATTGTCAAGGAAAGAAAGAAAACTTCTTGAAGAAGGCATTCCTTATGTCAAGGAATTTGTAAAAAAGTCAAAAAGCATAAGCAAGGTTCCTTATGCAACCAGAGATGCACACGCAAAATCATACGCCTATTTAAAAGGCAGATTTGTTCCGGAACCAAATTCAGTATTTCATCATTTGTTTGACCAGAATTCTTACGAAGCGCTCGCAAGATTTTCACATGCACACCTGAAAATCATCAAAACTGATAAACAACTACCCATTTATGGATTGGCTGTGAAAATGAAATCCAAAAGTTTAGATGAAATCAATTATCCAATGGTTAATTTTCCAGTATTCATCACAGATTCGGTGTCGAACTTCTTAAAATTATTCAACGATATCAACCAATATTTTAGTAGAATTGGAATTCGTAAAATAGCCTCATTGTTTCGTTTATTTTTTCGTTCTTTTCCAATTATGGCCGAAATAATGAACTCATCATTTTTCAAGGCGATACAAATTTGGTTCAAAACATTTTCCAATTTCATCCTCGACAGAAACTACCATTCGATTGGAGCCTATCGTATGGATAATTGCATGGTAAAATTAACCTTACAACCTATTGAATTGGAGTTTAATTCCGACAAGACAAAATCCATTTACGAAAATATTGAAAGCTTCTTATTAAAAAAACCAATTCGATATCAATTAATTGCCCAAATTGCTTACGATGAAAAGATCCAGCCTATTAACAAATTAACGCAAGATTGGACAAACACGGAAGATGTTTTGATTGGGGAATTTCAATTTGACGAAATTCACAATTCTTCCGATCAAAAACTTGAAGAAATTTCCTTTAATCCATTTGACAATCCGGAGCTATTCAAACCTGTTGGGAAAATTCAAGCCATCAGAGAAGAAATCTACAAGGCTTCGATTGAAACAAGAAATGAATTAAATAAAAATCTAAATCTATGAGTTTATTGAAATTCACGTCAAAAGGATTGTATTGCGTTCCGGGAAAATTCCACATTGACCCTTGGCGCCCAGTGGATTTAGCACTGATTACACATGGACACGCAGATCACGCACGTTCAGGCATGAAAAAATATTTATGCCATCATTTCACCAAACCGATTTTACATGTTCGAATTGGACGTGAAATAGAGTGTCAAAGTGTGGAATATGGCGAAGTTTTGACCATAAATGACGTAAAAGTTTCCTTTCACCCGGCAGGACACATCATTGGTTCAGCACAAATTCGAATGGAATACAAAGGATTTGTATCGGTGATTTCAGGAGATTACAAAATTCAAAACGACGGACTTTCCACACCCTTTGAACCTGTGAAATGCCATGAGTTTGTGACTGAAAGCACCTTTGGATTGCCTATCTACAATTGGCTGACGATTGAACAACAAGAGGAACAATTGAAAAATTGGTTGCTACATAATCAAGCAAATGGAAAAACTTCGGTTTTTATAGGATATTCACTTGGGAAATCCCAACGCATCATGAAAGCCTTGGAAGGAATGGGCGAATTGAACGTTCACTATTCGATTGCGAAATTAAACGAAGCCTACGAAACAGCAGGCGTCAAACTTCCAGATTACACCACAATCGATTTACGCGAAGACAAAAAACATCTCGATGGAAAAATAGTTTTGCTCCCTCCTGCTTTGGTGGACAATCCTGCAATGAAAAAAATCCCCAATATGGCCTATGCGATTTGTTCGGGGTGGATGCAAGTTCGAGGAGCGAGAAGATGGAGAAGCGCCGATGGCGGTTTCGCGATTTCAGATCATGCAGATTGGAACGGACTTTTGGAAGCGATCAAAGCGACAGAAGCAGAAAAAGTGTTTGTTACGCACGGTCAAACCGCTGTGTTTTCTAAATATTTAAATGAAATTGGAATTCCCGCTGCGGAAGTGAAAACGGAATTCGGAGAAGATGACGAAAAAACCGAAATCGAAGGCTGATGAAAGATTTTGCAACTCTTATTAATGCGCTAGATAGCACCAATAAAACTTCTTTGAAACAAGAAGCGATTATGGAATTTTTGCGAGTAGCTTCCTCCGAAGACAAATTATGGTTTTTGGCTTTGTTCACGGGCAAAAAACCGAAGCGAAATATCAACAGCACCTTCATGAAACAATGGGCAATGGAAATTGCTGAAATCCCAGAATGGTTGTTCGTTGAAAGTTATTCGTCTGTAGGAGATTTAGGAGAAACAATTTCCTTGATTTTGCCCGCGGCTGAACATCAAGTAGATTGGCCTTTATCGGTCTGGATGGACAAAATCATTGCGTTGAAAGATGCTACAGATGAGGAAAAAAAGGAGTTTGTTTTGAAAGCTTGGAACAGTTTGGACTACATCGAACGATTTATTTTCAACAAACTTTTGGGCGGAAGTTTCCGAATTGGCGTTTCTTCTAAAACCTTGATCAATTCCTTGGCTAAATTTTATCAAATCGAACCCAATGCCGTTGCGCATAGCATCATGGGAAATTGGGATCCGAAGGAAGTTGAATTTGACAAATTGATTCAAGGCGAATATACCGATACCAATTTATCAAAACCTTATCCGTTTTGCTTGGCGTATGCTCTGGAAAAGGAATTGGAGGAGTTAGGACTTCCTGAAGAATGGATTGTCGAATACAAATGGGACGGAATTCGAGGTCAATTTATCAAACGTGATGGCGAAGTTTTCATTTGGTCACGCGGAGAAGAATTGGTCACCGATCAATTTCCAGAAATCAAAGAAGAATTGCTTCGATGGGAAGGAAATTTTGTCATCGATGGAGAAATTCTCGCGCATAAAGATGGAAATGTTTTGAATTTTAATGAATTACAAAAGAGATTAAATCGAAAATCCCTAAGCAAAAAGATGTTAGAAGAAATTCCGATTTCTGTTTTTGCCTATGATTTATTGGAATGGGAAGGAGAAGATTTCCGGGAAGTTCCATTTTATCAGCGTCGCGAACAACTTTCTGAATTAATCAATAAGAATTCCTCCGAAAAAATATTTCTTTCAGAGAAAATCGAATTTTCGGATTGGGAAGAATTGCCCAGCTATCGCGAAAATGCACGAGAAATAAACAGCGAAGGATTGATGTTAAAAAACGCGAATTCACCTTATCATACGGGAAGAAAAAAAGGCGATTGGTGGAAATGGAAAATCTCTCCTCTGACTATTGATGCGGTTTTAATTTACGCTCAAAAAGGAAGCGGACGAAGAAGCGCTTACTATACCGATTATACATTTGCTGTTAGAAAAGAAGGACAATTGGTTACAATTGCCAAAGCCTATTCGGGATTGACCGACAAAGAGATTCAGGAAGTTTCAAAATTCATTTCCAAAAATGTGTTGGAGAAATTTGGCCCTGTTCGCACCGTAAAACCCGAATTGGTATTTGAGCTAGCCTTCGAAGGAATTGGTTTTAGCAACCGACATAAATCGGGAGTTGCTTTGCGATTTCCTCGAATTTTACGTTGGCGACGTGACAAAAAAGTGGAAGAAATTGACGATATTGAGGACATTAAAAAATTAATCACTTGACCGAAAACTTCAACAATTCAACTGGATATCAATTGGTCCAAGAATGGATGGCGGGCAAAGGAATGGATGCATTTGGCTTTCAAAAACAAGCTTGGCAACGCTTTGGAAATGGCTATTCAGGAATGGTCATCGCTCCAACTGGATTTGGAAAAACCTATTCCATTTTTCTTGCCGTTGTGATCGACTATTTTAACCATCCCGAAAAATACGGTACGGGCTTGAAGTTGATTTGGATCACACCTCTCCGTTCGCTTGCAAAAGATTTAGGCAAAGCCATGCAAGAAGCAATTGACGAAATTGGCTTGGATTGGGAAGTTGGCGTAAGAAGTGGCGATACAGACGCCAAACAAAAAGCACTTCAAACCAAACAAATGCCCGATATTTTATTGGTCACACCCGAAAGTTTGCATTTGTTGCTTGCACAGAAAAACAACGATCGATTTTTCAAAAATTTAAAAGCAATTGCGGTTGACGAATGGCATGAATTGCTCAGCACAAAACGCGGTGTGATGGTCGAATTGGCGTTGGCTATTTTGCGTCACCGAAAACCCAAAGTTCGTATTTGGGGAATTACGGCGACGATTGGAAACTTGGACGAAGCCATGGACGTTCTTCTTCCAAATATTTCGAAGAAAACAAAAGTCGTCGCCAAGGAACAAAAGAAAATCGAAATTCTTTCTGTATATCCGCCTGAAGTCGAAATCTTGCCTTGGGCGGGACATTTAGGTGGACGATTGGTAGAAGAAGTGATTCCCATTATTTTAAATAGTCAATCGACTTTGATTTTCACCAACACAAGAAGTCAAGCCGAAATGTGGTACCAACTTTTGCTTTCAGCTCACCCCGATTTCGCAGGTCAAATCGCCCTTCACCATAGTTCGATTGATGCACATTTGCGGCAATGGGTAGAAGAAAATTTAAGCAATGGAACACTGAAGGCTGTTGTTTCTACCTCATCTTTGGATTTAGGCGTAGATTTCAAACCGGTTGACACGGTCATTCAAATTGGCTCTAGCAAAGGAGTTGCTCGTTTTATGCAACGCGCCGGACGAAGTGGACATTCGCCTTTTGAAACTTCCAATATTTATTTCGTTCCAACTCATTCCTTGGAATTAATTGAAGCATCTGCTTTGAAAGAAGCTGTCAAAAATAACATCATCGAAAACCGAGAACCTCTGGTTTTGACCTTTGATGTTTTGGTCCAGTTTTTAGTGACTTTGGCTTTAGGTGGCGGATTTAAAGAAGAAGAAATATTTCCGGTCATCCAAAACACCTTTGCCTTTTCCGAAATGACAGAAGACGAATGGAAATGGTGTATATATTTCATCACAGTGGGTGGAAAAACGGGAAAGAATTACGAAGAATTTCACAAAGTTGTGCGTGATGAAGAAGGAAAATTAGTTGTTCAAAAGCGAAAAATTGGGATGCTTCATCGCATGAATATGGGCGTCATTGTAAGCGATGCGATGTTGAAAGTGAAATTCGTTTCGGGCGGATACATTGGGATGATGGAGGAATATTTTATTTCGAGATTGCACAAAGGCGACAAATTCATTTTGGCTGGCCGTGTATTGGAATTTGCCTATTTAAAGGAAATGACGGTTTATGTAAGAACTTCAAGCGGACGAGCCATTGCGGCAAGTTGGCTTGGTGGACGATTGCCGCTTTCCTCCCATTTGGGTTCCTATTTGCGCAAGAAATTAGCCGATTCGCTTTCACCCAAAGCTCGCGAGAAAGAATTGAAGTTCTTACATCCACTTTTGACGCAACAAAATTTGATTTCCAATATTCCCAAAGAAGAAGAATTTTTAGTCGAATACATCAAAACCAAAGAAGGACATCATTTGTTTTTCTATCCGTTTGAAGGTCGATTGGTTCATGAAGTAATGGCAGCCTTGATGGCGTATCGAATCAGTCGATTGTATCCGATTAGTTTTTCAATGGCGATGAATGATTATGGATTTGAATTATTTAGTGACAAAGAAATTAAATTGACCGAAGACGAATTGAAACAAATTTTGTCCAAAGAAAATCTGATGAATGATGTGATTGGAAGCGTCAATGCAGCCGAAATGGCCAAACGAAAATTCCGGGATATTGCGGTAATTTCAGGAATGGTTGTACAAAATATGCCGGGAAGACAAGTGAATAACCGATCTTTGCAAGCCTCTTCTGGAATTATCTTTTCGGTATTGGAAGATTTTGATCCGGAGAATTTATTGCTACGACAAGCATACACAGAAGTTTTCAACCAACAACTAGAAGAAGTAAGACTCAATGCGGCCTTTGATCGAATTGCGGAAAGTAAAATTCTATTCATCCAATCCGACCGATTTACACCTTTGAGTTTCCCTATAAAAGTCGATAGTTTGCGACAAACCTTAACCAGCGAAGATTTAGCCACACGAGTTAGAAAAATACAAGAACGAAATTTGAAAAAGAGAGCGAAGAAAAAATGAAGATTGCAACCAAAGAAATTCAAATCCATGACCAAACGTTTATCCTAACCAATCAACGGGCTATATTTTGGAAAGAAGCAGAAACCCTAGTTTTATCGGACTTACATTTGGGCAAAACGGCTCATTTCAGAAAAAATGGAATTGCACTTCCATCTCAGATTATTGAAGATGATTTGCAACGTTTGGGGAATTTGATTCGTCATTTCAATACCCAGAAACTATTGATTGTAGGCGATTTCATTCATGCTGGAAAGAATTCAGAATTTCAAGTTTTCGCAGAATGGAAAACTCAATTTTCAAACTTAGAAATTCGGTTGATCAAAGGAAATCATGATCGTATTTCAACTACTCATTTGGAAGAAATCGGTGTGAATTTCTTTCATTCAGAATACAAACAAGATCAACTTATTTTCAGCCATGAGGAAATTTCCACAACAGATAAATTTGTCGTTTCAGGACATTTACATCCGGGTGTAACTTTGAAAACAGGAGTTCGTAAATACTTGAAATTGCCTTGTTACATTTACACAGAAAAACAATTGATCTTGCCTGCATTCAGTCAATTCACCGGATTGGACACGAAAAATCATCCGAAAAATGCTACCTACTTTTGTTTTTCAGAAGAAGGAATTTTTGAGTGTTGAAAATTTCAACAATAAAACGAAAATTCTTTCCAACACTAAAATCCTTACCTTTATCAAAAAGAAATTCATGGCAACATTGTTCGTCAAAAATATGGTTTGCAACCGCTGTATTTTGGTTGTGGAAAATGAATTGCAAGCAATGGGAATTGATGATGCAAAAGTTTCTTTGGGTGAAATCACCTTGGATCAAGAGTTGGATGCTACCCAATTATCAAACTTTACAACAAAGCTTGAGACATTGGGATTTGAATTAATCGACAACCAAAAAAGTCGAACTATTGAACAAATCAAAAACCTTATCATTCAACAAATTCATCATCAAAAAGAACCTTTACAACTCAATCTTTCCGATTGGTTAAGCCAAGAATTACAACAAGATTACAATAGTCTTTCGCATTTGTTTTCGGAAATTGAAGGAACGACCATTGAGAAATACTACATCGCTCAACGTATTGAAAAAGTCAAGGAATTATTGGTATACGACGAATTAACCTTAAGCGAAATCGCCGATCAATTGAATTATTCCAGCGTATCCTATTTGAGCAATCAGTTCAAAAAAATCACAGGACTAACTCCTAGCCATTTCAAACAAATTGGCAAAAACAAACGCACACCACTCGATCAAGTCTAGGAAATCTTACAACATAATTCCAAAATCCTACAAGCTTTTTCAAATTTAGAATGCCGAACTTTGCAACATAAGATTCGGATTATGGCATTAGCAAATTCAAAAACCACCAAAGAAACCTTTCCTGTATTGGGCATGTCTTGCGCTGCTTGTGCGAGCAGTGCAGAAAACATTATCAAACAACAAGAGGGTGTAAAGGAAGCCTCTGTAAATTATGGAACGGGGAATTTGATCGTGGAATTTGATACCGCATCTACATCAATTGAGGCACTTCAAAAAGCCTTGCAATCGGGTGGATATGATTTGCTGATCGAAGAAGAATCCAAACAACAAGAAACGCTAGAAGAAATTCACCAAGCGAAATTTCATCAATTGAAAACCAAAACCATTTGGGCGATTATCTTATCACTTCCTGTGGTCATCATCGGGATGTTCTTCATGAATATGCCATATGCCAATGAAATCATGTTGGTGTTTAGCACGCCCGTAGTCATTTGGTTGGGAAGAGACTTTTTCATCGGTGCATGGAAACAAGCAAAACATCGCACGACCAATATGGATACCCTAGTTGCATTGAGCACCGGAATTGCCTATTTATTCAGTGTTTTCAATATGTTTTTTGCTGATTTCTGGATCGATCGCGGCATGCAGCCGCATGTGTATTTCGAAGCGGCAGCCGTAATCATTACCTTTATTTTATTGGGTCGATTGTTAGAAGAAAAAGCCAAAGGCAATACCTCATCGGCATTGAAGAAACTGATGGGACTTCAACCCAAATTGGTGACACTAATTGGCGACAACAACTCCGAATCTCAAATTCCAATTGAAGAAGTTAAAAAGGGCGATCGAATCCTAGTCAAACCAGGCGAACAAATCGCTGTAGATGGATTCGTACTTCAAGGAAATTCCTATGTGGACGAAAGTATGTTGAGTGGGGAACCTATTCCCGTTTCAAAATCAGAAAATGACAAAGTCTTTGCGGGAACGATCAACCAAAAAGGAAGTTTTCACTACCAAGCCGAAAAAGTGGGCAAAGAAACACTCCTAGCTCAAATCATCAAAATGGTTCAAGATGCCCAAGGTAGCAAAGCACCCGTTCAAAAATTGGTCGATAAAATCGCGAGCATTTTCGTACCGATTGTTTTGGGCATTGCGGTTCTTACTTTTATTCTATGGAATATTTTGGGTGGTGAACATGCCATGACGCAAGCTATCCTAGCTGCTGTTACGGTTTTGGTGATTGCTTGTCCATGTGCGTTGGGATTGGCGACACCTACAGCCATTATGGTTGGGGTAGGCAAAGGTGCCGAACAAGGAATTTTAATCAAAGATGCCGAAAGTTTGGAGTTGGCAAAAAATGTCAATGCCATCATTCTAGATAAGACCGGAACGCTCACAGAAGGTAGACCTAAAGTGCAGGAAATCCTTTGGACAAATGAAGATCCGTTGTTTCCCTCTATTTTGGTAAGCTTGGAAAAACAATCCGAACATCCATTGGCCGATGCAGTCGTTTCCTATTTCGAACATCAAGAAATTAAAACCATTTCCAATTTCGAAAGTATAACAGGAAAAGGCGCAAAAGGAAATTATGAAAACGAAACTTATTTCGTAGGAAATTTGAAGTTGATGAAGGAACATCAGATTTCTATCGACAAACAATTGCATGAAAAAGCCAATCAATGGCTACAAGAAAGCAAAACGGTGGTTTGGTTTTCGAATTCGAAAGAAACATTAGCGGTTATTTCCATAGCTGATCAGATCAAAGCTTCGACTCCGAAAGCCATTCAATCCCTGAAAGAAATGGGCATTGACTTGTATATGCTGACTGGTGACAATGAAGCTACTGCAAAAGCAATTGCCGAACAAGTTGGCATCGAAAACTATCAAGCGGAAGTTTTACCTCAAGACAAAGCAGCATTTGTCAAAAAACTACAGGAACAAGGAAAAATCGTTGCGATGGTGGGCGATGGCATCAATGATAGTACCGCTTTGGCTACGGCCGATGTAAGCATTGCAATGGGAAAAGGTTCTGACATTGCGATGGATGTAGCCAAGATGACGATTATTTCGTCGGATTTAACCAAAATCCCTCAAGCCATCAAACTATCCAAACAAACCGTTGCAACCATCAAACAAAACTTGTTTTGGGCATTTATCTACAACCTTATTGGCATACCGATTGCAGCAGGAATTTTGTATCCGATCAACGGATTTTTACTCAATCCCATGTTGGCGGGAGCAGCAATGGCGCTAAGCAGTGTAAGTGTCGTAACGAATAGTTTACGTCTGAAATGGAAAAAATAAAATATTAATTCACTATAAATTAATGAAAATGGAACATAAAAATCTAAAATTCAAAACCAATTTACAATGCGGCGGATGTGTATCAAAAGTACAAGCCGACTTGGATCAATATGTAGGAGAAAACCAATGGCAAGTTGATACCGATAATCCCGATAAACTATTGACGATTCAGAATGAAAATGCATCAGTAGAAGAAATCGAAAAAATCATCAAAAGCAAAGGATTTACGATTGAACAAATCTAAACGGGCCTTTATAGTAAACAAAAAATGCGTCTAGTTGGACGCATTTTTGTTATGAATTAATTGATATGTTCACGATTGGCCAATACAGTCTTCACGTTTTTGTATGCTGTTTCCCATTTCGCAGTGTTTTTAAAATAAATAGTCATTTCGTCATGAAAATCTGGATTTATTGTCAAATCTGATAATTCATAAGATTCCTCACATTGATGCAACTTTCTTAAATACCCCAACAATTCTTTGGTTGACTTCATTTCCAAATCTTGGATAGAGGTGACTTTTGGTTTTGCTTTTTTAGGCATATATTTAAGGCATAGAGGTCGTAAATTTAAAATTTTATTTGAGTTAAAATATTCCAATTTCACCTTATCTCTAGCGCGCGTTTGCAACGCGTGTTTTGCTTATAACGCGTTTGCAACGCAAAAATATCCAATAGAAAATCCTGAATTTTAAACACAAAAAAACCGATTGATTACTCAATCGGTTTCGTTCTGCGGAGAGAGAGGGAAGACACAATATAAAAAACATCATAACCTCCAACCTCTTTAAATATCATAAAAATACTATTATTTCCATTAAATTCAGCACTTTACAACACTTTGTTAATATTGAATCAAATTGAAATGTTTTGAAATAGATTGCAATTTACCGTACAAATACCGTACAAATATTTTATATTTGTTAGTATCATAAAGTATTAGTGTATGGCAACTGTAAATTTCCTTTATCGCTCAACAAAAGAAAAATCTTACCTCAACTTAAGATTATTATTTAGACATGATAATCAAGATATGGTTATTGGAGCAAAAACTCAATTAGAAGTTACTAAACACTATTGGACAAAAGAACATCCACAAAAACGCCCAAAAGACGTTAATATCAGCAATAAACAAATTGAGGTAAATACAGAATTAAATAATATAGAAAGGTATATACTTAGAGCTTTCAATAATTCTGAAATTTCAAATATTTCAAAACAATGGTTAGAAAATCAAATCGAACAATATTACAATCCAAAAACTAAATCTAAAAAAATCCCTATTACACTTGTTGATTATATAGATTTTTATTTAGACTATCGAAAGCATGAGATTAAAAAAGCTTCAATCACAAAATACAATGTAATCAAACACAAATTAGAGCGAATGCAGAATCAACGTAAGAAACCGATTTTGATAGCAGAAATAGACGAAAATTTCAAAAACGAATTTGTGGAATATCAAAAAAACAACAATTATGCACAAAACACGATTCAACGTGAACTTACATTTATAAAAACATTTTGCAAACATGCTAGATATTTAGGTCTTGAAACCAGTCCGCAATTAGACACCCTTAAACTAGAAAAAGTAAAAGCTGAAAAAATTTATCTAAGTTTTAAAGAACTGGAAATCATTGAAGATACAAAATTGGAATTCGACTATTTAGAAAACGCCCGTGACTGGTTAATTATAAGTTGCTATACAGGGCAAAGAGTTTCTGATTTTTTAAGATTTGACAAATCAATGATAAGGATAGAGAAAGGAAAAAGTTTAATAGAATTTACCCAAAAGAAAACAGGTAAACTAATGACCGTTCCACTTCATTCCAAAGTATTAGAAATTTTAGAAAAAAGAAATGGTGATTTTCCACGCTCAATATCAGCACAACGCTATAATGAGTACATAAAAGAAGTTTGCAGAATATCTAAATTAAATGATTTGATAAAAGGAGGCAAACAACTTGAAACGGAAAATGGAATTAGAAAAGTATCGGGTGAATATCCAAAATGGGAATTGGTTACCTCTCACATTGGAAGACGTTCATTTGCCACAAATTTTTACGGAAAAATACCCACTACCTATTTAATCTACATTACTGGACACAGTAGCGAAACAATGTTTTTAAATTACATTGGAAAAAGTAATAAAGATTTGGCAATGGAAATAAGTAATTACTTTTAAATTTTCAAATATGGGAAGTGCCAAAAAAATAATCGACAAAATACTTAGTAGGGAACTCACCCCCCCTTTTGCATTAAGCAAAATTGAAAGTAATTTTAAGTCAGTATATCTTAAGGAAATATTTCTAAAGGAGTTTGAAATGGAAATAAAAGATATATACTTAGAAATTTTCAAAAGCCTTAAGGATTCAGATTTTAAAATACTCTTAGATTTCCATAAGAAAAATATTATTGAAATAAATATAGATGAAAATACCTATTTAACATTCAAACACTTTTGTCGAGAGATTAATGGACAAATTTTCATATCAGATAGAAATACAATTGGATTGACAAATAACTTTCCATCAATATTAACAGTAATTAAAACAAGTGATATTATAAGGGAAACACTTCCTTCGGTTTGCTTTCTTAATAAAATAGATTTATGTTACAAGCTAGGTGACCTAGAATCTCTTTTTGAAGTTGAAAAATTTTTACTTGAAAGCTCAACAGAAATTAACAATAATCTACCAATACAAACCAAGGAATTACACAATAACATTTTCAAAGGAAATGCTCTTGAAATGTGGCAAACTTTGTTTGAAAATTTTCAAATTACTGAAAGTAGTAGGACTGATGTAAAATTCATATATGAGGAAATGAAAAAAGATGGTTTTATATTTAATACAGTTAGTCAAAAATCTTTTCTCGAATGGATTTCAGACACATATCAAATCTCAATAGGAAAAACATCAAATCACTCTAGAACAGGCAAACGCCTTAGTATTTACTCCAACGCTAAACTTTTAAATTCACTTAATGATTCAAAACGTACCCAATAAGGTACAAACCAATATCTTTTAGGATTCAATCCCCGTCAAATCTTTACAATCTAATAAAAACAATTGTAAAGATGACCGATTCAATAATCATTCAAAACCTAACACCTGCAACATTAGAAGAATTAATAAAAGAGGGTGTAAAAAGCCAATTAATCGAGTTTAAAAAAGATTTTCAAACGCACAATGCTGACGAGTTATTAACCCGTGAGCAAACTTGCGAATTTTTAAAAATTGACAGCTCAACCCTTTGGCATTGGACAAAAAAAGGCAAGGTTACAGCCTACGGAATAGTCAATCGTAGATATTACAAAAAAGCAGAATTGCTACAATGTTTAACTCCTATACGAAATAGGAATTAACACACTTTCAAAATGAGTGCAGAAAGCAATTCTTTCCCTCTTTGTGGAGGGATTGTACATACATTAGTACAAAGTGGGACAACCAATAGCCAATCCTCATCACTTGCACCTATAATAGTAAATGGAAAAGGCGCAGATTTCAAGTGTGAGAAAACTATAAAAGCAAGAATCAAAAAGAAAATAGTCACTCAAAAATTAATACTAAGTCTAATAGATGTAGCCATAAAAAAGAAAGACAAAGAAAGTGTAAAAAAATATTGGAACACTTATTATTGCCTTGACAAACCTGTAACAGACGCTAAAAGGTTATATGGAAAATATTGCAAAAATCGTATTTGCACAGTTTGTAGCGGAAATAGAAAAGCAGAATTAATCAATAAATATTTGCCAATTATAAATCAATGGGAAGAACCACATTTCGTAACATTAACAATAAAAAGTGTCTCAAAGAACAAACTTCCATTAATGATGCGAAATATTTTGGTAGGATTAAATAGAATTATTGCCAAAAATAAAAAACGCAGTCAAAGAGGTAAAGGAAAAAAATTAATGGGAATCCGTTCTTTAGAATGCAATTTCAATCCTATAAACAAAACATATAACCCTCACTTTCACTTAATCGTACCTGACAAGGAAACCGCAGATATTTTGGTTGATGAATGGTTGGTATACAGCAACAAAAAGGGATTTTGGGCTAGTAAAAAGGCGCAAGACAAACAAAAGATTTATGACAACGAAAAATGCTTAGTTGAGGTTATCAAATATGGGTCTAAAATAATAACTGTACCAAAAGAAAATGAATCTCATTTAGAACAAATCCCAGCTGTGATTTATGCAAATGCCTTACATAATATTTTGGTTTCAATGAATGGATTGCGCCTATTTGAAAGATTTGGATTTAATGCTAATTTTAAACCAAAAACAACACATGAAATAGTATTAAGAAACTACGAGATACTTAAATACAACCCCTCAATTGGAGATTGGGAAGATGATAATAATAATTCAACATGTAATTTTAAACTTCCTGATAATTGGAATCATTTATTAGAATTCAATATAGATTTAGAGTTAGAATAAAAAGCCTTTAACAATTTTATTATCTTGGCTCAAAATTAACTCTACTGTCTATGTCATTATTTCAGAATTCTGTTATTACAAAACATTTACAAAGTCAAGATAAATCCAAAATAGAAACGCAATGGAATGTATTTAAAAATCATTTTCTCAATACAACCATTCAAGAAAACATACGCAACAGTAAAGAAGAACAATATCAAGGAGAGTTTTTGATTGATTTATTTGTAAACGTATTAGGCTACACAAAGAACCCTACACCAAACTTTAATTTAACAACTGAATACAAGAACGTAAAAGACAGTAAAAAAACAGATGGTGCGATTGTAATCAAAGAAAAAGTAAAAGCAGTAATCGAACTTAAAGGAACGAATACTACCGATTTAAACAAAATCGAAAATCAAGCATTTGGCTACAAAAACAATCAACCCGATTGCGTTTATGTTATCACTTCCAATTTCGAAAAGTTGCGTTTCTATATTGACAATGCAACCGAGTTTTTAGAGTTTAATTTATTTGAACTTAATGAGAAAGAATTTGAACTACTCTATTTGTGTTTAGCTTATGAAAACATAGCCAACGACACGCCAAAAAAAATAAAAGAGCAATCTCTAACTAAAGAGAAAGACATAACCAAAGATTTATACAAAGACTATTCAAATTTCAAATCTGAATTGTATCAAGATTTAGTAAACAACAATGCGGAATTTGATAAATTGATATTGTTCAAAAAATCTCAAAAGCTTATAGATAGATTTTTATTCTTATTCTTTGCAGAAGACCGCCAATTATTACCGCCAAATTCAGTTCGGTTAATTTTAAGTGATTGGAAAGATTTACAAGAACGTGATGTAGAAATTCCACTATACGAACGCTTCAAAAAATACTTTGGCTATCTCAACACTGGATATAAGGGAAAACGATATGATGTATTCGCTTACAATGGTGGTTTATTCAAACCTGATGAGGTATTAGACAATGTTGTTATAGATGATGAACTACTATACAAACACACCAAAAAACTTTCTAATTATGATTTCCAAACGGAAGTCGATGTAAACATATTAGGACATATTTTTGAAAATTCATTAAACGAGTTAGACGAAATTACAGCCCAATTAGAGGGCAAACAAATAGAAAAATCCAAAACAAAACGAAAAAAAGATGGCATTTTCTACACACCTAAATACATTACCAAATACATAGTTGACAATACTGTTGGTAAACTTTGTACTGAAAAGAAAGAAGAACTAAAAATAAATGAAGAAGAATATTTCACAGACAGGAAACGAACAAAAGCAACTAAACAACCTTTATTAGAAAAACTTACCAATTACCGCAATTGGCTTTTGCAAATTACGATTTGTGACCCAGCTTGTGGAAGTGGTGCGTTTCTCAACCAAGCATTAGAATTTTTAATCTCTGAACATAGATACATAGACGAACTACAAGCCAAACTTTTTGGCGATGCAATGGTTTTGACTGATATAGAAAACAGTATTTTAGAAAACAATTTATACGGTGTTGACCTCAACGAAGAAAGCGTTGAGATTGCTAAGCTTTCATTGTGGTTAAGAACAGCCCAACCAAACCGAAAATTAAACGATTTAAGCCACAATATCAAATGTGGCAACTCTTTGATAGATGACACCGAAATCGCAGGTGAAAAAGCCTTTAATTGGCAAAATGAATTCCCTCACGTATTTGCCAAAGGTGGTTTTGATGTGGTGATTGGAAATCCGCCTTATGTTAGACAAGAATTATTTAAGGATATTAAGCCTTATTTGGAAAAAAACTATAAATGCTACAATAGTATAGCTGATTTATATACTTATTTTATTGAAAAAGGAATATTATTAATAAACATTCAAGGAATTTTCTCATTTATTCTTCCAAATAAATTTATAAAAGCAAGTTACGGTAAAGAAATAAGAAGGCTCATAAAAGAAGAGTCAAACATTGAGTTACTATATGATTTTAATGATTACCCTGTATTTGAAGATGCTACAACTTACCCAATAATATATGTGCTAAACAAAAAAGCAAACTATGATAAAGATTATTTTGTCTATTCTGAAATTAGTAAGAAAGAAACTTCAAATAATCCTCTTGACTTATTATGTCAAAAATCAATATCTGTAAGTTATAAATCCTTAAACGAAAATAGTTGGCAATTTCAAGATGAAAGAAGTAGCCAAATAATTGTAAAACTAAAAAAAGATTCAATAAGTTTAAAAGAGCTAGTTGATGATAAAATATTTAGAGGTGTATCGACGGGTAAAAATGAAGTGTTTATTATAAATAAAGTAACAGCAGAAAGGTTAAGAAACGAGAAAAACAAAAATTTTATAAGAAAAATAGTTACTGGAAAAGAAGTAAAAAGAAACTTATTAACTTTTGAAGATTTGTATCTATTGTTTATTCCTTGGGAATATGATTTGGAATTTGATGAAAACATCAAAGAATATTTATTAGAAAACAAGTTGTTGCTATGTAATAGACCAGAAGTTAAAGAAGGGCGTTTTAATTGGTGGTGTTTAAGTAGATACGGTAGCAAAAACTCAGAATTCTTATTTAAACCTAAAATAATATATCCTAGAATTAACAATACTTGTAATTTTTATTATGATTCATTAGGAGAATATTCTCTTTCAGATAATAACTTTTTCATTTCTACCGATGAAAAATATATTTTACCTATATTAAATTCTAAACTTACTTACTTTTATTTAAAAACTATTGCATCATCACTGCAAGGAGGTTATTTAGATTTTAGAAGACCGTATGTTGAAACCATTCCTATTAAAATCCCTAATAATAAATTTGAATTTGAAAAACTATCAGAATATTTAATTAAGTACAATAATCAGCTTCAAGAACAATCGCAAAGATTTCAACGTACTATTCAACGCAAATTTGAGTTAGAAGACTTACCTAAGAAACTTCAAGAATGGTATTTATTATCGTATGCAGAGTTTATAAAAGAATTAGCAAAGAAGAAAATCAAGCTTTCCTTATCAGAGGAAGCCGAATGGGAAGACTATTTCACAACAGAAGCTAAAAAAGTGTTAGCTATCAAAAATCAGATAGATACTACCGACAAAGAAATAGACAAAATGGTGTATCAATTATATGGTTTAACTGATGAAGAAATAGAAATCATTGAGAACAGTTAAAACCGAATATCAAACTAACCAACCAAAACCAATATAACACCTAAAAGAATTACAACCGTACATTAATCGTACAAATACAAAAAATAAAAAACCCTAAACTATTGAATTTCAATAATTAGGGTTTTTATCTTGCGGAGAGAGAGGGATTCGAACCCCCGGAGGTGTGACCCTCAACGGTTTTCAAGACCGCCGCATTCGACCACTCTGCCATCTCTCCTTTGGAACAGCGGGCTGTTCCGTTTTGTGGGTGCAAATATAAAGATTAAATTTTCATACTTCCAAACCTAAATCGAAATTTCTACCACATTTTTTAAAATATCTTCCAAATCCTCTCTTTTACGTATCAGATAGTCCTTCCCATCCAATAGCAAAACCTCTGCTGGCTTGAATCGAGAGTTATAATTGGAAGCCATTGAGTAACAATAAGCTCCCGCATTTTGAAAGCATAAAACATCCCCTTCTTTGATCTCATTGATTTTACGATTCGCTCCAAACGTATCCGTTTCACAAATATATCCGACAACTGTATAATAGCGAAATCTTCCTTCTGGATTGGACAAATTATGGATTTCGTGATGTGCACCATAGAACATCGGACGGATCAAATGGTTAAATCCGCTATCAATTCCAGCAAACACTGTAGAAGTCGTTTGTTTCACCACATTCACCGAAGCCAAAAAATACCCCGACTCGCTCACCAAATACTTCCCAGGTTCAAACATCAAGGTCAATTCCTTTCCATATTTCGCTTCAAATTCATTGAATCTTGCGCCCAATTTCTCACCCAAATATTCGATATCCGTTTCATCACCATCCGGTTTGTACGGAACTTTAAATCCACTTCCAAAATCCAAATACTCCAAAAAGTGGTAATCCTTGGCAACTTCAAACAAAATTTCAGCACCTTGCAAAAACACATCAATATCCAAAATATCAGAACCCGTATGCATATGGATTCCATTAATTTTCAATCCTGTGTTTTCTACCAATCGCTTTACCAAAGGCATCTGATGAATTGAGATCCCAAATTTCGAATCAATGTGTCCCACCGAAATATTGGAATTCCCTCCCGCCATAATATGCGGATTGATGCGTACACAAACCGGATAATCCGGATACTCGTGCCCGAAATGTTCCAAAACAGAAATATTATCGATGTTAATTTTCACGCCCAAATTCGCAGCCATTTCAATTTCCTCAAAAGAAACACCATTTGGCGTATAAATAATTTCATCGGGTTCAAAACCTGCTTTGATCCCAATCATCACTTCTTGGATCGAAACCGTATCCAATCCCGCACCCAAACTTTTGAAATACTTCAAAATATTCAAGTTCGTGTTCGCCTTACACGCATAATTCAGCTTCAACTTCTTGACAGAGGAAAATGCCTTGACCATACGATTGTATTGGCGGTTCATCACTTCGGCATCGTACACGTACAACGGAGTACCGTACGTTTCGGTAAGACCTAAAAGTCTTTCTCTGTCAAAATTCATTGTTGTAAATATTTAAAATTGAGCGACAAAAATACATAATAAGAAATTAGACAATAGAGAAAAGATAAAAGAAACCTTTGCGCAATCTTTGCGACTTTTGCGATACAATTCTTCTTAGTGTACTTTTTGCTAAAAAGCTCCCATCCTACAACCCCCAATTCCAAGCCTCCAACTTCTACCCTCTATCAACTAATGCCTATAAACATTTTTTTCCGTAAATTGCGCTCTCTTAAAAGTCAAACAAAATAAAATACCAATAAATGAAAGAAGTTGTCATCGTATCTGCGGTAAGAACCCCAATGGGATCCTTCTTAGGCGGATTATCCTCTGTTCCAGCTGTTCAATTGGGAGCAACTGCCATCAAAGGAGCTTTAAATAAAATCAATTTAGATCCATCTTTGGTTCAAGAAGTATTTATGGGGAACGTATTGCAAGCAGGGGAAGGACAAGCTCCAGCTCGTCAAGCTGCTTTGGCTGCAGGTTTACCCAACACTGTTCCTTGTACAACCGTAAACAAAGTATGTGCTTCAGGAATGAAAGCTGTGATGTTTGCTGCTCAAGCCATCAAATGTGGTGATGCCGATATCGTGGTTGCTGGTGGTATGGAGAGTATGTCTCAAACTCCTTTCTATAGCTTAAACACTCGTTCAGGAAATAAATTTGGGAATACACAATTGATCGACGGTATTGTAAACGATGGTTTACAAGATGCCTACGATAAAAAAGTAATGGGATTCGCTGCTGATTCAACAGCTGTGAAATACAACATCACTCGTGAGCAACAAGATGCTTTCGCGATCGAATCCTACACACGTTCTAAAAATGCTTGGGAAGCAGGAAAATTTGCAAACGAAATCGTTCCGGTTGAAATCCCTCAAAGAAAAGGTGACCCTATTTTGATGAGTGAGGACGAAGAATACAAATCGGCAAACTTTGCGAAATTCCCTGAATTACGTCCAGCTTTCGAAAGAGAAGGAACCGTAACCGCTGCCAACGCTTCAACTTTAAATGACGGAGCTTCTGCTTTGATCTTAATGTCTCGCGAAAAAGCAGACGAATTGGGTATCAAACCATTGGCAAAAATCGTTTCTTATGGAGATGCAGCGCACGAACCAGAATTATTCACAACTGCACCTGCAAAAGCAGTCCCAGTAGCTTTGGCTAAAGCAGGATTGAATGCTTCAGATGTTGATTTCTGGGAATTCAACGAAGCTTTCTCGGTAGTAGGATTGGTAAACACACAAATCTTAGGATTGGATCCTGCGAAAGTTAACGTAAATGGAGGAGCAGTTTCTTTAGGACATCCACTTGGAAGTTCAGGATCTAGAATCATCGTTACTTTGATCAATGTATTGAATCAAAACAATGCAAAAATCGGAGGAGCTGGAATCTGTAACGGTGGTGGTGGTGCTTCGGCAATCATCATTGAAAATTTACAATAAAATCTTCTAGAGATTACCAATATCAAAGCCATCTTTTGAATCTCATCAGATGGCTTTTTCTTACCCAAAAATTACTCATGGAAAAATTAAAAGGATATTCACTTGCTGTCATTTCTGCAGCATCCTATGGCTTGATACCGCTTTTCATATTACCGATGAAACAAATTAATTTCTCGATGGACCTTACTTTGTTTTATCGATTTCTTATCGCTGGTATATTTGTACTAGCCATTGTTTTGATCAAAAAGGAAAGCCTGAAACTCAATGGTCAAGAATTTTTTACAATGGCATTTTTGGGATTGTTTTACGGACTTTCATCCGATTTACTTTTTTTGGGATATGATTATTTAACACCTGGTATAGCCTCTACCATCCTTTTTGTCTATCCGGTAATCGTTGCCATCATCCTAATTTTATTCTTCAAAGAAAAAATCAAAAAGAGAACTTTATTATCTTTACTAATAACGTTTTCAGGAATATTTTTACTAAGCGTGAAAGATTCTTCTTTCACGATTGAATTTTTCGGATTAGCTGTTACCTTGGGAAGCGCCTTATTTTATGCACTTTACATCATTACGGTTAACAAATCAAAAATTAAAGTTTCGGGTTGGAAACTTACTTGTTTCTCGATGCTTTTTACTTCTATCTATTATTTGATCAAACTCTTTTTCAAACAAGAAAGCTTGAGTTTACCCGAGGCAGATATTTTTCTTCATTTTGTATTATTTGCCTTGATCACATCGGTAATATCTACCACTGCTCTTGTTTATGCAATCAAACTCATCGGCTCTACTCCTACAGCCATAATGGGGGCTTTTGAACCTGTTGTTGCCGTTTTAATAAGTGTTTTATTATTTCAAGAAATAGTCACCAACCAATTGATTTGGGGTGTGTTGCTAATTCTAATGGGTGTTATTCTCAACATTCTTTCCGATCAGAAACTGCCTAAATTTTTGCGAAAAAAATTCAATTCCAAATCGACTTAATTTCATCAATAGAAATTCTTTTTTCAAAAACTTCGAATGATGTATTCCATTTCAAAATTTTATCTTTGTCTAAATCCAATTTTAGATGAACATTCAGGAAAAAATTCAAGCTTTACGCGAAGAAATCAATCAACATAATTACAATTATTACATTCTAGATCAACCTTCTATTTCTGATTATGATTTCGATGTTTTGTTGAAAGAATTGAATGATTTGGAAAAGCAACATCCTGAATTTTTTGATCCAAACTCACCTACGCAAAGAGTTGGTGGTGGCGTTTCCAAAAATTTCCCAACAATTGTACACGAATACCGAATGTATTCATTGGATAATTCCTATTCAATCGAAGATTTACAAGATTGGGAAAAACGAATTGAAAAATCCTTGGAGGAAAAAGTCGAATTTGTCTGCGAATTAAAATACGATGGCGCATCCATTTCGATTCAATACGAAAACGGAGATTTGAAACAAGCGGTTACACGTGGAGATGGATTTCAAGGAGACGAAGTAACGGCGAACATTCGTACAATCGGATCCATTCCATTGAAATTGAAAGGAAATTATCCTTCGAAATTTTATGTACGAGGCGAAATCATTTTGCCCCACAAAGAATTCAACCGAATCAATTCTGAACGTGAAAAACAAGGATTGGAATTGTATGCCAACCCAAGAAATACCGCAAGTGGAAGTTTGAAATTACAAGACAGCGCCGAAGTTTACAAACGTCGTTTGGATTGTTATTTATATACGATTGTCGGCAATCAATTGCCTTTTAATTCACAATGGGAAATGCTTCAAGCTGCGAATTCGTACGGATTCAAAGTTCCTCCTACTTCGAAATTATGCCAAAGTTTGGACGAAGTTTTGGCTTTCATCGATCATTGGGACAAAGAACGCAAAAACTTACCCTTTGAAATCGACGGAATTGTTGTCAAAGTAAATTCCTTTGCGCAACAGCAAGAATTGGGATTTACAGCGAAATCCCCACGCTGGGCAATGGCCTATAAATTCAAAGCAGAAAAAGTCGAAACCGAATTATTGAGTATTTCCTACCAAGTCGGACGAACCGGAGCCGTAACGCCTGTTGCGAATTTGAAACCTGTTTCCTTAGCGGGAACGATTGTAAAACGTGCATCGCTTCACAACGAAGACATCATCAACAAATTGGATGTTCGAATTGGCGATAGGGTTTACGTTGAGAAAGGTGGCGAAATCATTCCGAAAATTGTTGAAGTCAATTTCGATGTACGTCAACCTGATTCTGAAAAAATTGAATTCATCCAAAATTGTCCCGAATGCGGAACTGAATTGGTTCGAAATCCAGGCGAAGCCCAACATTATTGTCCCAATGAAGACGGATGCAAACCACAAATCATTGGCCGAATGGAACATTTTGTTTCCCGAAAAGCGATGGATATGGCTAGCATAGGTGGTGAAACGGCGGTTTTATTGTACGACAATCAATTGGTAAAAGATGTTGCCGATTTCTACAAATTACAGAAATTTATGTTGTTGCCTTTGGACCGAATGGCCGAAAAATCAGCACAAAATATCATCGATGCAATTGAAGAATCCAAAAAAATTCCTTTTGAAAAAGTTTTGTATGCAATTGGAATTCGTCACGTAGGCGAAACCGTTGCCAAAAAATTAGCCAAACGTTTTCATTCGATGGATAATTTGATGCAAGCCTCTTTGGAGGATTTGGCTTCCACCGAAGACATTGGAGAAAAAATCGCCATCAGCATTCAAGAATTCTTCGCGAAAGAGAAAAATCAAATTTTAATCCAACGTTTGAAGGAAGCTGGATTGCAAATGGAATTGGGCGAAGATTCCAAACCCACTTCCAATGTTTTGGAAGGAAAAACCTTTTTATTCACAGGATCTTTAACAAAATTCACTCGAGACGAAGCCCAAGCCTTGGTCGAACAGAATGGCGGAAAAAATGTTTCAGGTGTCAGCAAGAATTTGAATTATTTGATCGCTGGCGAAAAAGCTGGAAGTAAATTGGCAAAAGCACAAGCTTTGGGAACGGTTCAAATCTTGACAGAAGATGAGTTTTTAGCCATGATTTAATCATTTTCTGAAATCTTAAAATACGTGTTGCCTTAGTTTTTCCGTAAATTCGTAAAAACTGGAAATATGAAAAAACTTGTTTTCTTTACGTTATTCTTGATTTCATTAGGATTATTTGCTCAAAATAAAACGGATTTACAAGGAGCATATTTACTAGAAAAAGAGGGAGTCAAAAAACTTTGGCTATTTGTGGATGGATATTCATCCCTAACTGAATATACCGAATCTGAATACATTCAATCCAAAGGAGGTCCTTTCATAATAACAGGAAATTCTTTGACCATTACGTTAGAATTCAACGATAAAAATCCGGAAACTGTTGGAGACTATATCTCCTATCCAATTCAATGGCATGAAAATTATTTCATGGATGAACTCGGAAATAAATGGATCAAACAAACGCCTATTTCTCAAGAATTAGATGGCGCCTGGAAAATTACTGCAAGGAAACAAAATGGTGAAATGCATGAAATTCATCAAACAGGTGAACGAAAAACCATCAAATTATTGGTAGATGGATATTTTCAATGGTTTGCAATCGACCCATCCCAAAAGAGTTTTTCGGGTACAGGTGGTGGTTTATATTTTTTCAAAAAAGATGTTTATACCGAAAAAATCCATTTTTTTTCTCGAGATAATGCACGAGTTGGAACATCATTAGAATTTGAGGGAGAAATTCAAAATGGAAAATGGCATCATAGCGGACTAAGTTCAAAGGGTGAGCTTATTTACGAAATATGGACTAAAATAAATTAGGCCTTAGAATTCTCGTCAACGACCTTTTTTCTTTTTTCATAAGGAGATTTATCCATTGGATTGGCTCCGAATAAACCAAAGAAAATAGACATTACCGCTGAAAACACTGCGAACAAAATCATCGCTACAATGAATCCATAAAATTGGTTTTCGCTCGTAAAAAATCCAATAGTAACCGCGATTACGAAAGCTACTGCATAATATATGAATGTCTTTTTCATCTCTTTCTAATTAGTTTGCAAATGTCCGACTAACTTTTTGAATTCCCTCAATTTGTTTCAATTCTTCTAGAATTTTTTCCAATTGGGATTTGTTTTTAACCGAAACTGAAATCTTACCATCAAACATTCCATCTTCTTCCGAAATGTTAATACTTCGAATGTGAACGTGTAAATTGGAAGAAATAATTTTGGTAATATCATTGATCAAACCAATTCTATCCAATCCTTGAATGTTCAAAATTGCACGATACAACTGTGCCGAAGAATCAATCCATTTGGCACGAATGATTCTGTAGGCTTGATTGGCTTGTAAGGAAACTGCATTGGGACAATCTTTCTTGTGGACACGAATTCCTTTTGCGACGGTCACAAAACCAAATACTTTATCGCCCGCAATTGGGTTGCAACAAGAAGCCAAATCGTAATCCAATTTTTCTTCATCTGGACCAAAAACCAAGGAATCCAATTTCTGTTTTGGAACCTCTTCTGTAACAGTAGGAGTTTTGGCTTTGGGTCTAAATCGATTGATAAATCCTGTAATTCCAGAACGTCTTTCCACAAATTTTCGCAAACTTTTGTTGTCGATTTCACCCGTTGCAACTTTATAAAAGACATCTTGACTGGTTTTGGTTTTGAAGAAATTCACCAAATCATTGACAACCGATTCACTAAAATCAACCTTCAAATGACGAAGTTTACGAATCAAAATCTCTTTTCCTTCTTCAGAAGTCGCTCTACGAGCAGCATTCAAGGAAGCTTTAATTTTGGAACGCGCTTTACTTGTGGTCGCAAATTCCAACCAATCAGGTTTGGGTTTTTGATTGGGAGATGTGATGATTTCAATTTGATCTCCACTCTGCAATTCATGGCTCAACGGATATAATTTCCCATTGACTTTTGCTCCCAAACAAGTATCGCCAATGTTGGAGTGAATCGCATAAGCAAAATCCAAAGAAGTTGCACCTTTTGGCAATGAAAACAAATCTCCTTTTGGTGTAAAAACATAGATTTCTTTCGCGTACAAATTGAACTTGAAATTATCAATGAATTCTGATGCATCTTGGGTTTCGTTATTTTCCAACATTTCTCGAACTTGAGAAATCCATTCGTCCACTTTGGAATCTTCAACTTGATAATTCTCCTTGTATTTATAGTGAGCAGCAACTCCCCTTTCTGCCAATTCATCCATTCGCTCAGAACGGATTTGAACTTCTACCCAACGCGCCATCGGTCCCATTACGGTGATGTGTAGCGACTCATAACCTGTAGATTTGGGTTGGGAAATCCAGTCACGTAATCGTTTAGGATTGGGTCTGAAAATATCCGTCACAACCGAATATATCTTCCAAGCAATGAATTTCTCGTTCTTTTTATCGGCTCGATAAATGATTCGGATGGCAAACTTATCATAGACCTCTTCAAATGAAACATGCTGCGTCTGCATTTTCCGATGAATGGAAAAAACCGATTTTGAACGTCCTTTGATGTCAAATTCCAAACCTTCCTCTTCTAATTTTTCTTGAATGATTTTCTTAAAATCTGCAATGTATTGCTCACGTTCTTTGTCACTTTCTTGCAACTTACGCTCGATGCTGTAATACTCTTCGGGCTTTGTATATTTCAAACTCAAATCTTCCAATTCCGATTTGATGTTGTACAAGCCCATTCGGTGAGCCAAAGGCGCATAAATGAAAATCGTTTCAGACGCAATTTTCAACTGCTTGTCTTCATTCATCGATTCCAGCGTACGCATATTGTGAAGTCGATCGGCAATTTTGATCAAAATCACCCGAACATCTTCAGAAAGCGTCAGAAGCAATTTTTTATAATTTTCCGATTGAATGGAAACATCTTGTTTGTTTAAAACGGAAATTTTCGTCAAACCATCAATGATACGCGCAATTTTCTCCCCAAAAATTTCCTTGATATCTTCCAAGGTATAATCGGTATCTTCCACCACATCATGCATCAAAGCTGCAGCAATACTCGTTGCACCCAAACCAATTTCATCCGCCACAATTTTGGCTACTTCAATCGGATGAAATATATAGGGTTCACCTGTTTTGCGGCGTTGATCTTTGTGCGCATCAACAGCCAAATCAAATGCCTTACGAATTAATTTCTTATCGTCTTTTGTCAGCGTCTGATATGTATGCTGAAGCATGTCTTTGTATCGACGCGAAATCTCCTGGTTTTCCTTCTCTATCGGATCTAAAATCTTTTCTTCTGCCATAGGTTAAAGTTAGTCAAAATGGATAAAATCTACAATATGTCATTAATCAGACTTGGCGGTCTTCCAATGACAGCTTTTCCGTTATGAATCACGATTGGACGTTCAATCAAATTAGGAAATTCCGCCATTGCTTCCAAAATTTCTTGGTCGCTCAATTCTTTTCCTTTGAAATTTTCTTTCCAAATGGTTTCGTTTTTACGCACCAAATCAATCGGTTGAGTCTTCAATTTTTCTATTAAGTTTTTCAATTCATCCACTGAAACTTTGTCCTTCATATACTCAATCACTTCGAAATCTTTTCCAGATTCTTCCAAAATTTGAAGTCCTTCACGACTCTTACTACAACGAGAATTATGATAAATTTGAATCATCTAATTGGGATTTTGCTTAAATTTATACAAAGAAAACAAACTTTGAAACCATTTGCTTACATAATTACGATTTTGTTGATTTTATCGAGTTGCGCTACCCAAGCGCCCATAAAATCAGCAACCGACACCTTAAGTTTTGAGAAAAATGAGGAAGAAGAATATGACATTATCGTTCTAGATACGGAATACAATATGTACTTGATGTCCATTGCAAAACCGATGAATTTTTATTCGGAAGAATACTATAAAAACAAAAATATTTTCTACGTAAGCGAATGGAATTCAAGAGTTTCTCAACCTTTTCGATTTGATCCCAATTTTTATTCGATGCGAATTGATTACAATCCGACAGAAAATTATGGGTTAAAATTGGAATACAAACTCTACAATTACTTCCAATTCATCAATTGGAAATACAAAGTTAATTTAGACTTTGGCAGATAAATTATATCTTTGCCCTTATGTTTAATAACGACCTATTAAAGGATTTAAGTCAGCGAATCAACGACTTACACACCTACTTAGAAATCGAAAATAAAGAAATCGAAATAGCGAACGAAGAAGAACGTACCGCATCACCAGATTTTTGGGACAACCCAAAAGAAGCAGAAGTTTTCATGAAAACTTTGCGTTCCAAAAAGAAATGGGTAGAAGATTACTACGAAATCAAAAATGCCTTCAACGACTTAGAAGTTTTGGTGGAATTCAACAAAGAAGGTGAAGCTTCTGATGAAGATACGCAAGCTCAATATGAAATCGCCTTGAAACTTTTGGAAGATATTGAATTCAAAAATATGCTTTCTGAAGAAGGAGATAATTTAAGTGCAGTTTTACAAATTACCGCTGGAGCTGGAGGAACCGAATCATGCGACTGGGCAGGAATGCTAATGCGTATGTATTTAATGTGGGCTGAAAAAAGCGGATATAAAGTTCGTGAATTGAACTTTCAAGCGGGAGATGTTGCAGGAGTCAAAACGGTTACTTTGGAAATTGAAGGTGAATTCGCATTCGGATATTTAAAAGGAGAAAATGGTGTTCATCGTTTGGTGAGAATTTCACCTTTTGATAGCAACGCCAAACGCCATACAAGTTTCGTGTCGGTTTATGTGTATCCGTTGGTGGATGACACCATCGAAATTGAAGTCAATCCAAGTGATGTTGAATTGCAAACTTCTCGTTCAGGTGGAGCGGGTGGACAAAATGTCAACAAGGTTGAAACCAAAGTTCAATTAACGCATAAGCCTACTGGTATTGTCGTGGTTTGTCAAATCGAACGCTCACAATTAGGTAACCGTGAACGCGCCATGCAGATGTTGAAGTCCGAATTGTACAAAATTGAATTGGAAAAACGAATGGCCGCAAGAAGCGAAATCGAAGCCAATAAAATGAAAATTGAATGGGGTTCACAAATCCGAAATTATGTGATGCACCCATATCAATTGGTAAAAGATGTTCGCACAGGATACGAAACAAGTGATGTTCAGTCTGTAATGAATGGAGATTTAGATGAATTTCTAAAATCTTTCTTAATGTTGATGGGACAAAAACAAGAAGACTGATAAGCTATGAAAATCGTAATCGGTGGTGCGGGAGAAGTTGGATTTCATTTGGCAAAATGGCTTTCCAAAGAGATGCAAGATGTTACGGTAATTGATACTGATAAAGAAAAATTACACAACATTGAAAGTAATTTGGACGTATTGGTGCATCGTGGAGATATTACCTCTTTCGATGCGCTTAGAGCCATCAAAGCAGACGAAGCTGATATTTTCATCACCGTTACGCAGCTTCAAAACACCAACTTAACAAGTGCATTGATTGCCAAAAAAATGGGCGCCAAACGAACCATTGCACGTATTACCAATCCCGAGTTTTTAAGACGTGAAAATGCCGTTCCTGTTCAACGAATTGGGATTGATGTTTTGATTAGTCCAGAACAATTGGCTGCAGTTGAAATTCATCAGTTGGTAGAACAATCTGCTTTCAACATGACGCATACCTTTGCCAATGGCGAATTGAAATTGTTCGGAACCATGTTGGACAAAGATTGTAGAATCCTTGGCAAACAAGTTCGTGAAGTAATTGATGTATCGAAGCAAGTTCCCAATTTCATGCCCATTGCCATCATTCGAAACAATGAGAGAGGCGTCCATGAAACCATCATTCCACGTGGCGATACGGTTTATCAATTGAATGATCAAGTTTATTTCATTGCACTCAAACATGCAACCGCTGCTATTTATACGATTCTAGGAAAAAAACAGGAATTTTATAAAAACGTGATTGTTTTAGGTGGAGGAAGTATCGGTAAGAAAACGGTTATGCTGTTAAAAGAAAGCAATCACAATGTAAAATTGATTGAGCGCGATCGAAACAAAGCATTTGACCTAGCCGATGAATTGAATAACATTTTGGTTATCAATGGAGACGGACGTGATGGAGATCTTTTAGAAGAAGAAGGAATTAGCAATTCCGATGCATTTATTGCTGTTACGGGAAGTTCTGAAACCAACATCATGTCTTGCTTGGTAGCCAAATCAAAAGGTGTCAAAAAAACCATTGCCTTGGTGGAAAATATGGACTACATCCATTTGAGTCAAGAAGTTGGAATCAGCGCATTTATCAATAAGAAATTATTGGCTGCTGATAGTATTTTTAGATACATTCGTCAAGGAGATGTATTGGATATCACAGGACTATCTGATGTTGATGCGGAAGTGATGGAATTCAAGGTAGATGAAAATTCACCAATTGCCAATCGAACTTTGAAAGAAATAAAATTCCCCAAAGAATCTATTGTTGGAGGAATTGTTCGAAATAACCAAGGTTTCATTCCAACAAGTGAATTTCGTATTTATAGTGGAGACCGTGTTGTTGTCTTTGTTCAACCTTCTGCCATTTCCAAAATTGGAAAATATTTTCAATGAGAAACATCAACTTTAAAATTATCTTGAATTTGGTGGGCATGTTGATGCTGATCAATGCCCTATTCATGATTGTTTCAGTTATTGTTGCCTTGATTTATAGAGAAGATATTTTCTTACCACTTCTCTTGTCAAGTATTATCACAGCGGTCATGGGATCGGTTTGTTATTTTGGAACTAAAAATTCGCAGAAGAAACTAACCAAACGTGATGGATATTTAATCGTTGCTGCGGGATGGATTTTCTTGATTATAACGGGATCACTCCCCTATTTCATGTCGATTCCCTATCTATCAACCCATACCTTACTCGAAAACGATTTTTCTTCAACCAATTTATTCTACGAAACCATTGCGGGTTATACCACAACAGGATCTAGCATTTTTGAAAATGTTGAGACCTTACCCAATGGACTATTGATGTGGCGAAGTTTAACCCAATGGATTGGTGGAATGGGAATCATTGTTTTAACCATTGCAATTTTGCCTTTGTTGGGAATTGGTGGTATGCAGCTATTTGTTGTGGAGGCACCTGTAATTTCGGCCGATAAAATACATCCTAGAATTACCGATACTGCAAAAAGACTTTGGGTGGTTTATGTCATTCTAACTTTGGCTCAAATTGTCTGTTTATCCCTCGCTGGAATGGGCTTATTTGATGCCATCAATCACGCTTTGACGACCTTATCTTCAGGTGGATTTTCAACTAAAAATGAGAGTACAGCCTATTGGAATCAATTTCCAGCCATCCAATATATACTCATGTTTTTCATGTTTTTATCGGGTGTGAATTTCGTTTTGAATCATTATTTAATCAAAGGAGATTGGAGGAAATTGGTGAAAAATGAAGAGTTTAAATGGTATGTAGGAATTATTACATTTTTATCCATCATCATCGGAACCGTTGTTTTATTTTATGCCAATCCACACCACGAAAGCATTCCACACGCAGTATTAAATGAAAACGGGACACATTACGCATTTGAAGAATCCTTTCGAACCTCTTTCTTTCAGGTAATCTCTGTCATAACAACAACCGGATTTACATCTGCTGACTACACTGCTTGGACACCTTTTGTTTCCATGCTTTTCTTCTCTTTATTATTTGTGGGCGGATCGGCAGGTTCAACTTCTGGAGGCGTAAAAATCATTCGTCATGTAATTTTATTAAAGAATAGTATTTTGGAATTCAAACGATTGATTCATCCAAATGCGATTATTCCAGTTCGCTATAATAAAAAAAGCTTGACTCAAAATATTGTGTACAATATACTTGCGTTTTTTGTGATGTATATGTTCATTTGGATTGTTAGTTCAATCATTTTGGCTTTAATCAATGAAGGGTTAAATCCTGGATACGAAGAATTTATTTCTGCGATGAGTTTGTCAGCGTCATCCTTAGGGAATATAGGATTGGGATTAGGCGATTATAGTCCAACCGAAACTGTTGCCAATTTAACACCTTTAGCCAAATGGTTTTGTGCGTTTCTGATGATACTTGGACGTTTAGAGTTATTTGCGATTCTTATTTTGTTTACGCCCTATTTATGGAAATCTAATTAGAATTTTCAGTGAAAATTCAGTCGGACATCATATTCACCATCAATGAATTATAATAAATATTAAGCTTACTAAATTCAAATTAAATCCTACACAACTATAGATTTCAATTTTATTTTGAAACTTTTATAAAATAGAAAACCCTCCTATACCTAAGTATAACAGGGTTTTCACTTTCGAAACATTTGATAGCGAAAAGGTTTTACTCTTTTCATCGTCTTAACCTTACATCTTCAAGTTGAAAATAGGCTGTTCCGAAAATTTTGAGCATTTACGTTTCATTTCCTTTCAATTCTGTGGAATTTCCTTCTTATTTAAGAATTATTTAGCGGGTTTATCCTTTCGATTAAACCTAGGCTTCAATTTCCTAATTGAAAATCCATTTGGTAAATTACTCATCCAAAATTGATGGAAAAAGAAATAAATCTATTCTACAACCAATTTCGAACATTATTTGATAGAACGATTGTTCAATCAACATAAATTAAATTCTTTAAAAGATCTTCTCAATTTCTTCTCGAAATTTCAATGGAACCTCTAGAAGAATTCGTTTATTAAGTCAAAGTTACAATCTCAATACGTTGAAACCAAAAAAAATCGATGTAGTTTATACACAGTGTTTTAACTTGAGTTATTAACTTTTGTTCATTACTTCTAAAAGCCTTTTCCAGAAAAGACTCTAAAAGATTTACATCATGATTTTTTTTACTTTATCAACAATTGCATCAGCATCCAAACCGTATTTTTTCATCAATTCGGCTGGAGTTCC
Organism: Moheibacter stercoris; assembly: GCF_040545805.1. NCBI lineage: Bacteria > Pseudomonadati > Bacteroidota > Flavobacteriia > Flavobacteriales > Weeksellaceae > Moheibacter > Moheibacter stercoris. Next base: position 58,930 of record NZ_JBEPMO010000003.1, read on the forward strand.
ACTTTCTCCAAAAGTATCATCTGTTGCTACAAACTCTTGACGAGCAGGATATTTCGTTGTCAACAAATGTGCAACGCTTTCTCCTAATCCACCAAGCTTGTTGTGTTCTTCACAAGTAACCACTTTCCCTGTTTTGCGTACAGAACGTAAAATGATGTCTTCATCCAATGGTTTGATGGTGTGAATATTGATTACCTCAGCAGAAATACCTTGTTTTTCCAATTCATTGGCAGCCAACATAGCTTCCCACACCAAATGTCCTGTTGCAACAAGCGTTACATCTGTCCCTTCTTGAATCATGATGCCTTTTCCGATTTCAAAATCTTGGTCAGGTGATGTAAAAACAGGAACGGCTGGACGACCAAATCGAAGGTAAACTGGTCCTTCGTGATCAGCAATTGCTATTGTAGCTGCTTTGGTTTGATTGTAATCACATGGATTGATGACCGTCATTCCTGGCAACATTTTCATCATTCCGATGTCTTCTAAAATTTGGTGAGTTGCCCCATCTTCTCCCAAAGTTAAACCTGCGTGAGAAGCACAAATTTTCACATTCTTCCCTGAATAGGCAACCGATTGACGGATTTGATCATAAACGCGCCCAGTTGAAAAGTTTGCAAATGTTCCCGTAAATGGAATTTTCCCACCAATGGTCAAACCAGCTGCAATCCCAATCATATTGGCTTCTGCGATTCCAACCTGAATGAAACGATCTGGATTTTCCTTTTTGAAATCATCCATTTTCAAAGATCCAATTAAGTCAGCACATAAAGCTACTACGTTTGGATTGGTTCTACCCAATTCAGTCAATCCGTCTCCGAATCCACTACGGGTGTCTTTTTTTTCTGTGTATGTAACGTCAATCATTTTAGTCTAAACTATTTAAAAATTCGTCTAATAATTTTGTGTCATTGTTGTTTAATTTCTCTTTTATGGTAGAGAAATATTTTTGTTCGGCGCGTATGGCATCCAAGGTTCCTTTGTACCATACATTTTCAGGTGAAAATTCCCCCAAATACATGTCGCAAATTTGCCCTGCATAATTTTTAGCATGCAATTTCAATTCTGCGTTAGAAAAGTTTGGAACAATGGAATCCACTTTTTTGCAATAGGTAGGCATGGTTTTCCATAATGGAGAATCTTCTTCTAATTGATCAATTGCATAATCGGTTCCTTCTGGTTTCATTTCTGCGTATTCGCTTACATATGGCGTTAGATATGCATCTAAATCTGCAGCCCAATCATAATCTTCCGCAGCCCAAGCAGCATCTTCGGTTGCCTTTGCAGCAGCCTCTACTACTGAATATTCAGATTTTTGAAGTTTCTCAAAACCCGCTTTGATGAAATTGTAGAACATTTTCTCATCGGCTTTGGTGAAAAGTCCTTCCTTTCGGAAGTTCTTGGTTGCCGTTTTCGCATCGCGAATGGCAAAAGCTTTGAAAGTATCTTCTTCTCCCGCTTTCAAATAATAACTCATGGAACACAAGCTATTCAAATAGTTGGAAGCGATATCCAATGCCTTATCGGTACTGAAATTCAAATCAAAAAATCCTTCGTATTGACAAACTCCAGGTTGGTTTGCATATTCCAATTCATACGTATAGTCGTCTACAGCAACTGGATCTACAAATGAATCCTCATCATATTTTTCAATTTCTGTTTCAAAAGCAGTTCTCAATGAATCTCTTTTGGCAACATAATCCGCATATTCCTTTTGAAAATCAAATTGAATGCTTGAATTAATTTTCTCAATCGCTTTCAAATGAAGCCCTTCAGTTTCGTATAAATCAAATGGAGCAAATTGTAAAATCAAACCTTTTACTTTGGTTCCTTCTTGATTAGGAAAAAGAAAACGAAGATTGTCAATTTCACTTGATTCTTCTACGCAAACCATAAAATCAACAGATTCTACTCCTTCATTGATTGTTTTAATGTAATAATTATTACAAGTTCTTTCCAATATTTTTTTGGATGGAATGTCTGCTTTCACAAATTCTACCTTATGGTATAGCGTATCAATTGGATCACTGTAAAAATCATAGGCGCTAAAACGATCTTTGATTTTGAAATTATTGTTCAAGTTATTGGAATAAATCTCAATGGCTTTACCTTCTTGAAAATAAAGATATCCTGGAGCACCACTCAAGTCATAGGTTTCAAAAAATAACAAAGAAGCTTTTCCTGATTCTGAAAACTTTTGGGGAATATAATGTTTCACAAAAGGTTTCTCATTCATGGATTCATCGTTGGAATAAAAAGAATAGTCCAATGAATAATGCATGTCAAGTTTAGATTGTCCCCAAACCAATGAAAACAAAAGGAAAGTAATGATTAGGTTTATTTTTTTCATCTTAATAATCTCCAAGTTCAGTTACAGGATTTTGAGCCAATGCTTTTTCCAATTGTTCGTCATTTGGAGCTTTACCATGCCAAGCATGCGTCCCCATCATATAGTCAATTCCATTTCCCATTTCGGTGTGAAGGATGATCATAACTGGTTTTCCTTTACCTGTTTCTGATTTTGCTTTTTCCAAAATTGCGATTACTTTTTCTAGGTTGTTTCCTTCTTTTTCTTCCAAAACCAACCATCCAAACGCTTCCATTTTGGCATGCAAATCACCCAAATCCAAAACATCTTTGGTATCTCCGTCAATTTGACGACCATTGTAATCGATGGTAGAAATGATGTTGTCTACTCCTTTTGCAGCAGCAAACATCAAAGCCTCCCAGATTTGTCCTTCTTGCAATTCTCCATCACCGTGAAGAGAATACACCAATTTATCGTCGTTGTTTAGTTTTTTGGCTAAAGCTGCACCAATTGCAACAGACAATCCTTGCCCCAAAGATCCAGAAGCAATTCGAACTCCGGGCAAACCTTCGTGGGTTGTTGGATGTCCTTGCAAACGAGAATCCAATTTTCTAAACGTATTCAATTCCTCAACTGGAAAGAATCCAAATCTAGCCAAGATGCTATAATAAACTGGGGAAATATGTCCGTTTGATAAAAAGAATAAATCTTCTCCGATTCCGTCCATGTTAAAATCGGTGGAATAATCCATTACTTTTCCGTATAAAGCTGTGAAATATTCAGCGCAACCAAGTGATCCTCCCGGATGTCCACTGTTTACGGCATGAACCATTCTCACAATATCTCTACGAGTTTGTTGTACGTGTGTTTGTAATTGCTCTAACGTCATGATGATTTCTTTGTGTGCAAAAGTAGTATTTTGAGTCCACAAAAACATGCTAAAAAGCTTGGACTTATAAAGAAAACAAGATGACTTTTCAACATCTATTTGTTATCCAAACAAAGTTTTAAAGGCCACAGGAATATAATTGATCAAATCGGTCGCCATGATACTTTCTTCTCCCAATTGTTGCGATGCTACATCTCCAGAAAAACCATGAAGAAACACACCAAATATTGCAGCTTCAGAAGCATTGTATTGTTTCGCATACAATCCTGCGATGATTCCTGCCAAAACATCACCACTTCCTGCCGTAGCCATTCCTGGATTTCCAGAAGAATTGAAATAAGCTTCTCCATTTGCGAGAAATGTTTGCGTAATAAAGCCTTTGGCAACAATGACCAATTCATGGGATTGCACAAAAGATTGAATTTTCTCAATTTTATCATAAGAATTTTCCCACGATCCAATCAAACGTTCCAGTTCCTTATCATGTGGCGTCAAAATGGTTTCTTTGGGTAATTTCTCAAGTAAGTTCGGATGATTGCTCAACAAATTGATTCCATCAGCATCGATGATTAATTTCTTGTCAGACAAATCATTTTCCGATAAAAATTCTTCAAAAGCCCGATAAGTTTTCTCATCGGTTCCCATTCCAGGGCCAATCACAATAGTATCATAACGTTCCACATTGGGAAATTTTGTAATCATTTCATCTGAAAAATCAGTTTGAACCATTGCCTCTGGCAAAGCTGTTTGAATTACCGAATACCCACATTTTGGAACATACATAGTAACCAATCCAGCACCTGATTTAAAAACCGCTTTTGCAGCCAACAAACTCGCTCCTATTTTCCCATAACTTCCGCCAATCACCAAAACATTTCCATAATCATACTTATGGCTGAATTTTGGACGTTTGAAATAAAATTGTGGAACATAATTCATTGAAAAATAACCCAATTGAGAATCTTCCTTTTCAATGGATTCTAAATCCAAACTGATGTCCAATATTTCAAATTCATTGACATATTGCTGATTTTCTGGAATTAATAAGGATAATTTCGGAGTTTGAAAGGTTAAGGTAACTTCTGATTCCACAATTGGATCCTTTTCTGAATTCAATTGATCACAAAACAATCCCGATGGAACATCAACCGAAATCACCGTATTGGGAGATTGATTGATCTGGTCAATAATCGGCTTCCACTCATCACCTATAGGGCGATTCAATCCATATCCGAATATCGCATCAATCAGAATGGAATTGGGAATAATTTCCAATTTCGTGGTCTCATCGTAGTATTCAAATGGTATTTTCAAATCCTTTAGACGCTTCTGATTGGTCAAATTATCGAGCGAATAGGAATTATTTTTCTGCAAATAAATTTTGACATTGGCTTTTTCTTCCCACAGCAATCTTCCTAGCGCCAATCCATCTCCTCCATTGTTTCCAACTCCACAAATAATAGTAAAGGAATTTTTGGAAACATCTATTTTTGATTTTAACCAATTCAAAATGGCATTGGCTGCTCGCTCCATTAAATTGATAAGTTCTATGTCTTGAATCGTGATCGTTTGAGTTTCGACTCTTTTGAGTTGTTCTGGTGATAAAATCTTCATGTTTTAAAAATAAAAAAATCCCGACAGAATCGGGATTGAAATATCTTAAAGTTTCGATAATTTATTGTTTTGAGAATACCAATTTGGTTGGGATTCCTCCTGCTGATAAATTCAATTCAAATTTATTGATAACCCCAGAAGTTGTGATAGGACTAAATGAATTTGGCAATACAGTAGAACTCGCATTTCCTGTCAACGTTAAGGTATACGTATTTCCACTTTTCGCCCAAGTACCTCCAACCGTTTCTTTCGCCACACAATCATTTGTATTGTTCAATTCAAAACCATTTTCTACATATGTTCCTCCAGTCACAAATTGAAATGTACCTTTGTAAGGACAATAATCATCTACATTGTGTTCAACACCATTGATGAAAACTTGTGTAACTTTCCAAGTTCCTACCATCGTAAATTGAGGAGTTGACCCATTGTCATCATCAGAACTACAAGAAACCATTCCAAGTCCAACGAACATAGCAAGCATTAAGGCAAATACATTTTTCATAAATTAATTTTTGTTTAGGGTTATAACGTTATTTTTTTCAAAAAATTTTAGCTGAGGCATCAATTTTCATACCATTCGCCTCTATGAGGTTTCAAAGCATCTCGAACTGCAATCATTTCATTCTCATCGACTACCAAATAGGCTACCGAATACATTTCTGAAATAGTTTCAACTCCCGTAATATTATTCATCAATTTTTCCGCTTGAATGAATTCCTTCAAATGAATTTCATGGTGTTCTGCCGTTTTTTGCGCATCGGGTCCACGAAAATCCCAAATTAATCTCAATTTCTTTTCCATCTTTTAATTTTCAGCTAGGCAAATCTAAATCTTTTCAAACGAAGTTTTGATTCCTTTGATCAAAGAAGAACTAAATCCTTGGTGTTCCATTTCGTTTAAGCCCACAATCGTACATCCTTTTGGAGTTGTCACTTTATCGATTTCTTGTTCCGGATGCAAACCATTCTGAATCAATAATTCGGCAGCGTCTTTTACCGTTTGGGTAACAATTTTCGAAGCGGTCTGTGAATCAAATCCAATTTCAACACCACCTTGAATCATCGCACGAATGAATCGCAAAACATAGGCAATTCCACAAGCTCCCACAACAGTTGCGGCATTCATCAATTTTTCGGTAATGAAAATCGTTTCTCCAATCGACTGAAAAATATCTTCTACTTCTTTTCTTCCTTCCTCGGAATTTCCGCAAATACAACTCATGGATTCCGAAACCGCTGCTGCCGTATTGGGCATGGCTCGAAATATAGGTTGTTGATTTCCTATAATTTTTTGCATCGAAGAAATTTCAATTCCGGTTGCCACCGATACTATTATGGTGGAAGGTTGAAGATAAGGTTGAATTTCTTTCAGAATCTCTAATACTTTGTAGGGTTTTACCGCTAAAATCACCACGTCAGCAACGGGAACAATTTCAGCATTCTTTTGGGAAACAATCATTCCCATCTTTTTCAAATGTTCAATTTTCTGAATTTGATTGCGGCTCAACAAAATATTTTCTGCCTTTCGTTTTTGCTTTTTCACCAAACCTTCTGCAATGGAAATCCCTAAATTCCCTGCTCCAATAATTGCTACGTTCTTTGTTTTCATTTGTTAATTTATTTGCATAAAAAAAACGCTCTCCCATGGGAAAGCGTTTTCACTTAATATTTTTGACACAAACATACCTTTCCCTAAACTTTTAAGAAAAATGGGGGCCAAGTATGGATGTTGTTTTGTTGCATTTTTTAATTTCTTCACCAAAGAACGAACTATTAATTCAATTTGACAAAAAATATTTGAAGGGAATCTTCCTTTAAAAATCTGAAATTAACATAATATTTTCTCCTCAATATTTTTGAAGCCAAGCAATTGTAGTACCTTTGCACCTTCAAAATGAAGAAAGATTTAACAGCATACGATCCGAAGGAATTTATCATCATCAAAGGTGCTAAACTCCATAATTTAAAGAACATAGATTTAGCCATTCCCAAAAATAAATTGGTGGTGATTACGGGACTTTCGGGTTCTGGAAAATCTTCCTTGGCTTTTGATACTTTGTATGCAGAAGGTCAACGTCGTTATGTAGAGAGTTTGTCTTCCTATGCGCGTCAATTCATGGGGAAATTGGACAAACCTCAAGTGGATTATATCAAAGGAATTGCTCCTGCGATTGCGATTCAACAAAAAGTAATCAGCACAAATCCTCGTTCGACTGTAGGAACAACGACCGAAATCTATGATTACTTAAAATTATTGTTTGCCCGAATTGGAAAAACCTATTCCCCTATTTCAGGTGAATTGGTGCAAAAGCAAACCGTAACCCATGTGGTGGATTATATTCAATCTTTGGACAATGGTTCCAAAATTTTGATATTATCGCCTGTCCTTCTTTCTTCAGATCGAACGTTTACAGAACAACTAAATGTTTTGCAGCAACAAGGTTTCTCACGATTGGATGTCGATGGAAATCAGGTGAAAATTGAAGATTTAATCGAATTCAAATTTGAACCTAAAAAAGATACCAAAGTATTCTTGGTCATCGACCGAATTGAAACCCAAGACGACGAATCTTTCTATCATCGTTTAGCCGATTCGATTCAAACAGCCTTTTTTGAAGGAAATGGAGAATTAATCATTAAAGATGTAGATAAAAATACCGAAAAACCTTTCTCAAGCGCATTTGAATTGGATGGTATTTCGTTTAACGATCCAACCATTCATTTCTTCAGTTTCAACAATCCCTATGGAGCTTGTCCAACTTGTGAAGGATATGGAAAAGTCATCGGGATTGATGAGAATTTGGTGATTCCTAACAAGAAATTATCGATTTATGAAGATGCGGTAGTAGCTTGGAAAGGGGATAAAATGAGCGAATGGAAAGATGATTTCATTCGAAAAGCGGTCAAATTTGATTTTCCTATTCACAAACCTTATTATGAATTATCCGATTCTCAAAAAGAAATTCTTTGGAGAGGAAAAGGTAATTGGGAAGGAATTGACGGATTTTTCCAAATGGTAGAATCCAATACCTATAAAATTCAATACCGTGTCATGCTTTCTCGTTACAGAGGGAAAACGGTTTGTCCGACTTGTAAAGGAAAACGTCTACGCAAAGAGGCTTCTTATGTAAAAGTAAATGAGAAAGCGATTCAAGACTTGGTGGATTTGCCTTTGGACGAATTGAAAGTATTCTTCGATCAAATTCAATTAAGCCAATACGAAGAGAAGGTTGCGAAACGAATTTTGTTTGAGATCCGTAGTCGAATCGAATTCTTGATCGATGTTGGTTTGAGTTATTTAACCTTAAATCGCGCTTCCAATACGCTTTCGGGTGGAGAAAGTCAACGAATTAATTTGGCGACTTCACTGGGAAGTAGTTTGGTAGGTTCCATGTATATTTTAGACGAACCATCCATCGGATTGCACTCCAAAGACACCGAACGATTGATTGGAATTTTGCGCAAACTTCGTGATTTGGGAAATTCTGTGATTGTGGTAGAGCACGACGAAGACATCATCAAAGCAGCTGATTATATCATTGACATTGGTCCTGAAGCTGGAACCCATGGAGGTGAAGTTGTTTTTGAAGGAACTTATGAGGAATTGATGAAAGCCAATACGTTGACGGCTGATTACCTCAACGGCCGATTGGAAATTGAAGTTCCAAAAAATAGAATTCCATTTAAAAACTTTGTCGAAATCAAAGGAGCGCGTGAGAATAACTTAAAAAATCTCGATGTAAAATTCCCATTGAATACGTTGACCGTTGTGACAGGTGTTTCCGGATCGGGAAAAAGTACCTTGATGAAAGAAATTTTAACGCCTGCCATTCAACGAAATTTAGGAATTTACGGAAATAAAATCGGTGATTATGATGAAATCACGGGTTCCATTCAACGCATTCACAACATTGAATTGATCGATCAAAATCCGATTGGAAAATCATCTCGATCCAATCCAGTTACTTATGTGAAAGCTTACGACGATATCCGAAATCTATTCGCCAAACAAAAAGCAAGTAAATTGATGGGCTTTCAACCGAAACATTTTTCGTTCAATGTCGATGGTGGTCGATGTGATACATGTAAAGGGGAAGGAACCATTACGATTGAAATGCAGTTCATGGCCGATGTAGAATTGGAATGTGAAACTTGCCATGGTCATCGATTCAAAAAAGAAATTCTTGAGGTCAAATACCAAGACAAAAATATTTCGGAAATCCTGCATATGACTGTGGATGATGCGGTCGAGTTTTTCCAAAAACACAAAGAATCCAAAATTGTCGAGAAAATATTGCCTCTTCAAGAAACGGGTTTGGGCTATGTTCAATTGGGACAATCCTCCAACACGCTTTCGGGAGGAGAAGCCCAACGAATCAAATTGGCTTCCTTTTTAACCAAAGGTCAAACTCAGAAACAGACTTTGTTCATCTTTGACGAACCAAGCACCGGATTACATTTCCACGATGTTAAGAAACTCTTGAAAGCTTTGAGAGCCTTGATTGAAATTGGCCATACCGTTTTTGTGATTGAACACCATATGGACATCATCAAAGCAGCCGATTGGATTATCGACATTGGTCCAGACGGTGGAAAACATGGTGGAGAAGTTGTCGCAGAAGGCACACCCGAAGATGTTGCCAAAGTTGAGGCATCGCATACTGGTGAGTATTTACAAGAGAAATTAGAAGTTAAACATTTAAATTAATGTGTGATTTTTAAATTTTGAATATATTGAGTTGACTAAAAACTTAATAATATGAAAATTCAGAATTTTACACTTAGGCTATCTGAAACTTTTTATCTGGAAGATTTAAGACAAATAAATCGATTTCTTGATAAAAATGAAATAATTAAATCAACTGAATCTTTTTCTATAGATCCATTTCCCTGCTGGAATATTTTGGTATTCTACAATTCGAAGAATAAAGAAGAAATCCTTGAAGAATTAAATGATGAGCAAATCAAAATATTTGATGCGTTAAAATCATGGAGATATCAAACTTCTAAAAAATTAAATATTCCCGCTTTTAGAATTTTCTCCAATTCTACTCTAAGCAATTTAGCTAAAAATCCGCCTAAAACCAAAGAAAATCTATTTGAAATAAAAGGCATAGGAAAAAATATAATAGACGAATGGGGAGATGAGATTATGCAACTTTTAGATTCTATCTGATTATTTTTTTTATTTATAAAATTTCAGCTTCCTACCTCCAACTCCCATCCTTAAAATAGCCCAGATGGAAGTGGATATCCTTTTTTGGTTGTGAAGATTTTTTGTCGGATAAAAAGAGTGGAACGAAGTGAACTCCTTTTTTGCCGAAACAAAAAACGAACAAGCAAAAAAGATAGAAACAAACAGCTGGAATGGCTTCTAAAAAATCAGTATCAAAACATCAAATAAATTTAACGGACTTTCTTTTTTCATGAGGTTTATGTTCGCTAAATTTGGATGGAATTCAAGAAATGGAAGGAAAAGAAAAAATCTGGAACAAAAATTTCATCATTGCATGCGTGGCGAACTTTTTGGTGGCTTGTTCTTTTAACCTTTTGATGCCGACCATTCCCATTTATCTTTCGGAAGTTTTAGAGGTTCCACATTCCAAAATCGGAATTGTACTTTCTTCTTATGCGATTGCATTGTTACTAATCCGTCCGTTTTGCGGGTATTGGGTCGATGTTTATTCGCGGAAACCTTTATTTCTATTGGGACTCACCGTTTTCATTGCAACTTTTTTCGGCTATTATTTCGCCACAACGGTAGTGTTTTTGGTGATTTTACGATTCATTCATGGAATGTCTTGGGGATTGGCAACAGTTTCGGCCAATACGGTCGCGATTGACATCATTCCTGCTTCGAGACGTGCAGAAGGAATCGGATATTTTGGAGTAAACACCAACATTGCGATGGCGGTTGCGCCTTATATTGCCGTGATGATTTATGACTCCTATGGATTTCAAACCTTGATCACCTGTGCTTTGTTCATGGGATTTTTGTCAATTTTGGTGGTGATGTTCATCCAAGTTCCCAAACGACAACGATTGGACAAAATTCCGCCGATTTCCTTGGACCGATTTTTATTACTCAAATCCATTCCGATTTTCATCAATCAATTGTTTTTGGCATTTGGATGGGGAACTTTGATTTCCTACGCTGTATTGTATGGCAAAGAAACGGGAATTCAAAATGCGGGAATTTTCTTTTTGTTTTTGGCTGGAGGAATTGTTCTATCAAGAGTAACTTCTGGTCGATTTGTGGATCGTGGACATCTTCATAAAGTAATGGTCGTTGCCTTGTTGGTCATCAGTTTAGGATTTGTAGGATTTGCTCTTTTGCATAGCATTTATTTCTTCTGTTTGTCTGCACTTTTGATCGGAATCGGATACGGAACTTTGTTTCCTGCCTTGCAAACCATGTACATCAACATGGCGCCAGGTTCCAAAAGAGGAACGGCCAATTCGACCTATTTAACAGGATTTGATTTAGGAATTGGTATAGGGATGTTGCTAGGTGCATATTTTGGTGATCATTTCGGATTTGAAATGATGTACCTCATCACAGCAGGTTTTTGCCTATTTGCTTTGGTTTATTATTGGTTTATTTCACGCCCTGTTTTTGAGAAAAATAAGATTCAGGGAAATAATTGATATATTTCAACTATGAATAAAATTCTATTTTTCCTTTTACTTTTAAACTTCTCGTTTTCTTATAGTCAAGAAACTTTAAGTCAATATGATATTTATTTTAAAGATGGTTTGGTTTATCATCATGCAACTAAAAAATTAGTAAGTGAGTCGGTAGATTTTAAAGGTAAAAAAGGAAAGGGAGTAATTGAAGAATATGAGGAGGGAAAACTCATAAGTGAAAAATATTATTATTCAAAAGAAGGAAAGCAAACTATATATGAGGAATATTATTATGATTCCACCCAAAAACTTATAAAACGAATTCGAAATTTCGATGGTAAAGATCGATATGAAGTTTACTCCTATGATGAGAATGGAAAAGTAAAGTCTTATGATTATCTTCTAAAAGGAGAAATTCAACAACACAAAGAATACTTAAATGGCAAGAAGCATGGAATTTGGTATTGCATTGAAAAAGACGGCAGCCCATGCGAAATGAAATATGAAAATGGAAAAAAAATAAAAAATTGTCAATAAAATAGAGAATTTTTTTTCTATAATTTTTTAACAATTAAGTTGAAAAATTGGCCTGCATTTTGTTAATGAAATACTAATATTTTAACAATTCATTAACTTAATACGATTTCAACTTTTATGTTCCCAAAATTCTCTCGTGTTGCCTTCCTTTTCCTAGGAAGTTTCTTTTTCCTTCAATGCCAAACAGACAAACCTTCTATCGGTTTACAACCTATTAAAACGAAAGTTTCCTTGGAAAACAGACAAAAGGTTGCTCCTCCAATTAGTCCAGAATCTATTACAAAAAGTTCCAAGAAATACGTGTACATCACCTTTGATGATGGACCGAATAAAGGAACTTCCCATGTTATTCAATCTCTTCAAAGAGAAAAAGTTCCTGCTACTTTGTTTTTGGTGGGTTCACACATCAAAGGAAGTAAAGCCCAAGAACGAAATTTTGAAATGATCATACAAGATACCTTGTTCCAAATTGCCAATCATAGCTATTCGCATGCGAACAATAAATTTTCTGAATTTTATAAGGATTCTGTGAAAGTTTTGGAAGATTTCAACCGAATGAATGATAGTTTAAATAGAAAATTAATGATTGCCAGAACACCTGGACGTAATATTTGGCGATTGGATTCTATCAAGGAAACCGATTTAAAATCCTCAGAAAAAGCTGCAGATTATTTGGCGAAAAATGAATTTATATTGGTAGGTTGGGATGTTGAATGGAAATCGGATTCAACTTATAAAGTGAAAGAAACAGGAAAAGAAATCATGGCGATCATCGATTCGACTTTTTCCAATAATCGTGTTCAAACAGAAAACCATTTGGTTTTGTTAACACATGATCAATATTTTCGTGATGAAAATAGTGTGAAGGAATTGGATGATTTGCTTCAAATTTTAAACAAACGAGAAGATATTGAGCTACGAAAGATGAAGGATTATCCGGGAATCAAAGCGGACATTAACTAAATAAAAAAAGACGGATGAGGATCCGTCTTTTTCAGTATATTCAATTAGTTTCTTATTGATTTCCTTTTGCGTGATCGGCTAAGAATTGTGCCAAACCAATATCGGTCAATGGGTGTTTCAACAATCCCATGATAGATGATAAAGGTCCAGTCATCACATCTGCACCGATTTTTGCGCAATTGACAATGTGCATCGTATGACGAACGGAAGCTGCTAAAATTTGGGTATCAAACAAATAATTATCGTAAACGATTCTGATTTCTTCGATCAAATTCATGCCATCAGTTGAGATATCATCCAATCTTCCCAAAAACGGAGAAACATAAGTCGCTCCTGCTTTGGCTGCTAACAATGCCTGACCAACTGAGAAAACCAAGGTTACATTGGTTTTGATTCCTTTTTCGGTAAAGTATTTACAAGCTTTGATTCCATCTTTGGTCATGGGAATTTTCACGACGATTTGGTCGTTCAATTTCGCCAACTCCTCGCCTTCTTTGATCATTCCTTCGAAATCTGTCGCGATCACCTCAGCACTTACATCTCCATCAACGATTTCACAAATGTCACGGTAATGTTGCAAAATGTTTTCTTGCCCCGTAATTCCTTCTTTTGCCATCAAAGATGGATTGGTCGTTACACCATCTAAAACGCCTAAATCTTGTGCTTCCTTGATGTCATTTAGATTGGCTGTGTCGATAAAAAATTTCATATTATTTTGTTATTTGCGTGAATTATTATGAAGCTGTAAAATTAAGCCTTTTCGGTATTATTTGATTCCAAAAAGCATTTTATTTTGACTTAAAATACAAGTTGCAAATTCGTGGATTTAATTTCAGAATAAAAAGAAAAAGCCAAGAAGGATTCGCATAAAGTGTTTTCGTATATTTGGCTCAGAAAATTTAGTTATGAAATCAGCATTTTCTTTTTTATTCATCCTAAGTACATTCGTTTTACATGCACAATCGGTATCCAATTATCGATACATCATCATACCTCAAAGCTTTACAAGTTTTGAAGAAGATCAATTTCATTTAGGACCTGTTTTCAAGCAATTTGTAAAAAACAAATCCTACGAAGGAATCACAGAAAACCCAGCTTATTGGCCTTCAGATATGCATAACAATCCGTGCAGAGCCTTGACGGTTGATATGGAGAAAGAAAGAAGTTGGAGAAAAAATATCATACTCGTACATTTAAAAAACTGTGAGGGACAAATCCTAGAAACTTTTCGTGGAGAATCGAGTATAAAAGATTACAAAGAAGGATATCAGGACGCCATGAGAATTGCTTTAAAAACTTTGAAACCTTCTCATCCCACTGAAATCGTTTATGGTACAATTCCAGAGCCTAAAGAAACTGTACGAATTGAAGAAAAAGTAGAAACAAAAGTTCCCGCTTCTGCACCATCTATTTCGTTGGGAACGGAATTTAAAAGTGGAAATACCATCGTTCAATTAACGGAATTAAAAGATGGTTCATTGGCTTTGATTGAAAAATCTTCCAATACAGTTATTGCTTTGTTGAAACCTACTAGCAGAGCTGGAATTTATCAAGCTACCGTAACAAATGGCAACCATCAATATACGACTGTTGGATATTATGACGGAGAAACAATTGGTATTGATTATTTGAATTCTTCTAACGAATTTGAATTAAAAGAATTCAAAAAAGTACAATAACTCAACCCTTAGAATCATATATGAAAATTATTCAAAAACCGCTTTCAGCTTTAGCATTGGTTATAGCTGTAGCAAATTTAAATGCACAATCTATGCAAGCGCCAAAAGCGAAAACCATTGAAAAACGTTTAGAAAAACATGGTGATATTCGTATTGACAATTATTATTGGTTAAACGAACGTGAAAATCCAGAAGTAATTCAGTACCTGAATGATGAAAACGACTATACCGATTTCATGATGAAGGATACCGAAGAACTTCAGAAAAATTTATTTGACGAAATCAAAGGGAGAATCAAAGAAGATGACTCCTCTGTTCCTTATAAATTGAATGGTTATTATTACATCACGCGTTACGAAACAGGTGGTCAATATCCAATTCATACACGTAGAAAAGGAAACATTGATGCTCCAGAAGAAATTTTGTTCAATGTAAACGAAATGGCAAAAGGTTTTTCATATTATAACTTAAATGGTTTAAATGTTTCGGAAAACAACCAATACGCAGCTTTTGGACAAGATACTGTAAGTAGAAGAATTTATACCATACAAATCAAAGATTTGAAAACGGGTAAAATATTATCAGACAAATTGGAAAACACAACGGGTGGTTCAGTTTGGGCGGCAGACAACAAAACGCTTTTCTATACCCGAAAAGATGAAACCTTACGTTCGTACCAAATTTGGAAACATATCTTGGGAACTCCACAAAGTGCTGATGTTTTGGTATACGAAGAAAAAGATGATACCTTCAATACCTATGTGTACAAAACGAAATCTCGTAAGTACATCATCATTGGTAGCGGAAGTACTGTTTCTGACGAATATCGCTTCATTCCAGCTGATCAACCCAATGCAAAATGGACCATCTTCCAAAAACGTCAACGTGATTTAGAATACAGCATTGAACATTATGGATCTGACTTTTATATCATGACCAATAAAGACAATGCAACCAATTTCAAATTGATGAAAACTCCGGTTACCAAAACTGGAAAGTCGAATTGGAAAGATGTTATTCCTCACAGAGAAGATTATTTCCTAGAGAATTTTGAAATCTACAATGATTACCTTGTTTTAGAAGAAAGAACCAATGGTTTGACTCAACTGAACATCAGAACTTGGGATGGGAAAACGCAATACAATTTACCTTTCAAAGAAGAAGTTTATTCAGCATACATTGGATTCAATCCAGATTTTGACTCCAAAATTTTACGTTATGGCTATACTTCGATGACGACTCCAAACTCAACCATTGATTTCAACATGGAAGACAAAACGAGTGAAGTGAAAAAAGAACAAGTCGTTTTAGGAGATTTCAACAAAGACAATTATGTAACCAAACGCCTTTGGGTAACGGCTCGTGATGGTGTAAAGGTTCCAGTTTCTATTGTTCATAGAAAAGATTTGGTGATCAATGAAAATACGCCTTTGTTGCAATATGCCTATGGTTCGTATGGTTCAACCATGGATGTTTACTTTAGTTCAGGAAGATTGAGCTTGTTGGATCGAGGATTTATTTATGCATTGGCTCACATTCGTGGCGGACAAGAATTAGGTAGAAATTGGTACGAAGATGGAAAAATGTTAAACAAGAAAAATACTTTCAACGATTTCGTGGATATTTCGAAATATTTCATTGAGAACAAATATACCTCTGCCAAACATCTTTATGCGATGGGTGGATCTGCAGGCGGATTGTTAATGGGTGCGATTATCAACCAAGCACCAGAAATCTACAATGGAATTGTTGCTCAAGTTCCTTTCGTGGATGTCGTAACCACGATGTTGGATGATTCGATTCCTTTGACAACTGGGGAATATGACGAATGGGGAAATCCAAATGATAAAAAATATTATGACTACATGAAATCCTATTCGCCGTATGACAATATTGAAAGAAAGAGCTATCCGAATATGTTGGTAACAACAGGTTTGCATGATTCTCAAGTTCAATATTGGGAACCTGCGAAATGGGTTGCAAAGTTGAGAGAAATGAAAACCGACAATAATTTGTTGTTGCTAAAAACCGATATGACTGCGGGTCATGGTGGAGCTTCAGGGCGTTTTGAAGCCATCAAAGAAGTTGCTTTGGAATATGCATTCATTTTCAAATTAGAAGGCATTACAAAATAGAATTTCGAAATTCGAATACAAATATGAAAATGGATTGGGGAAACTCAGTCCATTTTTTTTATTTTAAACTTTATATTATTTAAAACCTATTACTCTTGATTTATTTAAATTTTCAAATAAATTACATGATTTACTGAACTCTAAAAAATCTTGTCCATATTTAGAATGACTATAATAATATAAAAAAATAAGCTCATCTTCGGTTATCTTACTTTTAAAATGAAACATAAAACTATTAGAATATTTATTTTTATTTATGAAATAAATCATTGACCTTAAATATCCTAAATAAGATGACATTGTAGGTTCAAATACTTCTACAAACTTTTCATTAATAACATCAATAGCATCATCCAAAGATAGATTGTTTAAATTATCATAAGCATTAGCTACTATAAATTGATTTTGATTCTTTTGAGAATATAATAATTTAACAGCATTCAATATTTCATTATTGATTTTAAAAAAAATTTTAGCACCATTTAATTCCTCACGCGTAGTTTTATAAATAATTGTTGATTTAGCGTTTTCTAAATCTTTTAATAAATTAAAAAATGTTAATTCAAGATTCGTCAGATTACCCTTTCTAAATTTTAAATATGATATATATAAGGATATTAAACTAATTAATATTGCAATCAATTCTAACCAATTGTTTTCTAAAAATCTCATATAAAGTTTTTTAAATTAACTCAAAAATAAAAACACAATTACATCATTCCTAATTGAGATATTAACATTTTTTTATTTCAAAGCTTATTATTTAAATTAATAATACAACAACTAATAATTATTAAATTATCTTAAAAAAATTACATTTGTACAAAATTAAACCTAATGGCATCAGGAATTTTTGCAGTATTGGACGATATAGCTGCACTAATGGACGACGTTGCAGTCGCAAGTAAATTGGCAACCAAAAAAACAGCTGGAATTTTAGGCGATGATCTTGCGGTAAACGCGGAAAAAGCAACCGGATTTTTATCTTCACGCGAAATTCCCGTTCTATGGGCGATCACCAAAGGATCATTTCTCAACAAATTGATCATCGTTCCAGCAGCACTTCTGCTCAATTATTTTTATCCGCCTGCAATCATCGCAATTTTAATGTTGGGTGGATTTTACCTTGCCTATGAAGGAATGGAAAAAATCATCGAATTTCTATTTCATCGAACGAAAAAAGGTGAAGAAGTGATTAAAGAAAATACAAACGACGGACTGGTCAATGAAAAAGCCAAAGTGAAATCTGCCATCACAACTGACTTTATACTTTCCGTCGAAATTATCATCATCGCATTGGGAGCGGTACTGGACAAACCACTTCCTACCCAAATCCTTACAGTTTGTGTGGTTGCAATTTTAGCAACGATTGGAGTTTATGGTGTTGTAGCCTTGATTGTTCGTATGGACGATGCCGGATATAAGTTGATCAAATATTCCAACGAAAAAGGCTTTATGAATACTTTGGGTAAATTTTTGGTGGCTGCACTTCCTATTGTTATCCGCATTTTATCCATCGTAGGAACCTTGGCATTATTGCTTGTGGCAGGTGGAATTTTCGTTCACAACATTGATTATTTGCATCATTTGGTTCCAAATATTCCATCCATTTTGAAAGAATTTGTGGTGGGAATCCTTGCCGGACTTGTGGCATTTCCTATTTTCAAATTAGCTAAAAAATTAATGCCAGCGAAAAAGAAAACAGTTTAACAATTCGAAATAAAACCAAAGGTTGATTCAGATTCTGTACATTTGAGTCAACCTTTTTCATATGCAAAAACTTCTGTATTGGGCCAAAGTTTGGTTCGTGACTATCTTTCTTTCTTGTTTGATCAATGTATTGATTCTTACGTTCAAAGATTTTGGTTTGGATAATTTTTTGACGAGTTATTTCCTCTTTGTTATCATTTCGGTTATATATTCCACACCAACCTTTATAATTTTAGGTTTAATTCTATTTCTATATAAAAGCAAAAACACACAAATACTTCGATATATTTTGTCTGCTTTGTCGCTCATTGGGATTTCTCTAACCTTTTATTTTCTTGGGTTCGATGTTATCAAAGATGGATTTATATCTGACGCATATATCATGTACATTTACATGGTTGTGATGGTCGCTTCAATCTTTTATTTTCGAATTCATTCTACTCCAAAAATCAAATTAATCATTTTCGATTTAGATGGAACCTTGCTCAATACGTATGAAGATTTGGGAAATTCGGTCAATTATGTACTGGCAAAATATGGATTCCCAACGCATGAATTGGAACTATACAGAACTTTTATTGGAAACGGAATCGATAATTTACTGAAAACTTGTTTACCCGAAAACTTCCATGACGAGGTGAAATTTCAACAAATCAGAAAGGAATTTGTGACGCATTATGAAGCCCACAAATATGATCTGACGCGACCTTACGATGGAATTCAAGAATTACTTCAGGAATTGCAAGCTAGAGAATTCAAATTAGCAATTGCCTCCAACAAATACCATGAAGCGACGGTAAATCTGGTGAAACGATATTTTCCTTCAATTTCATTTGATGTGGTTTTAGGACACCGAATAGGAGAAGCCAAAAAGCCGAATCCTAGTATTTTGATGCAAATCATGAACGAAACCCAAATTAATCAAGAGAAAACCTTATTTGTCGGAGATTCGGGAGTAGATATGATGACGGCTTCCAATGCAGATGTAAAGTCCATCGGCGTTACTTGGGGATTTAGAACCGAAGAAGAATTACGCAACCATGCGGCATCTAAAATTATTCATCAGCCTTTGAATTTACTTAAATTAATAAACTAGACTTAAATGCTTCAAAACATTCACCATATCGCCATTATCTGTTCGAATTATACCATTTCGAAAAAATTCTATACCGAAATTTTGGGTTTGGAGATTATCCGTGAAGTGTTTCGAGAAGAACGTGGTTCTTATAAATTGGATTTAGCCCTTAATGGAAATTATATCATTGAATTGTTTTCCTTTCCCAATCCGCCCAAAAGACTTTCGCAACCAGAAGGAACTGGACTTCGTCACTTAGCATTTCAGGTAATGAATATTGAGGATACAATCAACGAATTGAAAAATAAAGGTATTGATACCGAGCCGATTCGAGTGGATGAATTTACAGGAAAGCGATTTACTTTTTTCTTTGATCCCGATGATCTTCCTATTGAATTGTACGAAATCTAACTTATTGAATAGGCTGTGGCTTTAACTGAATGACACCCAAAAAATTGAGTAATCGCATGGACTGATAACCCATGTCCCATTCAAACCAACGATTGGCATTGTTGGCTCTTGCTGGATATTTATGGTGATTGTTGTGGTAGGCTTCACCCCAAAAGATCAAATCAAACGGAAGAATATTTTTAGAAGTATTGGTCATTTTGAAATTTTCATATCCGAATTTATGTGCCCACCAATTGACTGCCATTCCTTGAAATGAACCCATGATAATTGTAATAGGTAACAATAACCATTGCCACCATGCGGTTGCCAATGTTGCATAAATTGCAATGTAAATTCCAATCCAAATAATTCTAAAAATCCAGTTATGTGCAATGGTATCAAAAGCTTTCCATTCTGGTAAATTCTTTCTGTACTTATCTTCTACAGGAGTTTTTCCTGAGTAAATATTAAAATAACTATTTCTCGTTGCCCACATCAATAAAAAAGGATTGGGATCATTGTGTGGCGAATGTGGATCTTCTGGTTTGTCTGTATGAACATGATGTAATCGATGCATCAATCCATACGAATAGGCACTGATGTAAGAGGAACCTTGCGTCAAAAAACACCCAAAAAAGAAAGTTCTTTCCCAAAATTTGGACATTGTAAAAAGATTATGCGCCGCATAACGATGATGAAAAACAGATTGAAAAAATAAGGAAAAGTACCAATGAAGTACGAAAAAAATAAGAATGCCCATTTTTTAGAGGATTTAAATTAAATGTTGAATGTCCTCTGGTTAAAATAGGAAAATCAATGATTGGGGAAAGATAGTACTTTCCAATCAATACACTCTCATACTTTTAAAATTTCTTAAGCGCCCAACAAGACATCGAGGCTCATCATCACAACAAATCCCAAGACAAAACCTAGCGTTGCAATATCTGTATTCCCACTTTGTTGGGTTTCAGGAACGACTTCCTCAATGACCACATAAATCATAGCTGCTGCAGCAAATGCCAAGGCATAAGGTAAAATAGGCGTAAAAAAAGCAACTGCCAAAGCCCCGAGAACACCAAAAATAGGTTCAACTATTGCAGAAGCTTGTCCGTATGCAAAACTTTTTCTTCTTGACAATCCCATTCGTCTCAGCGGCATGGCAACTGCAATTCCTTCCGGGAAGTTTTGAATCCCCATTCCGATTGCTAAGGTTACAGCGCCTGCAATGGTTGCTTCTGGAATACCTGCAGCAACTCCACCGAATAAAACGCCAATAGCTAAACCTTCGGGAATATTATGAAGCGTTATAGCCAAAGTCAGCAAGGTTGTACGTTGCCATGGTGACTTCACTCCTTCTGCTTGTTTGAAATTGATGTGCAAATGCGGCAATATTTTATCCAAGGAAAACAAAAACAAAGCACCCAAGATAAAACCAGATGCAACTGGAACAATACGTAAAAAGCCTTCTCCTTCACTCATGGCAATGGCTGGAGCCAATAAACTCCAATAACTAGCCGCAATCATGACGCCACCCGTAAAGCCCAACATTCCATCTAAATGCGTTCGGCTCACATTTTTAAACAGAAACACAGTAGATGCACCCAAAGCTGTCATGGACCATGTAAACAAAGTTGCATACAAGGCTGCCAAAACTGGATCGATGGATTGAAAATACGTTAGAACGTCTTGAAACATAAAGTCAATATTTTTATGCAAATATAAATAACTTTGTTAGACTAGACTAACATTTAATAAAATTGATGGATTTTATCTTTATTCGAATTAGATTTGATAATTTTGAAGTTGAATTTGAAAGTATGAGCAAGAAAGCATCCGAACTTATCCTAAATGCAGATGGAAGTATTTACCATTGCAACATTCGTCCAGAACAATTGGCAGACTTAGTGATCACAGTAGGCGATCCAGACCGTGTGGCTAAAGTTTCTAAGTATTTTGATTCGATTGAATTTCAAACGCAAAAGCGTGAGATCGTAACCCATACTGGAAGTTTGAATGGAAAACGAATTACAGTTATTTCTACGGGAATGGGAACCGATAACATTGACATTGTCTTGAGCGAATTAGATGCCTTGGCCAATATCAATTTGGAAACTGGTGAAGAAAATGAAGTTCACCGCGAATTGCAATTTGTAAGATTGGGAACATCTGGAGCTTTGCAAAGAGACATTCCGGTTGATTCATTCGTTATGAGTACGCATGGATTGGGAATGGATGGATTGTTGCATTTTTACGAGGATTCCGAATTGGTTCGTGATATCGAAATGGAAGAAGCTTTCTTCGAGCATTCAGCATGGGACGACGCCAAAGCAATTCCGTACATCGTAAAAGGTTCTACTTCTATTTTGGAAACTTTGCGTTCAGAGAATACATTTGAAGGAATTACAGGAACTGCTTGCGGATTCTATGGTCCACAAGGAAGACATTTGCGTTTAAAACCCAATCCTTTTGACATCAATGAAATTTTGAGTTCATTTAGCTATGGGAACTACCGCGTGACCAACTTTGAAATGGAAACTTCTGCTATTTACGGTCTATCCAAAATGTTGGGACACGAAGCTTTGTCTTTGAATTGTATCGTAGCCAATCGCGCAGCAGGAACGTTTAGCCAAGATTCATATAAATCGGTGGATTTGATGATTCAATATGCCTTGGAACGTTTAACAAAAGATTAAGATTAAATAAAATATCAAATAAGAGATTCCCAAAAGGAGTCTCTTTTTTTTACAATTAAGCTAATAAATCCTCAATAATTTCCAATTCCGAACGAAAAGCCAACATTTTATCGGCATATTTCACCATTGATTTTTGTTGCAAAGCAGGAGCAAAATTCGTTTGATAATCCTTCAATTCCTCTTTAGACGTGCAGGTATATTGAGCCGAATAATTTACAGCACCAGGTTCTTTGTGCGAAACCAATTTCGAAAATCGACAATTCAAAAATTTACCTGTAGCCAAAACTTCTGGAATGTGCTCCTCACGCATCCATTGCACCCATTCTTGCTCA
This sequence comes from Moheibacter stercoris, assembly GCF_040545805.1. NCBI lineage: Bacteria > Pseudomonadati > Bacteroidota > Flavobacteriia > Flavobacteriales > Weeksellaceae > Moheibacter > Moheibacter stercoris. The sequence goes on from NZ_JBEPMO010000003.1 coordinate 81,884, forward strand.
ATTGTTTCCTCCACCGAAATCGTTACGCTATAAATAATCATATCTCAATTTTGAGCAAAGATAAAAATTAGATTCATATTCCTTGGGCGCTCAAGCGGGCTTTCCGCGACAATCTTTTTGTTTCACAAAAAGGATTTCTGCTACAATCCCTAGCGCAATTAGGTTATAAATTCACCACTTATCATCCTATTTTGTCATGATTTTTGCCGCAGCAAAAATACATGCCAAAATAAATTCAAACCGATATTCAATTCAATCCATCCAAATATTTCCTAATCAATTTTCATTTAACCATCTTATAGCCCATTCACATAGGCTTGATCGAAATGCTTCAATCAAATTTCCCTTTCTAACTTTGTGAAAAATCCCTACATTTACTTTTTATAATAAGAAACGAATAGAAATGAACGAAACGCAGAAGTTTATAAACGAGCATAAACAACGATTTTTAGATGAATTATTGGAACTATTAAAGATTCCTTCTGTAAGTGCAGATCCAGCTTTTAACCAAGATGTTTTGAATACAGCAGACAAAGTAGCAGAGTTTTTAAAAGCTGCTGGAGCTGACAATGTTGAGATTTGCGAAACAAGTGGTTATCCAGTTGTATATGGTGAGAAAATGGTTGACCCTACCAAACCGACTGTTTTGGTATATGGACATTATGATGTTCAACCAGCAGATCCAATTGAATTATGGGAATCAGGACCATTTGAACCTGTCATCAAAAAAACAGAAATTCATCCAGAAGGAGCAATTTTCGCTCGTGGTTCTGCCGATGATAAAGGACAATTTTTCATGCATGTCAAAGCTTTTGAAGCCATGAACAAATCAGGAGAATTGCCATGTAATGTAAAATTTATGATCGAGGGAGAAGAAGAAGTAGGTTCTCCAAGCTTGGGTGAATTCGTTCGAAATAACAAAGAAAAATTAAAAAACGATATCATTTTGATTTCGGATACGGAAATCATTTCCAAAGAACAACCTTCTATTTCCGTTGGTCTACGTGGACTTTCCTATGTGGAAGTTGAAGTAAAAGGAGCCGATTTGGATATGCACTCGGGTGTGTACGGAGGAGCCGTTCCCAATCCCTTGAATGTTCTTTCACGCATGATTGCCAAATTACACGATGACGATGGAAGAATTACCATTCCTGGATTTTACGATGATGTGAAAGAACTTTCTCCAGAAGACAAGGCCGATTTGGATAAAATCCCGTTTGATTTAGAAGCGTATAAAAAATCCATCGGAATTGCAGATATTCAAGGAGAAAAAGGATATTCAACCATCGAAAGAGCTTCCGTTCGTCCGACATTGGATGTAAATGGAATCTGGGGTGGCTATATTGGAAAAGGAGCGAAAACAGTTATTCCTTCTCATGCCTACGCAAAAATTTCCATGCGTTTGGTGCCCGATCAAGATCCTGACAAAATCACGCAATTATTTGCCGATTATTTCCCTACGTTAGCGCCTTCTTCAGTAGAAGTTGTGGTGAAACCGCATCATGGTGGACATTCTTATGTTTTGCCAACGTCTGACAAAGGATTTATCGCTGCCAAAAAAGCCATGACCCAAACATTTGGAAAAGAAGCTTTGGCATCAAGAGGCGGAGGAAGTATTCCAATTGTTGCTTTATTTGAAAAAGAATTAGGAACGAAATCTGTTTTGATGGGATTCGGATTGAATTCAGATGTGATCCATTCTCCAAACGAGCATTTTGGATTGTTTAATTTCTACAAAGGAATTGAAACCATTCCGTACTTCTACCAATACTATACAGAAGGATAAATCAAGTAGCAGTTTATACGATAATGAAAGATTTTTCGTTTCATACAAAGTAAGTTAAGTAACACACGAACAATTTATATACATCAATGAAAAAAATATTGCTATTAGCAGGAGTTGCCACAATCTTAATTGGTTGTACCAATGATGAAGAATTATTCAATGGATTTGAACAACCCTTTTCAGCTACAGGATATTGGAAATTGACCGCAATGACGGTAGAAACTCCAGTCGATATCAATGAAGATGGTACAGCTTCCACTGATTTTCTAGCAGAATCTGGTTGTTACCAAAACGAAATGATGCAATTATTACCCAATAATACAGGGAAATTAATTTCCAATTCTTACTTGAATACGACTGTGCAAGGAACCTTTCCAGATGAAGTTACTTTCACGACAGAATGTATCAATGAGTTGGAAGAAACACTCATTTCGAATTATACCATCAATGAGCAAACAATTTCCATTACAGATGCAGAAGGCACTACATGGAATGGTACATTGGTAGGAAACACCATTACCTTTATCATTCCAGATGGACAAATCTATATGGATGAAGAAATGAACATCGTATTGCAAGAAGATTTAACGATGGTGTACACCAAACAAGGAACCTAAATAACAAATTTATGTAAATACAAAGCTCAGAGAAATCTGAGCTTTTTTTATGAGGTATTGTTAAAGAATTCGGCACAAAAAAAAGAGCCACTCTAGGAGTAGCTCTTTTATATACTTGAAAAATTAAATTAATCTTTCTTTTCTTCAGTTCCTTCTTCAGTAGAAGTTTCTGGAGCTTCAGTAGCTTCAGCTTTTGGCTCTTCAACTGGAGCTTCTTCTACTTTTGTTTCAACTTCAGCAGCAGGAGCAGCTTCAGCTTTCGCACCACCTCTTCTACTTCTTCTTGTTTTCTTCTCTGGTTTAGCAGAAGTGTACAATTCGTTGAAATCTACTAATTCGATCATCGCCATATCAGCGCTGTCTCCATGACGGAAACCAGTTTTGATGATACGAGTGTAACCACCTGGACGAGTTGCAATTTTTGGAGCTACTTCACGGAACAATTCAGCAACTGCTTCTTTGTCTTGTAAATAACTAAATACAACACGACGGTTGTTTGTATCGTCTGTTTTTGATTTGGTGATCAATGGTTCAATATAGCGTTGTAAAGCTTTAGCTTTCGCAACTGTAGTATTGATTCTTTTATGTGTAATCAAAGAGGTAGCCATGTTTGATAACATTGCTTTTCTATGAGAAGCTGTTCTACCTAAATGATTGATTTTATTACCGTGTCTCATTTTCTTAAAATTATTCTACGTCTAACTTATACTTGGAAATGTCCATTCCGAAACTTAACCCTTTGTTGTCTACTAATTCTTCTAATTCAGTCAAAGATTTTTTACCGAAGTTTCTGAATTTCATCAAGTCTGATTTATTGTAAGAAACCAATTCTCCCAGGGTTTCAACTTCAGCTGCTTTCAAACAGTTCAAAGCACGAACTGACAAGTCCATATCAACCAATTTTGTTTTCAACAACTGTCTCATGTGCAATGCTTCTTCATCATAGGTTTCGCCATAAGCTACTTCTTCTGCTTCCAAAGTGATGCGCTCGTCAGAGAACAACATGAAGTGGTGAATTAAAATTTTGGCAGTCTCAGTCAATGCATCTTGAGGAGAGATTGAACCATCTGTTGTGATGTCTAAAACTAATTTTTCATAATCGGTTTTTTGTTCAACACGATAGTTTTCAACGCTGTATTTTACGTTTTTGATTGGCGTATAAATAGCGTCGATGGCAATCGTTCCGATCGGAGCATTTGACTTTTTATTATCATCTGCTGGTACGTAACCGCGACCTTTTTCAATCGTGAAAGTGAAGTCTAATTTCACTTTTTTGTCCATGTTAGCAATTACGAAGTCAGGGTTTAAGATTTGGAATCCAGAAATGAATTTCCCTAAATCACCTGCTGTTAATTGCTCTTGGCCAGAGATTGAAACCGTTACAGTTTCTGTATCAGAATCACTGATTTGTCTTTTGAATCGAACTTTTTTCAAATTCAAAATAATTTCAGTCATGTCTTCTACAACACCAGAAATGGTAGAAAACTCATGGTCAACGCCTTCGATACGAACCGAAGTAATTGCATATCCTTCTAAAGAAGAAAGCAATACGCGACGCAAAGCGTTCCCAATTGTCAAACCATAACCAGGCTCTAATGGACGGAATTCGAATTGTCCAAAATTGCTGTCTGATTCTATTAAGACTACTTTGTCCGGTTTTATAAAGTTTAAAATTGTCATCTTTTCTTGCTCTTAAAAATTAGGATTATTTAGAGTATAATTCGACAATCAATTGTTCTTTGATGTCTTCCGGAATCTGGATTCTCTCTGGAACCGAGTTAAATGTACCTGACATTTGCTCGTCATTCCAAATCAACCAGTCATAAGTAGAACGAGATTTCAATGAATCTGTAATAGCGCTTAATGATTTTGATTTAGCTCTTACTCCAACTACATCACCTGGTTTCAACGTATAAGAAGGAATGTTTACCAATTCTCCGTTAACTGTGATGTGTTTGTGTGTTACGAATTGTCTTGCAGCACTACGAGTAGGAGCAATTCCCATTCTGTATACTACGTTGTCCAAACGTGACTCACACAATTGCAATAAGATTTCCCCGGTAATACCTGGTTTCGCGTTTGCTTTTTTGTACATGTTCGCAAACTGACGCTCCAAAATACCATAGGTATATTTTGCTTTTTGTTTTTCTTCTAACTGAACTGCGTATTCCGATTTTTTACCTCTTCTTTTGTTAGGTCCGTGTTGTCCCGGTGGGTATTTTTTCTTTTCGAAGCTTTTATCGTCACCAAAGATTGGTTGTCCGAATTTTCTAGCGATTTTGGTTTTTGGTCCTGTATATCTTGCCATTTTTCTTTAAATTTTGTTATTAGAATTTAGAAATTAAATTACTAGGAATTTAATTCGATTAAACTCTTCTACGTTTTGGTGGACGACAACCGTTGTGTGGCAATGGTGTTACGTCGATGATTTCGCTTACTTCAATACCTCCGTTGTGAATAGTACGGATTGCAGACTCACGACCTTGTCCAGGTCCTTTCACATATACTTTTACTCTTCTTAATCCAGCTTCTAAGGCTTGAGAAGTTGCATCTTGTGCAGCAACTTGAGCAGCATATGGTGTATTTTTCTTAGATCCTCTAAAGCCCATTTTACCAGCTGAAGACCAAGAAATAACTTCTCCATTTTTATTTGTCAAAGTAATGATAACGTTGTTGAATGAAGCTTGAATATGAGCTTGCCCAGTAGCCTCAACAATAACTTTTCTCTTCTTTGCTTGTGTTTTTTGATTCTTTGCCATAACTACATCTACTTATTATTTAGTGGCTTTTTTCTTGTTAGCAACTGTTTTCTTTTTCCCTTTTCTCGTACGAGAATTGTTTTTAGTACGCTGCCCTCTTAGAGGTAATCCAAGACGGTGACGAATTCCTCGTTGACATCCAATGTCCATCATACGTTTGATGTTCAATTGAACTTCCGAACGAAGCTCACCTTCCACTTTGTAGTTTTCAGTAATTGACAATCGGATTGCGTTGATCTCGTCATCGTTCCAATCGTTTACTTTTTTGTCTTTGTCAACATTAGCCTGTGCTAAAATCTTTTGTGCTGTGCTCTTACCAATCCCGTAGATATAAGTTAACCCTATTTCTCCTCTTTTGTTTTTTGGTAAGTCTACTCCTGAAATACGTGCCATATCTTAACCTTGTCTTTGTTTAAATTTAGGATTCTTCTTATTAATCACGTACAGTACGCCTTTTCTACGTACAATTTTGCAATCGGCACTTCTTTTTTTAATTGATGCTCTAATTTTCATTGTAGTTCTTATTATTAAATAATCCGGCAATATGCCTCCAGTCGTTTCCTTCTTGGAATTCGCCTGTCCGTTAAAATTCTAAAATCCTGATAATCAATCAAAACCACGAATTGTCTGGACACACTACTCCATTAAGGTTTGCAAAGGTACAAAATTTATTGAAACCAAAAAATAATTTCTTGCCTAATATTTTGAAAATCTGAGGATTTCAAAATGGGTAAGATTTCGGCTTCAATTCAATTCACCTCAAACAAAAAAACTGTTTCAACAAATTGCTGAAACAGTTCCTATATTTTTCCGTTTAATCTTAGTAACGATAGGTAATTCTACCTTTCGTCAAATCATACGGTGACATTTCTATTTTCACTTTATCACCCGGTAACAATTTGATATAATGCATACGCATTTTACCCGAAATATGAGAAGTCACAATGTGTCCATTCTCCAATTCTACTCTAAACATTGCGTTTGACAATGCTTCGATAATTGTTCCGTCTTGTTCTATGTGTTTTTGTTTTGCCATTCTTTGTTCTCTTCCTTTTGGGAAATTTGTTTATTTATTAAGCTACGTTTTTTGATCTACCTGTCGTCATCAAACCATCGTAATGGTGATTCAATAAGTAGGTATTAATTTGTTGAATTGTATCCAAAATAACAGCAACCATAATCAATAAAGATGTACCTCCGTAGAACATTGCCAATCCTTGGTCTACTCCAAATAAATGAGCAACGGCTGGAAGAACTGCAATTACCACCAAGAACAAAGATCCTGGTAAGGTAATTTTTGACAATACATCATCTAAGAAATCTGCTGTATCTTTTCCTGGTTTGATACCTGGAATGATTCCACCATTTCGTTTCAAGTCATCTGCCATCTGATTTACTGGAATTGTAATCGCAGTATAGAAGAAGGTGAAGATGATAATCAAGAAAGCGAAAATAACGCTATGTTGCCAAGAGAATGGATCTGCAACTTTTTGGAAAAACAAACTCAAAGATGAATTTGGGTCTGAAACAAAACCAATCAAAGTCGCAGGTAAGAACATAATCGCCTGAGCGAAGATAATCGGCATAACTCCTGAAGCATTCACTTTTAATGGAATGTAAGAACGAACTGAATCTGTCATGGAACGCATATAGCTACTAGAACCAACTTGTGCTCTTCTTACATATTGAACTGGAACTTTACGAACTGCTTGTGTTAACATCACACAAAGTAAGATAACAACTAACAATCCAATGATTTCCAATAGGAACATGATTCCACCTGTTTGATCAATTTCAAATGCATTGATTAAGGCACGAGGAAGATCTGCCAAGATACCAACCATAATTAAAATCGAAATACCGTTTCCGATACCTCTGTCGGTAATTTTCTCTCCCATCCACATTGTGAATACGGTTCCAGTTACCAAAATAATGGTTGAAGGTACAATGAACCAGAAGGTTCCTGGATCAATCAAGTAAGCAGAGGCAAATCCACCGCTATAAGGCAATAATTGTGTTTGTAATAAAGTCAAGTAAGCAGGCGCTTGAACCAAACAGATCGCAATGGTTAACCATCTTGTAATCTGAGTAATTTTCTTACGACCACTATCTCCATCTTTTTGCAATTTTTGCAAATAAGGAACTGCTAATCCCATCAACTGTACAACAATCGAGGCAGAAATATATGGCATGATCCCTAAAGCCAAAATGGAAGCACGGTTAAACGAACCTCCTGTAAAAGAATTTAATAATCCTAATAGACCTTGTTGAGAATCTGCCTGAGCAGCCAAAAGTCTGGTTACCTCATTTACATCAATACCTGGAAGCGGAACATAAGAACCAAAACGGTAAATAACAAGAAAAAAGAAAGTAATCATTAATTTCTCTCTTAATTCTTTGATGCTCCAAATATTTTTAATCGTTTGTATAAACCCTTTCATGTGTAAATTGTTGATTTTATATCTACAACAAGAACCCTTTTACAGGTTCTTGTTGAGAAATTCCTTATAAATTACTTTGCGTTTACTAGTTCTGCTTTACCACCTGCTTTTTCAATCGCTTCTTGAGCAGTTTTGGTGAATTTGTCAGCTGTAATAGAAACATTTGCTTTCAATTCTCCACGACCCAAAATTTTGATCAAATCATTTTTGTGAGCCAAACCTTGTTTTACAAGATCTTCTTTGGTAAGAGTACCACTAATTTTGCTTTCGTCAACCAATTTTTGGATAACATCTAAATTGATTCCGTTGTATTCTACTCGGTTAATGTTTTTGAAACCGAATTTTGGAGTACGACGTTGTAAAGGCATTTGACCTCCTTCAAAACCAACTTTTTTCTTGTTACCAGAACGTGATTTTTGTCCTTTGTGTCCACGGCCCGATGTACCACCGTTACCGCTCGCTTCTCCTCTACCTTTACGGAATTTATTTTTAACTGAACCTGCAGCAGGTTTTAGATTATTTAATTTCATCTGAGTTTAAAATTAAGCTTTTTCTACTTCAACTAAGTGTTGAATTTTTTTAATCATACCTTCGATCTGAGGAGTAGACTCATGTTCTACAACTTGATTTAACTTTTTCAATCCCAATGCAACCAAAGTAGCTTTTTGAGACTTATCACGATTGATGGCGCTACGTACTTGTTTTACTTTTACTTTACTCATCTTATCGATTATTTACCGTTAAACACTTTACTTACCGAAATACCTCTTTGACGTGCAACTACGTTAACACTTCTCAAATTCAACAAAGCTTTGAAAGTAGCTTTTACCACATTGTGAGGGTTAGAAGATCCTTTTGATTTTGACAATACGTCACGGATTCCAACTGATTCCAACACCGCACGAACCGCACCACCAGCGATCAAACCTGTACCGTGAGAAGCTGGTCTCAAGAATACATGTCCTCCACCATAACGAGCTTCGATTTCATGTGGAACTGTATGCCCATCCAATGGGATTCTTACTAAATTTTTCTTTGCATCTTCAACTGCTTTTGCAATTGCAGAAGCAACCTCTTTTGATTTTCCCAATCCGTAACCTACGACTCCGTTTCCGTCTCCTACTACTACGATAGCAGAGAATCCAAATGCACGTCCTCCTTTGGTTACTTTGGTAACACGTTGTACTCCTACCAAACGGTCAGTTAATTCTATACCAGCTGGTTTTACTTTTTCTATGTTTCTATATCCTAACATGTCTTTTCTTTCTTAGAATTTTAAACCTCCTTCTCTAGCACCATCTGCTAAAGCTTTGATTCTACCATGGTAAACAAAACCGTTACGGTCAAATACAACTGTTTCGATTCCTTTTGATTTCGCTAATTCAGCGATTGCTTTTCCTACTGCTGCTGATTTTTCTGACTTGTTACCAGAAGCCGAAGTTGTTCTAGATGATGCTGAAGCCAAAGTTACCCCTGCTTCGTCATCGATCAATTGAGCGTAAATTTCTTTATTGGAACGGAAAACTGATAGACGTGGTCTTGCAGCTGTTCCAAAGATATTACGACGAACACGTCTTTTTATCTTTTGTCTTTTTTCTGTTTTTGATAGTGCCATTGTTCGATTATAATTTATTATGCAGATTTACCTGCTTTTCTTCTAATGATTTCTCCTACGAATTTAATACCTTTTCCTTTGTATGGTTCAGGCTTACGGAATGAACGGATTTTTGCCGCGATCATACCCAATAATTGATTATCGTGAGATGTTAAATTGATGATTGGGTTTTTACCTTTTTCAGTTACTGCCTCAACTTTTACTTCGTTTGGCAATTCCATCACGATGTTGTGAGAGAATCCTAAAGATAAATCCAATTTTTGTCCTTGACTTGCTGCTCTATATCCAACCCCGATCAATTCCAATTGTAATTTGAAACCTTCTGAAGTTCCGATTACCATATTGTTGATCAATGCTCTGTATAAACCATGCAATGCTTTGTCTTCTTTTGATTCAGATGGACGAACGATTGTCAATTGACCATCTTCTTGTTTCAACTCAAATCCTTCTTTAACGGTCTGAGTCATTTCTGCATTCTTTCCTTTTACTGTAACAACTCCGTCTTTTAATTCAACAGAAGTACCAGCTGGAATATTGATGATTGCGTTACCTATTCTTGACATTTTCTTTTCTTTTTAATCAATATTAATAAACTAAACACAATACCTCACCTCCAACATTCTCTTGACGAGCTTGTTTGTCAGTCATTACACCTTTTGAAGTTGAAACGATAGCAACTCCTAAACCGTTTAATACTCTTGGTAATTCTCCAGCACCTTTGTACTGACGTAAACCTGGACGAGATACTCTTTTTAATTTTTTGATTACGGGTTCTTTGGTTGCTTTGTCATATTTCAAAGCGATTTTGATAGAACCTTGGTGAGAAGCATCTTCGAACTTATAGTTCAAAATATAACCTTGATCGAAAAGGATTTTTGTGATTTCCTTTTTAAGGTTAGAAGCAGGGATTTCCACAACTTTGTGTCCTGCAGACATCGCATTTCTGATGCGAGTCAGATAATCTGAAATTGGATCTGTATACATAAATGTTTATTTTACAGTATAGAGCCTCGCGCTCTACTTTTAAACTTAAACTCTCCAAATGTGTTCAATTCGAATACATTTAGGCGTGCAAAAATAGGAAGATTTTTTGATTTGACAAATTAGACCAAAGTATTTTTACGTTTTCTATCAATATTTTATCAAAAAAACAAAATATTTCTATGCAAACAAAAAATCCAACCTCTTTCGAGATTGGATTTATATGTTGGGATTTTCTACACCCTACGCTTCGACTAAGCTCAGCGACCGGAATTCGAAAATCTTACCAGCTTGCTTTGCGTACCCCTGGGATCAAACCTTGGTTAGCCATTTCACGGAATGTTACACGTGATAGACCGAAAGTTCTCATGTATCCTCTAGGACGACCTGTTAATTTGCAACGGTTGTGCAAACGTACTGGAGATGCATTTTTTGGCAATTTTTGCAATGCCTCATAATCTCCTGCTTCTTTCAAAGCTTTACGTTTTTCTGCAAACTTTGCAACTAACGCTTCTCTTTTGCGCTCACGCGCTTTCATAGATTCTTTAGCCATCTTATTTTGTGTCTTTTTTAAATGGTAAACCGAATTTCTCTAACAAAGCTTTCGCCTCTTTATCTGTGTTTGCAGAAGTCACGAACGTGATGTCCATCCCTTGGATTTTTTTCACTTTGTCGATGTTGATCTCTGGGAAAATAATTTGCTCAGTAATACCTAAGTTATAGTTTCCTCTTCCGTCAAATCCTTTTGCACTGATTCCGTTGAAATCACGGATACGTGGTAAAGCGGAAGAAACCAAACGATCTAAGAATTCGTACATCTGAGTTCCTCTTAACGTAACTTTTGCCCCGATTGGCATCCCTTTACGTAATTTAAATGCAGCTTCGTCTTTCTTAGAGATAGTTCCTACTGCTTTTTGTCCTGAAATAAGAGTCATTTCCTCTACTGCATAGTCAACAATTTTCTTGTCAGCTGTAGCTCCACCTAAACCTTGAGACAAAACGATTTTTTGCAATTTAGGTACTTGCATCACTGAAGTGTAAGAAAACTCTTCTTTCAATGCAGGAACGATTTCCTCTTTATATTTTACTTGCGGACGCGGTTTGTATGTTGTACTCATCTTAAATTTCTTTACCGGTTTTCTTAGCAATTCTTACTTTCTTATCACCTTTGATTTCGTATCCAACACGAGTTGGATTTCCGTTTGAATCAACCAACGCCAATTTACTTACATAGATTGGAGCTTCTGTTTCAACGATTCCTCCTTGAGGGTTTTCTGCGTTTGGTTTGGTGTGTTTTTTAATTTTGTTCACACCTTCAACGATTGCTTTGCCTTTTTCAGGATAGACTTTCAAAACAGAACCTTTCATTCCTTTTGAAGAACCTGATAAAACAACTACGTTGTCACCTTTTTTAATTTTCAACTTTGACATCGTTATAAAATTTTATAGCACCTCAGGAGCTAGTGATACGATTTTCATATATTCCTTGTCACGTAATTCACGTGCAACTGGACCAAATACACGCGTTCCTCTCATCTCACCTTGAGCATTAAGTAAAACGCAAGCATTATCATCAAAACGGATGTAAGATCCGTCTTTTCTTCTTACCTCTTTTTTGGTACGAACAACAACTGCTTTTGAAACGCTACCTTTTTTCGCGTTTCCAGAAGGAGTAGCTTCTTTAATCGCAACAACGATTTTGTCTCCTACCGAAGCATAACGTCTTTTAGTACCACCTAAAACACGGATAACCAAAGCTTCACGAGCTCCTGTGTTATCTGCCACTTTTAATCTTGATTCTTGCTGTAACATATTACTTAGCTCTTTCTATGATTTCTACTAATCTCCAACGTTTGTTTTTACTCAACGGACGTGTCTCGGAGATACGAACAGTGTCACCTTCATTGCACTCGTTATTTTCATCGTGTGCAGTATATTTTTTCGTTCTTTTAACGAATTTTCCGTAGAATGGGTGTTTTTGCTTGTATGTTTCAGCAACAACGATGGTTTTATCCATTTTGTTACTTGCAACTACACCTACTCTTTCTTTTCTTAAATTTCTTTCCATCTTGAGACAGTTTTTAATGTTGAGCTAATTTTTGGTTCAACACGGTTGACAATCTCGCAATGAATTTACGAGATTCACGAATAGACAAAGGACTTTCCAATTGAGAAACTTTGTGACTAACCTTCAATTTTGCCAAGCTTGCTTTTTCTTCAGCAATTTTAGCTTTGATATCTTCTATACTTAAGTCTTTAATATCTGTAACTTTCATAATTGCAATTTTTTAAGCTTGATAATCTCTAGCAATGATAAACTTAGTCTTAACTGGAAGTTTCTGAGCAGCTAAACGCAATGCCTCTGTCGCAACTTCTTGAGGTACCCCTCCTACTTCAAATAAAATTCTTCCTGGTTGTACAGGTGCAACCCAATATTCAGGTGCTCCTTTACCTTTACCCATACGAACCTCTGCAGGTTTTTTGGTAATAGGCTTATCTGGGAATATTTTGATCCATAATTGTCCTTCACGTTTCATAAAACGTGTAGCAGCAATACGGGCAGCTTCAATTTGACGCGCTGTAATGAATGCCTCGTCTAACGATTTGATACCGAATGTCCCATAGGCAAGTTGTGAACCTCTTTTGGTCACCCCTTTCATTTTGCCTTTCTGGGTTTTTCTAAATTTTACTCTTCTCGGTGATAACATCTTTATTTCTTTTCTTGACGATTAAACTTAATTAACGTGCTTGTCTTTTTCTATCGCCACCTCTTCTGCCTTCTGGCTTCTTTTTGCCTTGCTTCTTTTGCAAACCAACTAGTGGAGACAATTCACGTTTACCATATACTTCTCCTTTCATGATCCAAACTTTGATCCCCATACGACCATAGGTTGTATGCGCTTCACCAATGTGATAATCAATGTCTGCACGGAAAGTTGACAAAGGAATACGTCCGTCTTTGTAAGACTCAGAACGTGCCATTTCAGCTCCGTTCAAACGTCCAGAAATTTGAACTTTGATTCCTTCTGCATTCATTCTCATTGCAGCGGCAATTGCCATTTTGATCGCTCTTCTATAAGAGATACGATTTTCAATTTGACGTGCAATGCTATCAGCTACTAAAACTGCGTCTAATTCAGGACGTTTGATTTCAAAGATGTTGATTTGAACCTCTTTACCAGTGATTTTTTTCAACTCTTCTTTTAATTTATCAACTTCCTGTCCTCCTTTACCGATAATAATCCCGGGACGAGCAGTTGTAACGGTAACAGTAACTAGTTTCAATGTACGTTCGATATAGATACGAGAAACACCAGCTTTCGATAAACGAGCTTTTAAATACTCACGAATTTTAGCGTCTTCTGCGATTTTATCGCCGTAATCATTTCCACCGTACCAGTTTGAGTCCCATCCTCTGATGATACCTAAACGATTTCCGATTGGATTAGTCTTCTGTCCCATATTACTTATTATCTACTTTTACTTTATCTTCTTTAGTTCCCAACACGATAGTTACGTGGTTTGAACGCTTTCTGATTCTGTGTGCTCTACCTTGAGGAGCTGTACGAATTCTCTTCAATTGACGTGCGCTATCAACATTGATAGTTTTAACAAACAAACCTGCTTCCTCTACGTCAGCACCTTCGTTTTTCACTTGCCAGTTAGCAATTGCACTCAATAAAAGTTTCTCCAATCTGTCAGAAGCATGTTGTTTTGAATATTTTAAAATACCCAAAGCTTTTTGTACTTCTACACCACGGATGATGTCTGCTACCAATCTCATTTTACGAGGAGAAGTTGGGCAGTTATTCAACTTCGCGAAAGCAATACTCTTGTTTGCCTCTTGAATTTTTTCGTTGCTTATTCTTTTTCTAGATCCCATTGTCTTCTACTCTTATTTTTTACCTTTATTTTTTGCACCTGCGTGCCCTCTAAACGTACGAGTTGGAGCAAATTCGCCCAATTTGTGTCCTACCATGTTTTCAGTTACATAAACAGGAATAAATTGTTTCCCGTTGTGAACCGCGATTGTCTGTCCTACGAAATCTGGAGAAATCATAGAAGCTCTTGACCAAGTTTTGATAACGTTTTTCTTTCCAGATTCTACGTTAGCTTGAACTTTCTTGTCTAATTTATAATGGATAAAAGGTCCTTTCTTTAATGAACGTGCCATAGATTATTTCTTTCTTCTTTCAACAATATATTTGTTAGATGCCTTTTTCTTAGAACGGGTTTTGTAACCTTTAGCAGGCATACCATTTCTAGAACGAGGGATACCTCCAGTCGCACGACCTTCACCACCACCCATTGGGTGATCAACCGGGTTCATAACCATAGGTCTTGTACGAGGACGACGTCCTTTCCATCTACTTCTACCAGCTTTACCAGAAACTTCTAACTGATGATCTGAGTTAGAAACTACTCCGATAGTTGCTTTACATTCTGTTAAAATCATACGACTTTCACCACTTGGCAACTTGATGGTTACATACTTACCGTCTCTCGCTACTAATTGAGCGTAAGAACCAGCAGATCTTGCCATCAAAGCACCTTGACCTGGACGTAACTCAATACAAGAGATAACTGTTCCCAAAGGAATGTTTTTCAATTTCATTGTGTTACCTACTTCTGGAGCAACAGAGTCACCCGCTTCAATAGTTTGTCCTTTTTTCAATCCATTTTGAGCAATAACATAACGTTTTTCACCGTCTGCATAAGAAATCAATGCGATGAATGCTGTTCTGTTTGGGTCATATTGAATTGACTCAACAGTCGCAGCTCCTTCACGATCTCTTTTGAAATCGATGATACGATAGCTTTGCTTGTGTCCACCCCCAATGTAGCGCATCGTCATTTTACCTGAATGGTTACGACCACCGCTTCTCTTTTTACCAACCGTAAGAGTTTTCTCCGGTTTCACTGATTCAACATTATCAAAATTATTTACAATTCTGAAACGCTGACCGGGAGTGATAGGTTTTAATTTTCTAACTGACATTTAAAATTAGTATTTTGTAGATTGTATCTTGTTTTTGTTTTAATGATTGAATGAATTTCCAGTCCAAACCAAATCCATTTTACTTTCTACGATTATACATTATTAATTAACTAAACAAATCGATTTCTTGTCCTTCTGCAACATGAATGATTGCTTTTTTCATTTTGTTGGTTTTCCCAACTTGCAATCCAGTTTTTGTATAACGAGTTTTTACTTTTGGAGCAAAAATCATTGTACTTACTTTGGTCACTGTTACACCATAAGCTTTTTCAATTGCTTCTTTGATTTGCAATTTGTTCGCTTTAGGACTTACATAAAACGAATACTGGCTTAACAACTCGCTTGAATTGGTTGCCTTTTCTGAGATTACGGGTCTAATTAAAACTGACATATCTTTCGTTTTATTTGCTTAAATTATCTTGAATTGACGCTAATGAACCTTCTAAGAATACAACTTCTGAAGCATTGATCATGTCATATACGTTCAATTCTGAACTATTCACAACTTTTGCTTTTTGTAAGTTACGAGAAGATAAATAAACGTTTTTGTTAGCCTCTCCCAATACGAAAAGAGCTTTTTTATTATCTAAACCTAAGGCTTTCAATACACTGATGAATTCTTTTGTTTTTGGAGCTTCAAATGTGAAGTCTTCTAAAACTTTGATTTCATTATCTTTCAATTTCTGGCTCAATACAGATTTTTTAGCCAATCTTTTTTGAGCTTTATTCAATTTAAAGTCATAGCTTCTTGGTCTTGGACCGAACACTCTACCTCCTCCTCTGAATACAGGAGATTTAGCAGAACCTGCACGAGCTGTACCTGTTCCTTTTTGCTTCTTAATCTTACGAGTAGATTTTGCAATTTCAGCACGCTCTTTAGCTTTATGAGTTCCTTGACGTTGTGCAGCTAAATATTGTTTCACTTCCAAATAAACAGTATGCTCACTTGGCTCGATTCCGAATACTGAATCATCTAAAGAAACTTTCTTTCCAGTCTCTTTACCTTGTATGTTAAGTACTGCTATTTCCATCTTCTAATAATTACGTATGAATTTTTAGGACCAGGAACCGCACCTTTTACGATCAAAAGGTTTTGTTCTTTGTCTATCTTTACTACATTTAAGTTCTGAACGGTAACGTTTTTACCTCCCATTCTACCCGCCATACGCATTCCTTTGAATACTCTTGATGGATCTGAACCCGCACCAATAGAACCTGGCGCTCTTAAACGATTATGTTGACCGTGAGTAGCTTGACCAACACCACCAAAACCATGACGTTTTACAACCCCTTGGAAACCTTTACCTTTAGAAACACCTGTAATATCAACATACTCGCCTTCACCGAATAAGTCAACCGTTACTTCTTTTCCTAACTCTAATTCGTCAACAAAATCTCCATAAAATTCCACCAATTTCTTTTTTGGTGTAGTTCCTGCTTTTTTGAAGTGTCCCTTCAAAGCAGCAGAAGTGTTCTTCTCTTTTGCGTCATCGAAACCTAATTGAACAGATTTGTATCCGTCCTTCTCTTCGGTTCTGACCTGTGTCACGACGCAAGGACCTGCTTGAATGATGGTACAAGGAATATTTTTCCCGTTTTCATCAAACAAAGAAGTCATCGCAATCTTTTTACCAATGATACCTGACATTTTCTAATGTTGTTTTTATATTGTTTTAATCTCTTATTTAGCGGGTTTGCGTATTATCTATTTGTGAATTAGGCATAGTTCACCCCCAAAAAAGAGTGTGCAAAAATAGTAAATATTTTATTCAGTGCAAATTTTATCTAAGTATTTTTTAGAGAATATTTTAATCTGTTTTTGTCAACATTTTCAGTTTTTGACATCTTATTCACTTTCAATTACTTAATTAGAAATATTCTCTGCAGCAATTTTGAAGGTAATTTTCCTCTGCAATTCCTTATTTATTCAATCTTTACTCCTTCTTAACAATACCTATCTAAATTAATTTGTAGTTTTGAATTTGGTTCGGGTAATCTCCTCTCTTCTTATTTACCATTACATTTGGATTTAAAAAGCTGAATGAATCAATAAAAATTAAAACCTTGAATCGTTTGCATAAAGATTTAAGTGAACATATTCAATGAAATTTCATTATCAACATAGAAAAAGAATTCATTATACCTTAATTGCGAGCATCGTTCTCATACAGCTCATCATTTTGGTATTTTTCTATAATGAATATTTTAATGAACGAAAAT
Organism: Moheibacter stercoris; assembly: GCF_040545805.1. Classification (NCBI taxonomy): domain Bacteria; kingdom Pseudomonadati; phylum Bacteroidota; class Flavobacteriia; order Flavobacteriales; family Weeksellaceae; genus Moheibacter; species Moheibacter stercoris. The sequence goes on from NZ_JBEPMO010000003.1 coordinate 99,302, forward strand.
TGGAAGCAATTGAAACCCAAATTCAAGAATCCAAAGAACTTCAATTACTAACTGGGAGTGCACAAAAGGAATTGTCATTGGCTCAATCCAATTTGCAGAAGTATGTAAGCACACAAAATAAATCCTATTTGGAGGAATATTTTCAATCACTCAGAAATCTATCGAACAACATTGACAGTATTGAAAATTCAGAAAATTTGCATTCTTCTAGTAAATCTGGCTTACAAAAAAAAGATTCTAAAGATTTACAACATCCCAATAATTTGGAGGAATTGATAGATTCAACCTATTTAGTTTCTCAACAAAAAATCGTCATCAAAGATCCACCGAAAATCAAAGAAATTGAACTAAAGGAACAACCAATTATTCCAGAAGTCGAAGTACATCATATTTCGGACAGTGTCAACAAGAAAAAATTATTTCCACGATTGAAAGATGCTATTACGGGAAATGTAGACGTAAAACGTGATACTACCATTATCATTGCAAAATTTCAAAAGGAGATTGACACGGCTCATGTGAAATTGGAAATTGACAGTACGCTCAATGTTGTCAATACTCATTATCAAAAAGAATTTGAAAAATTTAAAACTCAAATTAATTTAGCAGACCAACAAAATAAAAATCTACATAAGGTATATATCAATTTAATTGAACATAGCAATAACCTTATGCGAATCTATGAAGGAAAAGTAGAAGACCATAACAATGATTTAGAAGAGCAATATTCCATTCAGAATTCTTTGAATGAAAAGATTCGAAAATTCACGGTTCTAGGTTTGATGATCGCCATGTTAATTGTTTTGGGTATTTTGATCTATTATACCAAACTAACTTTTCAAGTTGAAAAAGCTTTGAAAGAAGCCAATGTGAAGGTCGAACAAAACTTGAATTTTAAAAATCGAATTTTGGGCATGTTAAGTCATGAGGTCCGCGGTCCTTTGAAAATCATCAATATCTTCATCCAGCGAATTCAAAAAAGGACAGATGATCAAAAAATAATAGATTACCTGAAATCGATAGAGTTTACCAATAATTCCTTGTTGATTCAAGCCAATCAGATTTTGGATTATACCAAAAATCAGGAAAAACCATTGGAACTTCATCCCAAAACATTTGAATTGAAAAACGAAATTCAATCTTTATTGACCATGTTTCGTCCTTATATTGAATCTCGAAACAATGAATTTATATGCGATATAAACATTAAGGAAGATTATGTTGTCAATTCAGACAATATCAAAATCCATCAATTGTTCATCAATATTTTGGGTAATGCCAACAAGTTTACAGAAAATGGACAGATACGAGTAGTTTGTGAAATCAAGGAACTTCCAACTCAACAAATTCAATTAAACGTTTCCATTATAGATACTGGAATTGGAATATCTCAACATGATTTGAAAAAAATATTTGAGCCATATTACCAAGGAATTCTTTTAGATGAAATCGAAAATTTTGGGGCAGGATTAGGTTTAAGTTTGTGCAAAGAAATTGTCCAGCTCTTCAATGGAACAATTTATGCGGAAAGCGAACTCAACAAAGGAACAAAGGTTTCTTTTGAAATATTTTTAGATTTGCAACATGACAACTAGTTCAAACGAATCCTACCATTTCTTATTGGCAGATGATCATACTATCGTTAGACAAGGAATTGAAATGATTCTGGAAGATATTAACGAAGAAAATCAAATCAAACATGCTTCGAGCCTTCAGCAAATTCTTCAAAACCTTCAAGCCTATTCGTTTGACTTTGCGATACTCGATGCGCAAATGCAAGATGGGAATTGTTTAAGCATTTTACCCGAAATCAAAAAAATTCAGCCCAACCTAAAGGTCATGATGTTCACCAGTTTTGAAGAAGAAACTTATTCGTTGAAATTTATACAAGCAGGTGCAGACGGATTTCTAAGTAAGCTTAGCAACGAATGGGAAATCAGAAAAGCGATTGAATCCTTAATTGCAAACGGACAGTATTTCCCTCCTTTCACTGAAAAATTATTGAGTATAGCTCCACAACACAATGATTTTTTAAATCCTTTCAAACGTTTATCTGATCGCGAAATGCAAATTGTTGAACTCTATGCAAAAGGTTGGGGAAATTTAGAAATCGCCAATCAATTGGAATTGAAACAAAATACTGTCAGTACATTTAAGAAAAGAATTTTTGATAAATTGGAAATCGATAATTTGGTTTCTTTGGTTGAATTGTTCAAAATTCATCATCCCAATTCCTGAAATTTGTAGATAATTATCTACAAGCATTTCGACATACATCGAACGCATTTCGTTCTTTCTCTAGTCTATTCCCTATTACTTTGTGATGAGTGATTTCAATGTGATAAATATGGAAAAGACAATAGTAGATGAATCCAATTTTCAACCGTCCAAAAGGACATTTTCTCTGGCCAATTTAAAAGATTTACGAAAGCGTGATTTTGGAATTTTAGTAGGTGTTCAAATTTTAATGTTTAGTGCGATCTATGCATTGAACAATTTCCGTCCTTATTTCGATGAGATACATTTTCAACGAATGGAAACACTTCCAGGAAGAATTTTGGTTTTCTTTTTATTGGCAACTCTAACCTTTCAAGTTCTATTTTTATTTTATGTTGCCTATTTATACATCAAATACAAACCCATTGAATCTGTTTCAGATGAAGAACTACCGGTTTGTACCATAATTGTTCCTGCTTATAACGAAGGGAAATTGGTATATGAAACCTTAAAAAGTATCTGTCAAAGCAACTACCCAAAAGAAAAATTAGAAATTATATCCATAGATGATGGTAGTAAAGATGATACATGGGATTGGATTCAGAAAGCACATCAAGATTTAGATGGTCAAATCATCATTCACAAACAACCGCGTAATCGTGGGAAACGACATGCCTTGTATCATGGATTTACAACAGGAAAAGGAGAAATTTTTATCACCATAGATAGTGATTCGGTTGTCGAGAAAAACACCATTCGCAATTTAGCAAGTCCGTTTGTTGTCAATGAAAATTGTGGGGGCGTTGCAGGAAACGTAAAGGTTTTGAATAAAAAGCAAGGAATCATTCCCAAAATGTTGAATGTAAGTTTCGTCTTTAGTTTTGAATTCATAAGAGCTGCTCAAAGCTCGTTGGGATTTGTACTTTGTACTCCTGGCGCTTTATCGGCCTATAAAAGAGAAGCTGTTATGCATTCTTTAGACGAATGGATCAACCAGAAATTCTTAGGAAGAGAAGCTACAATTGGGGAAGATCGTGCCATGACCAACTTTATTTTGAAACAAGGCTACGAAGTGAAATTTCAACGCAATTCCAATGTCTTAACCAATACGCCAACTGGATTTAAAACACTTCATAGAATGTTTACTCGTTGGGGACGTTCCAATGTAAGAGAAACTTTGATGATGAATAAATTCGTATTTACGGACTTTAGAGAAAAAAATAAATTCGGGGCGAGATTTATATTCTTACATCAATGGTTGAAATTGCTTCTGGCTATTCCATTAATAGTATTGATGTTTTATTTTCTGTTTTCTCATCCACTATTGTATGTAAGTTCAGCATTGGGAGCAACCTTTATATTTTCTAGTATACAGATGTTCTTTTTTACGAAACAATATAATTTCCTTGATGCTTTATGGGCATACCCCTATAGTGTTTTCTACTTGTTTGCACTATTCTGGATCTTTCCATTTTCCATTTTAACCGTAAAAAATGGAGGCTGGTTGACACGATAAAATACTATTCCTAACAACTATTAACCCTATTAATTTGTGAATAAGGGTTAGCATATACTGCTAACCCTTCTCACACACTAATACCAGTGGAATAAATTAGTATTCCAATCTTTACCATTAAAACAGCCTTAAGCTCATTCTAATGAATCAAAATCTAAAAAAATAATTATATAACATTTCTTCATACTAAAATAGTTTGCTTATCAAATTGATTAGAATGTCAAGAATTCTTAGCAAGTCCGATATAAAGCAGATAGGAAATATTTACAAACTAGATCAAAGAGCCTGGACTTTTCAAATAAAACTTTAAATTACATCTTTATTTAAGCGTTTAAACTTAGCGTGTATACAAATTGGAATTGAATGAAATTACAAAGGATTGATTTTCAGGTTGTTTTTAGTTGTTTTATATGCACGGATTGCAAATCCGCGCTATCGGGAGTATTTTTTAGAGAAGATTTTAAGGAATTTTGAAGGGAAAAGAAACAGAATTATAAAAGATTGATTTTCAAACAATTTAAGATCGTAATTTGTTTTTGCTTTTTAAAAAATCTAAGAACTCTTGTAAAAACTGATTAGACTTTTCAAATATTTCTATCTGACCTTCTAATCTAGCAATATTTTTAGATCCATGAAATAAGTTATTCCTATATCGATATATTATGATGAAACAAGCAAATAATTTATCGTTATCACTTGGTTGCTCTTTCTCTAATATTTCAATCAACCTTTCTTTATAACGTAAATCGGGGTTTCTATCTCTAAAGTTTAGGGATTGGAAATGAGTGTTTATTTCTCCATTAGTGAAATAACGGTTGCGAAAAAAACAGTAATAAAAAAAAACTGAATTGGGCAGTTTGTAAGAATTCAGCAATTCGTTAAGTTTTTCTTCAATAATTTTTAAATTCGCATATTTATTACAAAAATATCTTTCAAATAAGCTCCAAAATAAAACGAAATTTTTTGCACTTTCAATTTTTTGGGAGCTAAATTCTAACCCTAAAAAAACATTTAACCAATTATTCTCATTTGACATAGCACAAGACTGTAACTTAACTAAAGCTGTATTAATTTACTCAATTCATTCACTAACGCAACACAAGATTCCTGTGATTTAAGTGCATTTCCAACACCAAAAATACTTTCATTAGTAAGTGTATTAAAAATACAATTATCATTATTAGAACAATCTATATCAATTCTATGATTTCCTTTAATATTAGGGATATTTTTAAAATTGTATTTAACTGTTATATCATTTAAACTAAAAATGTAATTGCCATACTTTATTTTTTTATGATTAATATCAATCACCTCAAACACATCAACATATGATGTGTCAACAATAGAATTGTTTAAAATTATTTTGTTCGCATCATTAATTGTTTTTTGAAACAATTCAGCTTTTGAAATGTATTGTAAGTTACTTGATGAAATTAACTTTTCGTCATTTTGCAGATTTTTGCCTTCTTTTAAATATTCTGATTTAGTCGATTCAACATCAGACAATTCCAATTCTACACTATTTGAGTTATTATCTAAAACATTTAATTCATTCTTTATAAGCTCAGTCTCAATGTTGAAATTATTTACAAAAATAATAAGTTGCTTTTTAAATTCATGTGCAACCTCAACTTTTAATAGTAAATCAACATAAGATTGATTAATACATTTGACTGTTTTTTCCTGATTATTAAATCTAGTATTGCAACGCTCAAAAATATCAGGATTATTATACATTGCACCTATTCTAATAGAAGCATACTCACCTCCAAAAACAGGCAAGTAATCTTCAGAAACAATAATATTACTCGGGTCAATTTCATTAATAGGCAAACGATAATCATCATAGTGACTTACATTAAGAAGAGCTCTATCTTTATAATAGGTATGTCTAATGTATATATTTTCGTCATTTTCGTTTAAATTAAAATAAATTTCACAATTGTTAGCCAATGCCAAATTTGTATAATTTTCATTTAAACTAATCAACGGTCTTCCATCAATTATTTTTGTAATCTCATTTAATGCACTCTCAGCTTGTGGATTTAAATTAATTTCTATTTTTCTGGTTTTTTCATAATTTGGAAATCCTGTATCTGAGTTTGACTTACATGATATTATTGATAAAAATATTATTAAATTAAATTTCAAACAGTTTTTCATGATGCTTTAAAAATATATAAATCTAATATAATAATTTTAGGGATTTTTTTTACTTAAAACAAAAAAATCCGCCCTTTTGAGGCGGATTCTATATTTTGAAACTATAATTTCAAATGTTTGTTGAAATCTAAATTTCCACGATTGAAATCTTTTCAACCCCACGATTGAAATCGCGGGCTAGATTAGACTTTAATTTCTACTTCTACTCCACTTGGAAGTTCCAATTTCATCAAAGCATCAACCGTTTTAGATGAAGAACTATAGATGTCCAACAATCTTTTGTGAGCTGTTAATTGAAACTGTTCACGCGCTTTTTTGTTAACGTGTGGAGATCTCAATACTGTAAAAATTCTTTTGTTAGTTGGCAATGGAATAGGACCATTCACAACAGCACCTGTAGTTTTTACAGTTTTTACGATTTTCTCAGCAGATTTATCTACTAAATTGTGATCGTATGATTTTAATTTTATTCTGATTTTTTGACTCATTTTTCTAAGAATTAAGCAGTTGCACCTTTTGATTTAGCGATCACAGTTTCAGCAACGTTTTGTGGAGCTGGCTCATAGTGATCAAATTCCATTGTAGAAGTTGCACGACCTGATGTCAATGTACGTAATGAAGTTACATAACCAAACATTTCAGATAGAGGAACAAAAGCTTTAACAACTTTAGATCCTGCACGGTCATCCATACCTGTTACCGTACCTCTTCTTCTGTTCAAGTCACCTACTACATCACCCATGTTTTCTTCTGGAGTCAAAACTTCCAATTTCATAATTGGCTCAAGGATTACAGCTTTCGCAGCACGAGCAGCTTCTTTATAACCCATTTTTGCAGCCAATTCGAATGATAATTGATCCGAGTCAACAGGGTGGAAAGATCCATCTGTTAAAACAACTTTCATTGAGTCCATTTCGTATCCAGCCAAAGGTCCATTTTTCATAGCTGCTTTGAAACCTTTCTCGATTGAAGGGATATATTCTTTTGGAACGTTACCACCTTTAATTTCAGAAATGAATTCCAAACCAGTTTTACCTTCGTCTGCAGGTCCAATTGTAAAGACGATATCCGCAAATTTACCACGTCCACCAGATTGCTTTTTGTAAACCTCGCGGTGTGTACCAGTTAATGTAAATGCTTCTTTGTACTCTACTTGTGGTTGACCTTGGTTAACCTCCACTTTGAATTCACGACGCATACGGTCTACAATGATATCCAAGTGCAACTCACCCATACCAGAGATAATGGTTTGCCCAGAAGCCTCATCTGTTCTAACTTGGAAAGTTGGATCCTCTTCAGCCAATTTAGCCAAAGCAATACCCATTTTATCCATGTCAGCCTTCGTTTTAGGCTCAACAGCGATACCAATTACTGGATCTGGGAAGTCCATAGATTCCAATACGATTGGGTTTTTCTCGTCACATAAAGTATCTCCTGTTTTGATATCTTTAAATCCTACAGCAGCTCCAATATCTCCAGCCTCAATTCTTTCGATAGGCTCTTGTTTGTTTGCATGCATTTGGAAGATACGAGAAATACGCTCTTTGTTACCTGAACGAGTGTTCAATACATAAGAACCTGCATCTAATCCTCCTGAATAAGCACGGAAGAAAGCCAAACGACCTACGAATGGGTCAGTAGCAATTTTAAATGCCAATGCAGCGAATGGTTCAGAAACAGATGGTTTTCTTACGATTGGCTCATCAGTATCTGGGTTAGTACCTTCAATCGCTTCTTTGTCCATCGGAGATGGTAAATAACGACATACAGCATCTAACATGAACTGAACTCCTTTGTTTTTGAATGAAGATCCACAAGTCATTGGGATGATTGACATATCCAATGTAGCTGCACGTAATGCAGTGTGGATTTCTTCTTCCGTAATAGAGTTTTCGTCCTCCATATATTTTTCCAACAAGTTCTCGTCGTATCCAGCAATTTCTTCAATTAATTGACCGCGGAATTGTTTTACCTCGTCTTTCATTGATTCTGGAATTTCTACAACGTCAAATGTAGAACCGTGGTTTTCATCGTGCCATACAATTGCACGGTTTTTAATCAAATCTACTACTCCTTTGAAGTCAGCTTCATCACCAATTGGCAATACGATAGGCACAGCATTTGAACCCAACATATCTTTTACTTGTTGACAAACTTTCAAGAAGTCAGAACCTTGACGGTCCATTTTGTTGACAAATCCCATACGTGGAACTTTGTAGTTGTCAGCCAATCTCCAGTTGGTTTCAGACTGAGGTTCTACACCGTCAACGGCAGAGAATAAAAACACCAATCCATCCAAAACACGTAATGAACGGTTTACCTCAACGGTAAAGTCAACGTGGCCCGGAGTATCGATGATGTTGAAATGATAATCTTTAGCATCTGGAAGTGGTTTCCCTTGTTCAGTTGGGAATTTCCAGTTTACAGTAACAGCCGCAGAAGTAATGGTAATCCCTCTTTCTGCTTCTTGCTCCATCCAGTCAGTTGTAGCAGAACCTTCGTGAGTTTCTCCTAACTTGTGGTTCTTACCTGAATAGAATAAGATACGTTCTGTAGTAGTGGTCTTACCAGCATCAATGTGAGCTGCAATACCAATATTTCTTGTATATTTTAAATCTCTTGCCATCTTAATTATACTCTAAAGTGTGAGAATGCTTTGTTTGCTTCAGCCATCTTATGCGTATCCTGACGTTTTTTAACGGCAGCACCTTCTTCTTTTGCAGCAGCGATAATTTCTCCAGCCAATTTCTGAGCCATTGATTTCTCGTTACGCTTACGAGCATATAGAATTAACCATTTCATTGCCGTAGCAATTTTTCTATCTGGACGGATCTCCATTGGAATTTGGAAAGTAGAACCACCAACACGACGAGAGCGAACCTCAACGTGTGGCATAACGTTTGACAACGCTTCTTTCCAAATATCTAAAGCTGATTTCTCAGCATCTTCTTTTCTTTTATCAACAATGTCCAATGCGTCATAAAAAATATTGAATGCAATACTTTTTTTACCATCGTACATCATGTTGTTCACAAAACGTGTTACCAATTGATCATTAAACTTTGGATCTGGAAGTAACGGTCTTTTTTTAGCTTTTGTCTTTCTCATTTCTCAAAGTTTTTATTTTTTAGCTTCTTTTGGGCGTTTTGCACCATACTTACTTCTACGCTGAGTTCTCTTGTTAACACCAGCTGTATCCAACGCACCACGAACGATGTGGTAACGTACACCAGGTAAATCTTTTACCCTTCCTCCTCTAACCAATACTATCGAGTGCTCTTGCAAATTGTGACCTTCACCTCCGATGTAAGCGTTGACTTCTTTTCCGTTTGATAATCTAACACGCGCTACTTTACGCATTGCAGAGTTAGGTTTCTTAGGAGTAGTCGTGTACACACGTGTACATACACCGCGACGTTGAGGACAAGATTCCAAAGCAGCCGATTTACTCTTCTTGGCTAGTTTTGTTCTTCCTTTTCTTACTAATTGTTGTATTGTTGGCATACTATAAAATATGTTTAACCCCAATTTTTGGGACTGCAAAATTACAAATTAATTTTTCCTATACAAGTAGATCATCAATATTTTTACGTTTTTCTCCTTGATTATCAATTCAATTTAACCTCAATCTAAAAATTATCCGAAATTTCGTAGAACCATCAACTATATGTATATTTGAAATACAAATTCGCTATGATTCTGAATTTCAACTAGATCAACTTAAACATTGAATGTTCAAATAGCATCATATTGTGAATAAATTTCTATCCATCTTGTTTGGCTTATTGGCCTTTACAACTACGATTTATTCTCAAAACTTCACCACAGAAGAGTTGATAAAAAGTTGGGAAGTTAGAGGCGTGCTTCAAACCCTAGAAGCTCAAAAAACTTATTCGGACTTGACCAATCATTTCGTTCCTGCTAAGTTTCGAACAAGAATGGCTGAACTTCATAATTATATAAACAAAAATCCCTCAGATCGTCTAAAAATTCGAATTAAAATGTATGAAATCATTGGGGATATGAAATTAAATCATCCTTCCCACTGGAAACCAAAGGAGCAAATTACACAATTATTCAAATACGCCTTGATCTTAAAGGACAACCAATTACTATCAGAACTTTATACTCTTTACGCAGATCGAAATATCGAATCCATTGACAATAACCTATTTTATTTAACCAAAGCGATTGAAATTCAATCTCAAATAGGTGAAAACTATTTTCCCAAATTGTATTTGTATCAATATCTTACCGGTTTAAGCTATTATACAATTGAACAATTCCCAGATGCTATCGCACATACACGAAATTGTTTGGAAAATTTACCCAATCCAGAAACCAATTTAAAAATCCACATCTTATCACAAGATTTATTGGGCACTCTTTATGATCGTATGCAAAAACAGGATAGTAGTCTGTATTATTACCAGAGCATCCAAAAAATACTCGATCATTATCAGAAAAATTTCGCCAAGTATCAAGAAGGATTTGAAGTTTTTGACAAAGACTTTGTGGTTCTATGGAATGGAATTGCCGATGGTGGAATTGGACAATATTACCTTAGAAAAGGTGAAATTCAAGAAGCTGAAACTTTATTGTTTCAAAATTTATCCACGAGTCAAAAATTTAAACAATTTCAAGATGTAGCGAAAGTTCAAAATAAGTTGGGGTTATTACATGAAAACACCAAGAATTACAAAGAAGCCATAGGATTTCGAAGGAATGCTTTTTTAAATGGTGTGAAATCAAAATCAGACCATCAAATTATTGAAGCCAGTAAAAGTTTAGAAAAACTATACCAACATACCTCTAAATACGATTCTGTTTATTATTATAACAACCAAAAACATCTTGCACTACACCGATTATCAAAAAAAACTAGTGATGCGAAACATCAAACTATCCAACAAAAACTTCAACATGAAAACTTAGTCAATCTTATTTCTGAAGCAGAAAAAATACTGGCCAAACAAAGAAATACACGCAATTTCTTCTTAATAGGAATTTTGATTCTGATCCTTGTCCTCTATTATTTTTACAAGCGAAATGTTTTCAAACAAAAATTGAAAATTTTAAACCTAGAAAAAAAACATGAGATTTCAGAGCTCAAACTAATTCAAAGTCAACACGAAATCTCAGAGGCAAAAAAACAATTGCAAATTTTTAAGAACAAATTGAAACATAATCAATCTATATTGGAGAAATTTTCAATTGTTCATGCCACACCCAAAGAATCAATTCCTGAATTACAAGATCTAACCATCTTAACCAAGGATGATTGGGAAAATTTCAAACGATTATTTTCGAAAGTACATCCGAATTGTATTCAAAACATTAAACAAAAATATCCAACTATTTCCGAGGCAGAATTACGGTTTATATGCTTAGTAAAATTAAATTTACAACAAAATGAAATCGCTTCTGCATTGGGTATTTCTGACTCATCCATACGGGTAACTTGGCATAGGATGCGTAAAAAGTTTGATCTTGAAAAAGAGATGAGTCCGACCGAATTTTTAAAAACCATCGAGTCAACTCCCTAGTACCCAAGCTACCACATGAGATTATAATCCACTACTAATCAATTCATTACATTGTAACAGAATTGTAACTTAGAAAAATAAACATTAGTCTACCAAAATAGTATATTTGTAATTCATCCACAAGTTTACTTGACGAGATGATAGCAACAGAAGATACAGAATTTAGCTGTTAAAATGACCATAACTTTTTCAATTAAATACTATTTATTTAATCTCTCCTCTTTTACTAAAAAATATTATATGCCTAACCTAACTAACCTAATTACCTAAAATTTGTTTCTATTGTCCCTAACAACTACGTGTAGAAACATTTCTCAGTGAAAGATTCTAGTCTTCTGACTAAGAAAAAGAGGCCAATGAAAAATTGACCTCTTTTTCATTTATTTCAAGCCCAATCCAGCCACTAAATTGACATGAATTCCTATCTTTGTTTCAAAGCTATACATTCACATGCCTGGATTTGAAATTTTTGGAGAAGAAGAGAAAAAACACCTCAATGAGGTTTTAGATACTGGAATTTTAATGCGTTATAATTTTGATGGATTAAGAAACCAACATTGGAAAGCGGCAGAATTTGAAAAGGCTATTGCTGACAAAATAAAATCTCAATACGTACACCTAGTAAGTAGTGGAACAACTGCCCTAATTACAGCTATCAAATCTTTAAATATTGGAGCGGGAGATGAAATCATCATGCCAAGTTTCACATTCGTTGCGAGTTTTGAAGCGGTTTTATTTACAGGAGCCATTCCCATTTTGGTAGACATAGACGATACCTTGACGATGGATCCAAATGAAGTAGAAAAAGCCATAACACCTCGTACAAAAGCCATCATGCCTGTTCATATGTGTGGTGCAATGGCCGATATGCATGCGATACTTACTATAGCTCAAAAGCATCAACTCTATGTTCTAGAAGATGCTTGCCAAGCCATTGGAGCAAAAATTGGCAATGAATATCTGGGAACAATGGGTACGATAGGTTGCTTTTCGTTTGATTTTGTCAAAACTATAACCTGTGGTGAAGGAGGTGCAATTTTAACCAATCAAGAAGATTTGTATGAATTCTGCCACCAATATTCCGATCATGGTCATGATCATATTGGCAAAGATCGTGGTGCAGAAAAACATCCTGTCACAGGTTTAAACTTCAGAATTTCTGAACTACATGCCGCTGTCGGTTTAGGACAATGGGAAAAATTAGATCAAATTCTTAGCAAACAAAGAGAAATCAAATCAGCTCTAAAAAACAAATTGATGCACCATCAAGATATTCAATTTCGTCGAATTATTGATGAAAATGGAGATAATGCATCCTTTTTGACCTTATTTTTCAATTCAGAGGAAATTGCCAAAAAAGTTTCGTCTGAGTTGAAGCAAAACGGCATTGCTTCGGCCTATTGGTTTGACAACAATTGGCACTATATACGACAATGGAACCACTTTTTTGATGTGAAAAACGATACAACTTTGTACAAAGAGCAACGAAATTTACTTCCAGATTATGCCAATCAGGATTTTTCAAAGTCTGACGAAATCTTGAAAAGAACCATAACTCTTCCTCTTTCTTTGAATTTGGATGAACAAAAAATAGAGTTTATCGCAAATAGTATTTTAGATAGCATTGCTAACTTACAAAGCCAATCCGTATGAAAAAGTTGATTTTATTCAGACACGCCAAAAGCAGATGGGATCTTGGTGTGAAGGACCAATTGAGAGATTTGGAACAAATTGGAATCGAAAGAACGCATAAAACGGCAAAACACCTCAAGTCAATCCTCGATTTTGACATTGAATTTTGGCAATCTAGCCCAGCAGTGCGCGCAAATAAAACGGCAGAAATTACGGCAACCTATTTTCCAGAAAAACCAATGATACACATTAATGAAAATTTGTACACATTTTCATTTTTTGATTTATTAAAACAAATTAAAAATATCCCAGATGAGCATCAAACGGCCATCGTATTTGGTCACAATGAAGCCTTCACAGAATTTGTCAACCGTATGGGAAATCGCTATTTGGAAAATCTCCCAACTTCGGGTGCTGCGATAATCAGCTTTGATTCTCCCAATTGGCAAGGAATTGAAAAAGGAACTACACAAACAATCATAAAACCTAAAGAACTGTGAATCAGATTTATGTAAATCGAGAAATAAGTTGGCTTAAATTTAATGCCCGCGTGTTGCAAGAAGTGAAAGATCCCAATGTTCCACTTTTGGAAAAATTGAGATTTCTTGGAATTTATTCCAATAATTTGGATGAATTTTATTCGGTTCGCTATTCGGCCCTATTGCGATCCATCCAATTGAAAAGTCGCGGATATCGAAACATTATTGAAAACCAAACAGACGAAGATTTAATCGAGGAAATCAATGATTTGGTCGCCATTCAACGTGCCGACTATGATGCGCTCTACGATCAAATCTTGTTGGATTTAGAAGAAAATAATATCTATTTCATCGATGATAAAAATATTCCAAATGAATACATAGAATTTGTCACCAACTATTATACCTCAGAATTGAGTCATTCCATTGGGGTATACATTTTGGAAAAAGAGCTGAAGACTCCAGCAATTCGTGATGGAGCATTTTATCTAGCGGTGAAATTTCAGCATTATGACGAATCCAAATATGCTTTGATAGACATCCCCACCCATATTTTTCCTCGTTTTGTCTTATTACCCAAAATTGATGAAAGACAATATGTGATGTATTTAGAGGATATCGTTCGTTATCATTTGGGTGAAATCTTCAAAGTTTTTGATTTTGACCATATTGAGGCACATTCCATCAAAATCACCAGAGATTCGGAATTGGATATGGATACCGATTTAGAAAACAGTCTACTAGAAAAAGTTGCCAAAAGTTTGGAAGGAAGACGTAAAGGGGAACCTGTACGACTAGTATACGACCGAGAATTAGCACAAGATACTTTGGAGTTCTTACTTTACAAATTAAGCATTGACGATTATGATAGCATCAATGCAGGTGGAAAATACCACAACAAACGAGATTTGATGAAGTTCCCCAATATGGGAAGAAGTGATTTGGAATATGAAAATATAACGCCAATCGTTCAACACAGTTTCCAAAAATACAGAACCTATTTTGAGGCTATATCTTTGGAAGATCATATGATCGTAGCTCCTTACCATGATTATTCGGTATTCTTGAAGTTTTTACGTGAAGCAGCCATCGATCCTTATGTTACCAAAATTAAAATAACCATTTATCGAGTTGCATCAGAATCCCAAGTGATGAGCGCTTTGATCAACGCAGCTAGAAATGGTAAAGAAGTAACGGCTGTATTGGAACTTCGTGCAAGATTTGATGAGGCCAACAACGTAAAATGGTCCAAACGTCTACAGGATGCTGGTGTTAATGTAATTTTTGGGGTTCCTGGATTGAAGGTTCATAGTAAAATTGGCTACATCGAGCGAAAACCAAAGGGTAATTTGGCAACGCAATATGCTTTTATCAGTACCGGAAACTTCCACTCTGGAACGGCTAAAGTCTATACGGACTATACTTTATTGACGTCTCATCCTGAAATTACGAAAGAAATTGAACAAGTATTTCGTTTTTTCAATGCCAATTACCTCACCCAGAATTATGATCATTTATTGGTTTCTCCTTTGCATACCCGTAAAAAAATCATCAAATTCATCAAAAAAGAGATCAAGAATCATAAAAAAGGACTTCCATCAGGTATTAACTTAAAATTAAATAGTTTAAGCGACAAGATCATTATTGATATGTTGTACAAAGCCTCTCAAGAAGGAGTTAAAGTTCGATTGGTCGTTCGAGGAATTCATTCTTTAATTCCTGGAATTCCAGGTTTGTCCGAAAACATTGAATCCATAAGTGTGATCGATAAATTTTTGGAACATCCTAGAATCTATTGGTTTGCCAATGGTGGAAATGATCGCGTTTTCATTTCTTCTGCCGATATGATGGAACGAAATTTAGATGCACGTGTCGAAGTCGCTTGTCCTATATACAATGAAGAACTAAAAAAATTGGTGATGGATACCTTTGAAATTAGTTTCAATGACAATGTAAAAGGAAGAATTCATGATGCTGAACAGAGCTTAACTTATCGCGTAAATAACAAACCAGCTCTTCGATCACAATTTGTCACGTATGATTATTTATACGATCTAAATCAGGCAAAAGAAACCCAAAATAATTTCAAATAAAAGTATAACAATAGCATACACACTTGTAAAGAAATGAAGATTAGAAAATTAGCAGCGATTGATATTGGTTCCAATGCCATGAGACTACTGATCAATTATGTCTACGAAATTCCAGGAATGAAACCCGTTTTTAATAAAACCAGTATCGTCAGAATGCCGATTCGTCTTGGTGAAGATGTTTTTATCGAAAAAAAAATATCCGATAAAAATGCATCAAGGCTTGTAGATGCCATGAAAGCCTATCAATTGATGATGGACATTTATGGTGTCGAACATTACAATGCTTACGCAACTTCTGCCATGCGTGAAGCAACAAACGGAAGCGAAATTGTCAAAAAAATTAAAAAATCCTCAGGGATTGAAATTGAAATCATCAGTGGAAATACCGAAGCAGAATTGATTTTCGCGACCGAATTGCAAAGTTTCATTTTGGACGACAACAATTATCTTTATGTTGATGTGGGTGGAGGAAGCACGGAACTAACCTTGATTACCAATGGAGAAGTAAAATTGTCTAAATCCTTTGAAATTGGAACCGTAAGATTGTTAGAAGGCAGAGTGGAAAAATCTGTATATCCTGAAATGAAAAAATGGATTGAGGAAAACATTCGCCAATACGAAGTTGATCTGATTGGTTCTGGTGGAAACATTAACCATGTGTACAAATATTCGGGTGTACAATTAGGAAAACCTTTGAAAGGCGCCTATTTAAGAAGTCGTTATAAAGTCATCCGCAATATGTCTTATGAAGAACGTTTGCAAGAATTGAACATGAAACCTGACCGCGCCGACGTTGTGGAATATGCATTGGAAATCTATACGAAAGTCATGAAATGGTCTCGTGCGAAAAAGATTTACGTTCCAAAAATTGGAATTTCAGATGGGATGATCCGAAAATTATATGCCGAAATAAAAGACAAGGACTAATTATACCAAGGAATTGAGGATGGTTCCCGATTTCAATTCGGTTTCCATCCATTCTTTTTCCGGATTGCTTTCGGCCGTAATTCCACCGCCAACATAGATCCAAATTTTATCTTCAAAAATTTGGGCACTTCGAAGATTCACAAAATATTGTTTGGAATCTGCTTGTTCAATGCCAATATAACCAGAATAAAATTCACGATCATATCCTTCATTTTGAAGAATATACTCAAACGCATCTTGTTTAGGCATACCACAAAGTGCAGGAGTTGGATGCATTTCTTTCAATAAATTCTTCAAGGAAAAATTATCTGAAACCTCAGCCGATATATAGGTTTTTAAATGGTGAAATTTCCCTGCTTGTATAGTTTCTGGCCCTTTCACTTCTAAATTACCTAATCCTCGAAAGTTAGTCACAATGAAGTCCGTGACAATTTGTTGTTCTTCCAATTCTTTTTCGGTCCAATCGGCTTCTGGAAGTTTCGTTCCTGCCAATGAAACCGTTTTCACTTTGTTACTTTCTTGACTCAACAACAGTTCTGGCGTTGCACCTATCCAAGTTTCTTCATTTGGATTCTGCCATAAAAACACCAAAGCATTGGGATGGTTTTTCAACAAGTTTCGATAGGTTTCAAAAATGGAAATCCTAAAGTTCTCGACTTGTTTTTTACGGCTAATGACAACCTTTTTCAGTTCCGAATTTTGAATATCTTCTATAGTTTGTTGAATTAATTCTTGGTATTCTTGCTCCGTTTTCGGATGAATTTTTTTCGCTTTTGGGAATTTTAATTTCGATTCAAAATCAAATTCCTTTTGATGAATGGAAATCGGATTCTCATCAGCAATCCATTTTTCCATTTTGGAATCAAAAGAATGCATCAAAACTTTGTTTTTAGATGAATGATCTTGAACAAATAATTCAATCACTACTTCATTGGGTTTTCGAATCAAACAAAACGCGAGATTTTGTTTTACAGCTTCGTTTAATTTCGAATGAAAACTAATGTTCAACATAGATTTTAAACATAATGATTGGAAACTATCGAATTCGTCAAATGACAATAGGAAATCACTTCCCCTTCCTCGTCTTTGATTTCAATCTTTACCAAATGAACGGTTTTACCCTTTTTGACAAATTCAGCTCTGGCAGTGATCAATCCTTCACGTTTTGGACGAAGATGATTGGCTGTCATCTGCATTCCTACCGATTTAAACTTTGTCGTATCGATGGAAGTTGCAGACAAAACGCTTCCTACGGTTTCAGCCAAAGCGATGCTTGCACCACCATGCAAAATCCCATAAGGCTGATGAACTTTGGGCGTTACAGGCATGGTCGCAACCATAAAGTTTTCGCCAGAATCTGTAAAACGAATGTCCAAGGTTTCCATCAATGTATTTTTGTTCATTTCGTTCAAACGCTTTAAAAATGCTTCCTTATCCATTTCGTTTAAAATATTTTAGGGTTATAATTTTCTGGGAATTTCCCTTTCACATTTCGGTAGAAATCTTCAATTTCAATCAAAATTTCTTCTTTGGTTTTGTTTTCGATTGGAATTACTTTTCCAATTCCCGCCATTTTCTTTTCATAATCACAATAAGCCAAAACGATTGGAACCTTGGCTTCTTTGGCAATATAATAAAATCCAGTTTTCCATTTTTCGGCTCTTGATCTTGAACCTTCTGGCGTGTTGAGCATATACAAATTATCATTGTTTTTCAATAAATCTGCAGCATAATCCACCATATTGGAACGTTGTTGTCGATTGATGCCAATACCTCCTAAATTTTTGATAAGAAAGCCATACCAAGGTTTGGTCCAGCTATCTTTAATGAAAAACTTAAGCGGAATTCCTAAATCCCAAAAAGCAAAAATGGTATAGAAAAAGTCCCAATTGGTGGTATGTGGAGCTGCAACCAAAACGCATTTGGAAATATTGTCGACAGGAACTGTACCGTCGAGTTTCCAGCCCATCAGTTTATAAAAAAGTTTTCCGATTGTTTTTTTCATTCGAATTTCTTGAGATTGCTCCCAAAGATAAGACATAAAAAAAAGTTGGAATGCAACATCCAACTTTTATATACCAGTTTCCTGAGTTCTAATTTTATGGTTAACTAATCAAGGTCAATACCAAATCAATTACCAGAGATGTTAATGTTAAGAGAATCTGTACCATCAGAAATTTTTATTTGATTTTTATTGATTATAACTTTATCCTTTCCATCTTGAATATTGATTCCATTTGAATCAATGTTGATATCTGCTGTATCGCCTGTTCCAATTTGAATATTGGCTCCACTTTCATAACCTCTTCCATACTTCACATCATTTTCATCGAAACAATTCGTACATTGAATTTCCGAGTTAACAAAGTTAAAATATTTATTTTCTCCATCATAATAATTGATGTATCCACCTAAATCATCTTGCACCTCTACATCGTCCACATTTTTGGTATACAATGTTTTCCCTTTTGGTAAATACACAACAATCGTTGCTTTTTGATCTCTGAATTTCGAATCTTTTGGCAAGGTTAAATATTTGTCCAATATCAATTGTCCACTTGCGTTCATTTGGTAATTGTATTGAATATCGTCTGCATACTTGCGTGCATCGTCCATGTTTTTACCTTTTGAATAATAGAATACTTCAACATGCACTTGGTTATCTGGAGAAACTCTCAATTCGATATCATCTGAAATCTCACGGTATAATTTTCCATCAAATTCCAAAAATCCGCCCATATCATCTACAAATCTCCAATTCATTTTCCGATCGTTGAATTCTTTGTATTGATCAAAAGCTACTATAATCGTATCTTGATTCACGGTGAAAGATTTCTTCTCGGCAAATTCAACGTTTCTTGTATAATTGCTGAACAATGAACCAACAATAACAGCACCCGCAAACAATGCGATAAACCAAAGAACAATAGACCCAATCACAAATGTTTTATTGATTTTGATGCGATCCGAAATCAAACGAACACCAAATAGTATCAATAAAATCCCTGGTACAGCCATCAAAATGAAGGTGGTGATTTTGGTCGCCCAATCTTGCCATGGATAATCCACAAAATAACCAAAGAACTGCATTGGAATATCGGTAGCAGACATGATGAATACAGCAATTGTTCCCACAATCATACTAATTCCTGTCACAATTAGCATCACGCCAAAGAACACCAAAATTATTTTAAGAATAATCTGAAGAATTCGACCAAAATTACTGGAAGCGTCTTTGGCCATTCCTTTCATTTCAGCTGCAGCTTGATTGGCATTTTTTTTTATGGTTTCAAAATCACCCGCCTGACCAAACATTTCATACTTCTGAGAAGCCGTATCGGCCTTTGGAAGAATGATCCAAAGGACGATATAGCTAATTACTGATATACTTGTTAAGGAAATGAACATATCTGAAAACATCAAGATGATGAAGATAACACGTGTTACCCAAGTTTCTACTCCTAAATAATGAGCCAATCCCGATAAAACTCCTGCAATCACTTTATCATCTGGATCGCGGTATAATTTCTTTTTAACACGGTCGTTGGCAGAAGAATAATTTTGAGAAGCTTTAGCCTTAGATTGATAAGTAGTTTGGGCATCATCATTATCAGCATCTACATATTGCTCTGGGCGTCCCATAATTCCAACAATATGATCAACATCTTGTTCGTTAACTACTTCTCTAGCTCCTAATCTTTCTTTGAATAATTCCGCAATTCTAACTTCTACATCGGCTAAAATGTCTTCAGTTCCTTCCATTCCGTGAAGTGAATGGCGAATTTCGTCCAAATAATTTTTTAATTTGAAAAAAGCGCGATCATCTACGATAAATGAAAATCCGCCTAAACTGATTGATATCGTCTTATCCATGTTGATTTGTTTCTATTGTTACTTTGTTTACTGCGTCTTGCAATTGCTTCCAAGTTTCAGCCAATTCTTCTAAAAATTTCTCTCCTCCCTCTGTTAAGGTGTAATACTTTCTCGGAGGTCCCGATGTTGACTCCTCCCAACGATAGGTCAAAAGGTTATCATTTTTTAATCTTGTCAAAAGAGGATAAAGCGTTCCTTCCACAACAATCATTTCCGATTTTTTTAATTCATCGATGATATCAGAAGCATACGCATCTCCACCTCTTTTGATGATACTGAGAATGCAATACTCAAGTATGCCTTTTCTCATTTGCGTTTTCGTTTTTTCTATATCCATCTCAATATCCATTTTGATACAGCAAATATATAATAAATATAGTATTATGCAAAACAAAGTACCTATATATTTTTAGTATTGGGTACAAAATTTTATTATCCATTACTTGATACCGCTGTCAGAAAGGAATTGAGGAAATAATATTTTTTAAAAAAAATTTAGAGGAAAGTTTAGAAACAAAAAA
The DNA here is from genome assembly GCF_040545805.1 of Moheibacter stercoris. Taxonomy (NCBI): domain Bacteria; kingdom Pseudomonadati; phylum Bacteroidota; class Flavobacteriia; order Flavobacteriales; family Weeksellaceae; genus Moheibacter; species Moheibacter stercoris. The sequence goes on from NZ_JBEPMO010000003.1 coordinate 120,272, forward strand.
ATCACCTCGTTAAAGGTGATTTCTCTATATAAGTATGTATTATTCTTATCTAAAATCTGGATTAAAAGGATTTCCAAAATCATATCCTAAACTAAATAGGATTCCGTTTCCAGCTTCCTTAGCAATATCAGACAATCCAATATCATAAGACATTCCCATTTTCAATTGACCAATTTTCAATTTCATAACAGGCGAAATACTCAAACCTTGAGAACCGTTTTTGTCTATATCTTGACGATACGACACTCCTAAATCCAATCCTTGTTCTCTATCTCCAAATCCAAAATGCCCCATCAAGTTCAAATCAAATTGACGTTCAGAGTTGGAATTTAAGTTCATTACAACTGAAGGTTCCAAACGGATTCCATCGGTCAAGTACACTTGGTACCCCAACAAGAAGTAATACCAAGTTGGCAATGGTTCAATCCCATTGGCAATCGCTTCATTCTCTACCAACGGAATATCCAAAATGGAAACACCTCCAAAAGCACCTGCATATTTAAAGGAAACCCCCACATTGAAATGGTTCAAGTTATAGGAATCATCAACCAATAATGGATCATTGGGATTGGATACCTGAATTTTATCTAAATCTAAATGTTGCTGAAAGAAATTATACGATAAACCAAATGAGAAAATATCTTCAGCTTCATTGTCTCTCATATCACGATTCGAATTAATCGGAATATGATAAGCAGCAGAAATATTGGCACCACGTAAACTAGACAAACCATTCTGATCATTGAACAAATAAACCCCAAAAGCCAAACGATCTACAACGGTAGCGTGAGCAGACAATGTTTGCGTATTGGGACTTTCAGGCAAATCAGCCCATTGATTACGGTAGGTCCCCGTAACGCTTAAAATTTCAGGATTTACCCCAGCATAGGATGGATTTATCAAATATTTGTCACTTACCAGATAATGTTTGTAAAATGGCAGTCCCTCTTGTGCCATTACTTGTAACGAACAAAATGCAATGATAGTCGTTAATAAAATTTTTCTCATGTGTATACCTATCTATTTCTAACGCTTAAGTGTCCTATATATTTTATGGTGATATCATTTTCATCTTTTGCTGTGATAATGTACCAATAATCTCCACTAGGAACAGCTTCACCTTTGTATTTACCATTCCAAAAATAAGCATTTAGCGTTTGTGGTTTCGAATCTACAAATATTTTTCCATAACGGTCAAATATTTTAACACTACAATCAAAAGAAGTAGCAAATCCTCTTATAGTCCAAACATCATTTATACCATCATTATTGGGCGAAATAAAATTGGGAATAAAAGGTAAAGAAACATTCTTAGTGATTGGCTCACAACCTCTTTCTCTAACATATAAAGTATACTCCTCACCTGGAACTAAGTTATCAAACCTTGGATTGGATTGCCAAAAAACTCCATCCAAAGAAAATTCTAAGGACGAACCATTTCCTGAGGTCTCCACAATGAAATAATTGGCTCCATATACGATGTTGGTGATAACGGGCGGCAAAGGCTGAACCAACTCATAGATAAACGTAGAGGTACAGTTTTCGTTGGAAGTAATACTTAACTCATAAAAACCTGGAGCGGTAACCAAAAGTTGTGATCCTGTAGAACTTCCACCTTCCCAAGTCCAAACATAATGACTTTCTGGAAATTCTTGACCTGCATCCAAAATAACTTCATTCCCATTGCATAAAGTAGGTACAGATGCGATAGGATTTAGGGGTAGCGGATGTACTTCAAAATCAAAAGAGAGAATCACCGGACAAAAACCACTTAATTCTACTCGAACGTAAACCGTATTTTGACTGGAATTGGATGTGTAATGGGTTGGATCTGCTAGTGCATTCTGATTTTGTAAAGCATCATTTTCAGATTCGAAATACGTATATTGAACATTTGGATCTGAAGATATTTGAATTTGAACTGTTGTTAAATCCAAGGAATCCCCTTCACAAATTCCTGGAATCCCAGTTGGGATCGAATGAGGAACATCTTCTCCAATACCATAATTCAATTGAATGATTTCTGGACAAAATCCATCTTTTTCCAATCGTACATAAACCGAACCATCTGCGGAAATCGGGTAATTTGTTGGATTGGCTATAAAATCATTTCCGCCTGCTTCAGCAGAAACTAGATTGGTATAATAGGAATACTGAACATTGGATTCTGGTGAAAATTGCGATTCAGCTTCCGTGAGATTGACTGTTGATTCAAATAACAAACAAATACTTTCTAACTCAAAAATTGTATCGTTTACAGGAACTTTTTCTCCTATTTGATATTGAACGAAACGAATTTCACGACATCCTTGCACATTGGTTAGAACAATCCAAATCGTTGTGAGATTTTCTGTGATCGGATAATTGGAAAAGTTCAAAATTGGATTGGTTCCATTTATAGCTTCCAATTCCGATTCATAATAAGCAAATTGAATTCCTGTACTAACTGCTATCAGTTCCGAATTCCATTGACTCAAATCCACCGTAATAGATTCATCAAAATCTTCATCACAAAGAATTTTTGGATTTAAATCTACTTGATTGGTCACATTTTCCACTCCTTCATTGGCGGTAACAATAATCGTAGAAATCGTTTCACAAGTTCCATCTGATATCACCACCCAATAGGTTTGGGAATTTCCTGAAGGAATCATCACAATAGATCCTTGTGGATTGGTTCCAGATTCTGCATCTGTCTGACTCAAATGATAGGTATAGGTTAAAGGGTCATTTGGATTCAAAACAAGAAGTGGAATGGCTTCGTCTAGGTCAAATTCCACCAAACCATCTCCATCTTCGTCACATTTCGGATCCAAACTCACCGGATTTTCGGCTATTGGCGCTTCGTTTAAAACCAAATTCAATTCCAAAACATTAGAGCAAAAATTGGTTTTATCGATTCTTACAAACAATGTACGAGATTGAGTTAAGAGATAATTAATTGGATCCACAATAAAATTTGCGTTGCCCATTTCAGCATCCGCTATATCTTCATAATAGCGAAAATTTACTCCTACTTCCGTTGAGAATTGAGGATTGTATTGAGTTAAATCAATTAAGTTGTCATTGTCACAAAATGAATCGTTCAGTTCTTGATTGAGTACGGGAATTTGGTCATTGTTGTAATAAATGGTCAATTCTGCTTCACAAATTCCGTTGGACCAAGTATAATTGTAATTTCCTGTTGCCAAAAATCCTGTAATGATAGGAGTATTTGAGGTTATGTCATTTATAACGGTAGGAGAAGGATTTCCAGGATCAATGGACCAAGTTCCAATCCCAATAGATTCTATTTCGTCAGCAACATTATCTTCACAAAACAAACCAATTAAAGAGGGAGTTGCCAAACCAAAATTGGATTTAAAATCAATCGCGTCCAAAAAATTTCCAACTGTAGGATCACCTGTGGCAGTTGAAACCGCTTCAAATATAAAACGGGTAAAAGGTTGTCCAGTCGGAACTGTATAATTTCCCGAATGAACAATCCAAGCAGTATTATCCGCTGAATATTGACCAATTTCGGTATAAGGGCCACCTGGAGGACCTGCCAAGACTCGGCAAACGTCAAGTCCCATTCTTCCTCTATGCGCAAAGGAAAAGTTAAATACTACACCTGCTAAATTCGTTTCGAAATCCTGATAAACACCTGCTTGTTCGTTTCCATTCAATTCAATGTATTGATCTCCCGAATAAGCATTGGTTCCTCCTCCATTGGTCGAATGAGGCCAAAATTCAATGATATTATCTGTAGCAGTAGTTCCCCATCCATCTACGTCATTTGCATTGATAAAACTTGGCCAACCTGATTGGGGAATATCGGGTTGCTCAAAATCTTTGTTGACGGTTTCTATTTCACAACTCGATAATTGCGCAAAGAGTCCTGCACCCCAAAAGAAAAATAATAGATGTAAGGTAAGTGGCTTCATGGTGTGTTAATTAAAAAAGGGACTCGCTTTTGCAAGTCCCTCAAATTTAATCCTTTTCATTGAATTCAAATGAATTCAATTTATATTTTATTGGTTTCTAACCGACACATGACCGGTGAATTTTTGATCTTTCACAATTCCATCTCCTGGAATATTGATGATATACCAATAATCACCCGATGGAACGTTATTTCCTAAGTATTTTCCGTCCCACGTATAATTTCCATCAAATTTACGATCCACGAAAATTTTCCCATATCGATCAAAAATCTTAATAGTTGCATTGGCTGATGTTTCGATTCCTCTTATGGTCCAAGTATCATTAATTCCATCATTGTTTGGCGAAATGAAATTTGGAACAAAAATCAAAGTAACTGTGTGTTTTTCAATCATACAACCACTAGATCGAACATAAATGGTATAGGTTTCGCCAGGAATCAAGTTGCTAAACATTGGACTTGATTGCCAAAAAACTCCATCCAAAGAATACTCCATTGGACCTTCTCCATTATTGCTTGCATGGACTGTAATAGAATTTCCCGATGCATCAATTCCCGTTATAATAGGCTGCGAAGGCAGTGCAACTGTAAGGGTACTTTGAACACTTTCACAATTATCCACGCTATGTGCAATCACTGTATAGTTTCCAACATCTGATACGGTTTGAGTTGCTCCTGTCAAAATAGTTCCATCTGGGAATGTCCACGTAAATGTGGCCGTAGGATCATCACTCATTGCGGTTATTTCTCTAGAATCCTCGTAACATAAAATAATGGTAGTTTCCGATAATTCTAAGCTTGGTGTTGGCAATTGGAACAATGTAATTTCCACAAATGCAGGACAACGATCTGCCTGATCAATACGCACATAAATAGTTGTCGTTGTCGCATTGTAATTTGTAGTATTCTGAATAGCTCCTGCTCCATTTTGGGCATTTTGTAAATTTTCAAAATACGTAAATGTCACAGCCGCATTGGAAATATTTCCTTCGTATTGGGTTAAATCAATGGCTTCATTGGCGCAATACTCAATTGGACCATATGTACCAGGATTGTGAGTGGCAATATCGCGCGCATCAATTTGAACTGCAATTGGATCTGAAGGACAACCTTCTGGACTGATTCCAACTACATAAATGGTTGCAGGTAATGTTCCAGTCAAAGGATATTCTGTCCATTGTGATTGAGGAATTGCATTGTTATTGTTCAAGTCTGCCAAACTTCCATAATATTGGAAGCTAACACCCGCAACATTGGTCAATCCAGCGTTTAAGGATGTTAAATTAAATTCCAAAATTCCATCAAAATCCTCATCACAGATTTCTTGAATTGGCATCGCATTTAAGATTAATTCTGGATGAATGGTTACTGTAAATGGAGTATCCAAAGCACATTGGCCTCCATCTGGAATAAATGTATAAGTTGTCGTTCCCACAAGGTTTGTATCAATAACCGCAGGACTCCAAACTCCAGTTACACCATTATCCAAGGTTGTTGGCAAAGACATTGGAGTTTCACCTTGACAATATTCATCTTGAACATTGATTTCAACCGGTAATTCATTGGTAATTGTAATTGTAATTTCTTTTTCAAATGCACAAATACCTTCATCAGGGGTAAAAATAAACACATAATCACCTGGAGGTAAAGACGTATCAATTACAGCGGGACTCCATGTTCCTGTAATTCCTGCTTCATTTGGAAGAGGCAATGCTGGTGCTTCTGTATTTTGACAAATTAAACCTATTTCATTAAAAGTAGGTGTAAGTTTTTCTTCAATATTGATAACAATTTCAAATGTATCTACACATGAATCATCTGGAGTAAATGTATAGGTAGTAGCACCAAAATCTGATGTTTCTATTAAAGCAGGGCTCCAAGTTCCTGTGTAACCTTCAATGGAAGTGCTTGGTAAAATTTGAGGTTCTTCGAATTGACAATAATCCAATTGAATTGGAGTAAAAGATGCCTCTTCCCTATCAACAATAGTAACAAAAATTGATTCAATTGTTGCACATTGTCCTTCATCAGGGGTAAATACATATTCTGTAGGCCCTCCAATGGCACCTGTATTAATTTCTGATGGACTCCAAGTACCTTGAACACCATTTGCAGATATTAAAGGCAAAGGATCGGGTTCTGCATTTAAACAATATTCATCTTCAATATCATCTAAAACTGTTTCAATTCCATTAACAATAACATCTACAGTTTTTTCAAAAGTACAACCGAATTCATCTGTTACTGTAAACGTATAGGTATAGGTACCAGCTTGATTAAAAGGTCCTACTTGAATTGTATTAGACAATAAATTCCCATCACAATTGGCATCACCTGGACAAGGATCTAATCCGATTGGTGTTATTACAATATCTGTTACATTTTGAACCTCAGGAACATCGGGCCCATTTCCATCTGAAGACCAATATCCGCCTGATAAAATAGGAGTTTCGGTTGCCAAATCGGTATAACAATCTCCAGGGAAACTGATTGACCAGCTACTGATAAATCCATCATCAAGTGCCCATTCATCTGAAATTTTCAATACCCAAACACCATTTAATTCAGCTCCAATAAGAGAATTCATACTTGAGGATGAGTTAAAAGTCGCACCCTGTAAAAAATAATTTCCAGATTCACATGGACCTCCAAAAACTGGGCAAGACTGAGTTGTATTGGTATAACCTGCATTATCTCCCCAGTTGATACCACCGCTATTGACAATATAATAGGGAGCAACACATCCTGGCTGCAAATTATCTGCTCCGTTAACACACCATCCAAATTTTTGTGATCCAAATGGACCATAACCATTAAACAATCGTACTTGTTGACCAGAAGGAGCGATCAAATCTATCCATAAATCCCCTGCAAATGAGTGCTCTAATTCAATCATAATTTCTGGGAAGCAGGTATTTTCCAATGTAGCTCCTGGAGGGAAATATCCAGTTAAATCTAAATACGAATAGTAACTTACTCCATTACCATCTGGTAAGGAAATTTCGCTACCAACATTTGGAGGTGGTTCTTGCGTAATTATTTGGGAGCTTCCAACGCCTGCTAAGGTCACCGATTCTCCACATGAAATTTCCAATGGACCTGTAGTTGTTCCCCCAAAATTGGGTGGTGGTAAAACTTTTATTAATCTCACTGCTGTATTGGAACTCAAACATCCTAACGGATCTGTACCTGTATTATTGGTTCTAACTTTTAAAATTACTGTATAGATTCCTGGATCGTCTGGGAACGTATGCGAGGCAATGGGAGTTGTTGTAGTAGTGGATGTTCCATCTCCCCAATTCCATTCATATTTTACAATGGAATAGGAATCGTTTGAAACTGAATTTGAAGCATCAAATTGAACTGTTAAATCACCTGGAGCAACAGATTCTGATGAACAAATATCTAACGTAGAATTATCTACCAAAGCCGCCGTTGGTGCAGTACAAGGAACAACACATGAAATATCAGCTGACCATCCTGGACGATTTACACTCCCATCAGATGAGAAGCGAAATGTAACGCATCCACCAGGTTGATTTGACATAAAAATAAACGGCGTTAAATTACCTTGATAAATTGCAGCAGGTTGCCCCGTAGCTAAGGGACCTTGAAATACTTCCAAAACATCAAAATTGTTTTCAGTACTAAACGATGTAAAATTAAATCTTAATAATTCCCCAGGATTTGCCGTACAAAATGTAATGGTTCTATTGTTAATTCCATTCGAGTAATTACCACCAGCACCTCCATCATCGGTAAAAGTTCCTGAACAGGTTACAAAAGTTTGATTGTGATTGGCAGCAGTCATTGGATAATTTTGAGACCAAACAATTGCTGTAATCAACATTGTAAATAAAATTAAAATTCTTTTCATGACCTACAAATTACAATGTTTGGATTCTTATTTTTAATGACTCATCAAATGCGTAGATGTACCATAATTCAGCCTCTGTGAATATGGATTTTACATTTTCAGACAAACCAGCTATAAAATCACGTCCAGCCTGAACATATTGTTGATATTCTCTAGAAGTTGAAAGTAATTCCTCTTCGGTAAGATCTTTTAATACACGAATCTTGTCTATAGAATGTTCCTTCTCTAATTGAATTCCTTGAAGTTTATAGGAAAAATCAATAACGTGATGATTAGGCTTTAAATAAAATCCAGGTGGTAGGTTATAATTCGCATTTTGACCATAGCCAAAAGCTGATATTGCCAAAAATAATGGCAATATAATACTGCATAATTTCATGTTTCCTATCTGTGTTAAATTAAACTTTGTAAAAAATTCTGCCTCACCAGACTAATTACAAACTATCAAATATAGTCAATTTTTGCGTTAAAATGACATTCTGAAACCAATATCTTCAAAAATCAAAAAGCCCGAATTCTAAGAATTCAGGCTTTCAATTATTTATAAACGATAATTATCGATTAGCATGTGGGCTACCTCCTTTCTTTTCTTCTAAATCGGTATTGAAAATTTTCACCTTGTCATCCTTTTTCAAACCAGATTTAACTTCTGTATAAACTCCGTCTGATAAACCTAATTCCAAAATTTTCTTTTGGTAGACAGGACTATCGTATTTTTCTGTACCCGGTTTTAATATTTCCACATAAGGTTTTCCTAGATCATCATAGCGGATATGTGCCGACTCAATTGCCAATACATTGTTCACTTCCGATAAAATTACTTCAGCATTTGCGCTATAATTTGCACGTAAAAATACGTCTTCTTTCAAATTAACATCGGCCTTGATTTCAAATTGAACAATTCCATTGGTTTCAACTCCAGAAGGTGAAATATAATTTAGATTCCCAATGAAATTCTCATCAGGTAAGGCACCAATCATAATTTTTAACGCCATTCCTTCTTTTAGTTTTCCAACGTCAGCCTCGTCTACATTTCCTTCGAAAATCATCTGGTTGACATCAGCCATGGTAGCAATCGTCGTTCCTACACTGAAATTATTGATTTCTTGAACCGTATTTCCAATTTCAACGGGAATCGACAAAATCATCCCTGAAATGGTAGCACGAATTTGGGTCGTAGCATATTTTTCCAAACCAGGAGCAATTCCAGTTTGGGCAATTTTATAATCGTTTTGCGCAGCTTTTAAATTTTGTTGCGCCATTTGATAGGTTGCCAAAGCTGCATCATAATCTTTCTTAGGCAAAACTCCTTGATCAAATAATGATTTGGTACGATTGAATTGAATTTGTTCATTATTTAAGGTGATTTTTGCAGAATTAATTTGTTGCTGAGCAGCATTTAAGCTTCCCACATTTGGAATTACTTTTAAAGTCGCAATCAACGCTCCATTCTGAACGGTTTCACCTTCTTTTACATGAATTTGCGTAATGACACCCGAAATGTTAGGTTTGATTTCAATCACTTCACGAGGTTTAACAGTTCCTGTTGCCACTGCCTTGGTGGAAATGTCACGAACCGTTAATTCAGCTGTTTCATAAACCGCGTTTTCTTTCGAACTGGTTTTGAACATATAAAACAACGAACCCGCCACAGCAGCAATAAACACAATAATCAAGAGAATTTTTAATCCTTTTTTCATTTTCAATATTTTATATCAAATCGAACTCTAAATCGATTTACCATTCCTATTTTTATTCTATTAACCGCATCAAAAGTTTAGCCAAATCAATTCCCATCATGCTACTTTCTACTCCACAACTCCCAACATCCTACTCCCATCACCCAACATCCTACTCATCTCTCAAGGCATCAATCGGTTTAATGGAAATAGCTCTTTGTGCAGGAAGCAATCCAGCGATCATTGCCATGACTACCATAATAAGTAAAGCAAATCCTAAAGTTGTTACATCAACCGAAGCATTTAAAAATGGGAAATTCCCATCACTACCTTCTACCGCTTTATTTACTATTAATAACAATAAGGTTGCTCCTACTATCCCCGATAAACCTGCAATCATCGTCAACACAACCGATTCCATCAAAATTTGGGAACGTATTTGATTTGGAACTGCTCCCAAAGCTCTTCTGATTCCAAATTCTTTGGTTCGTTCAGAAACCGTAATTAACAAAATACTAGAAATCGCAATGACACCTGAAAATAAAGTCAATGCACCAACGACAATTGCCAATAATTCCATTCCATTCATAAAGGAAAATAATTGGTTCATCATTTCTCCTAAATTAAATCCGGCAATGGCTTGAGTATCGTCTGGATGAACATTTTTGCGCTCTTTCAAAAAGGCTTTTACTTCTTGTTCAAATTCTACAATGTCATATTCATCATAAGCATTGATAATCGCATAATTCACAACACCTTGACGATTGTACACACGTTGAAAGGTTGAGAATGGAATATGAATTTCATTGTTTCGTCCTATACTCATGGCAGGTTGTGTATAAACGCCTACAACCATATACGAACTATTGCCAATTTGCAGTCGTTCCCCAATCGGATTAACATTCTCATGAAATAATTCATCCACAATTTCTTGACCGATGACACAAACTTTCTTCCCTTGTGCCATATCATCGTTGTTGATGAAACGACCTTTGACAATTGGTTTTTTGAACATTTCGTTTTGCGCAGGTTCATCTCCTGTAACCGAATAATTGGAATATTTCGTTCCATATTTGACCAATACTCCTCCTTCTGTACTTCGAGGAGAAATCATTCTGATTTGAGGAAACTTTTGTTTGATGGCCTGAATATCTTCAATTTTCAATTCCAGCATTCGTCCACGTTGATACCCTTTATAGGGAATGGTTGTTTCGGCCAACATGACAAATAAACTATTGGTCGCAGAATTGGCAAAAATTTTATCAAAACCATTTTGCATTCCCTTGGAAGCACCCAATAATGCCACAAACAAAAACATACCCCAAGCCACGCCAATCATGGTCAATAGGGTACGCATCTTATTTTTGCGTATCGCAGCATACACTTCTGACCAAGCATCTTTATCAAATAGTATAGGTCTCATTCGTCTCTCAAGGCATCTATGGGTTTAATTTTCGCTGCGTACCTCGCAGGAAGAAATCCAGCAAAAAAGCCGGCAACAAAAAGAACCAAACAAGCAAAAATCAAGGAACTTGTTTCTACTCCTGGATCATAAATAAAATAATCCACCAATCCTTCATTGATGTTTTCAACCAATAAAGTGGCGGTAATAATTCCAATCGCTCCAAATAGTAAGGTAATGGAAATTGCTTCTTGCATGATCAAACTTATGATGCTAAAAGGAGTTGCTCCCAAAGCTTTTCGAATTCCAATTTCTTTGGTTCGTTCTTTCACACTAAACACCATGATGTTCCCGATACTCACAATTCCAGCAACTAAACTTCCGCCGCCAATGAAAATCACAATAACAGTTAGCATCGCAAAAAAATCATTGGTACTTCCCATTTGTTGTGTAGAATCCCAGGCACGAATTCCCGATTGATCGGTTTGACTTACCGAATGACGAGATTTCATATTGCTCACTATATTTTGAGATAATTCTGCAATTTCACTATTAGCCATTCCATCATTGGGTGTAATGGAAATGGTCGGTACATCACGTGTGGCATAAATGGTTTGTAAAGTCGTGATAGGGGCATAAATCATTCGATTTTCAGAATCATTGTCAGAACGTTCTCTAAAAACTCCGACAATTTCATACATTCCAGTTCCGATGTTTAAGAATTTTCCAATCGGTTCTTGCCCTTTCAACATGTCTTTGACCACCATTGTCCCAATGACGATGGTTTTGTTTTGGTTGGCTAAATCTTTTTCGTTAAAAAATCGACCTTCCACCAATTCGATATCAATCATATTGAAATAATCGGAATTGGTTCCTTTGATGGAATAATTTCCTGCTTCGCCAGCGTATTTCACAGGCAAGGCTTGGTCAAATTCTCCACTGATGTATTTGATAGATTCTTTGTAATTTTCGTAGATATAATCCAAATCATCATTTTCCAAGACGATTTGACGACCTTTTTGAAATCCTCCAAAAGGCTCAGAAGTTCGCGTTCCAAAGACATAGATATTCATCGCTCCTGCTTTGAAAAATTCCTGTTGAAAACCGTTTTGAAGTCCGTTCCCCATCCCAAATAAAACGATAAAGACAAACAATGCCAACGAGATGGTAAATCCCGATAGGAATGTCCTTAGTTTGTTACTTGAAATGGAAGCCCAAATCTCCCGCCAACGATCTATATCAAACATTTATTATGCTTTCTTTAATATTCTAGGTGTATGTTTATCTTATTTCAATTTAATACAATCAAACCCTAACTTGTTGAATCTTTTCATCACTCATGATGACCCCATCTTTTAGTCGAATGATCCGTTTGCACATATGGGCGATGTCATCTTCGTGCGTTACCATCAAAATCGTTTTACCTTCATCGTTGATTTCTTGAATCAAACGCATGACTTCCGCTGAAGTTGTAGAATCCAATGCACCTGTTGGCTCATCGGCCAATAATAATTTCGGTTGAGCAGCTAAAGCGCGCGCAATGGCTACACGTTGTTTTTGTCCTCCTGATAGTTCACTTGGTAAATGATGTGCCCACGGTTTCAAACCCACTCGTTCCAAATAACTCATCGCCATTTCTGAACGTTTGTTTCGACTAACTTTCTGATAATACAAAGGCAAGGCAACGTTTTCCAATACATTTTTGAAATTGATCAAATTATAGGATTGGAAAATAAATCCCAAGAATTTATTTCGGTAGTTGGCTGCCTTGGTTTCGTTTAATTTTTCAATCTTGAATCCGTCCAATTCATATAATCCAGAATCATGTGTATCCAACATTCCGATGATATTCAACAAGGTAGATTTCCCAGATCCTGAAGAGCCCATGATGGCAACAAATTCTCCTTCTTCCACATCAAGATTGATCCCTTTCAGAACATGCAAAGAATTTGCACCCATCTTATAGGATTTATTTAAATCACGAATTTTTATCATTAGATCAAAACTACAAAGGTTTTGACTTATATGTAAGGAAAATGAACAGAAAGTTACAGCCTAAACAAAATATTATGGATTAAGAAGGATCAACATCAATTTCAATCCGAACTGACCGAAAGGCTTGAATCGTATGCAAACTTTCAATGCTCTTTTGAATCCATTCTTTGACCTTTGCTGCAGAGGCTCCTTCTGGAATTTTGATCAATACTTGTCGGATGTATAAATTTCGAATTCGCCCAATGGAAGGTTCAATCGGACCCAACAAATGTTTTTCGTCAAACATAGGTTTCAGCAAGCGCACAAATTCCGTCGAAACTTTGTCCACCTTTTCCACTTTGGCATGTCGGAATGTAAGTTGAACCAAACGCAAATAAGGCGGATACAAAAAGGACTTACGTTCATATAAAATATCTTTCGCCGTTTTTTCGTAATCGTATCGAGTGACATTTTGCAAAACTTCATGATCGGGATTAAAGGTCTGAATCAATACTTTTCCTTGTTCCTTTCTTCTACCCGCTCTTCCTGCCACTTGTGTCAACAATTGAAAGGCTTTCTCATGTGCACGAAAATCTGGAAAATTCAACAAAGAATCGGCACGAATTACGCCCACCAAACCAATGTTGGAAAAATCCAATCCTTTGGCAACCATTTGGGTTCCGACCAAAATATCGATTTCCTGTTGCTCAAATGCCTCAATCGTTTTTTCGTAAGCATGCTTTTTTCGCATGGCATCTACATCCATTCGCGCAATTTTCTTGTCGGGAAATAAAGATTGCAATTGTATCTCGATTTGTTCCGTCCCGATACCTTTTGTAGTCAATTCCAAACTTTGGCAATTGGAACATTTAGTTGGCCTTCCCTGAGAATGTCCGCAATAATGACATTTCAACCTATTGGAAAACTTATGAAAAGTCAAGGGAACATCGCAATTGGGACAATAAGGCGAGTGACCGCAAGACATACATTCCACAACTGGCGCAAAACCACGTCTGTTTTGAAAAATCAACACCTGTTTTCCTTCTTTGAAGGTATCACGAATGGCTTCTTCCAAAGTTCGACTTACATCGCCCACCATTTCCTTGTTGCGAATTGATCTTTTCAAGTCGATTAATTCAATCTTGGGCAATTCTACATCGGTAAAGCGTTTCGTTAATTGAACATAGCCATATTTCCCTATTTGGGCATTATGATAAGATTCCAAAGAAGGTGTTGCCGAGCCTAAAATGATATTGGCTTGAAACATAGAACCCAAAACCAAGGCCATATCACGCGCATGAAAAAAAGGTTTAGTATCACTTTGTTTATAGGCCGATTCATGTTCTTCATCCACAATGACCAATCCTAAATTCTGAAAAGGCAAAAACAAAGCAGATCGAGCTCCAATGACGATTTTGTATTCGTCATTCAAAGTATTATTCCACAACTCAACGCGTTCATTTTGATTGAATTTCGAATGATAAATCCCAACTTTGTCACCAAAATGCTTCCGAATTCGTTGCACCATTTGAGAGGTAATGGAAATTTCGGGAAGCAAGAACAAAGTGGTTTTATCTTCTTCTATTTTTTGTTCAATCAACTTAATGTAAATCTCCGTTTTGCCCGAAGAGGTTACACCATGCAAAAGTACCGTTTTGGATTCCTCAAAATATTCTTCAATCAGCTTTTGGGCCTTGTATTGCTCTAAGTTTAATTCTTCTGAATCAATGATGTCATTTTTCACCTCTTCGATTCGAGAAATTTCCAAATCATAAATTTGCACCAATCCTTTCTCTTCCATCGAATTGATCATGGAATGAGTTCCTCCATACTTTTTCAAAAATTGAGAAATCTTAATCGGTTTAGAAGATTGCGCTTCTTCCACAATTAATTGAAGAATGGTTTCTCGTTGTTTGGTTGCATTTTTCAATTTGTGGAGTGATTCATTGAAAAGCTTTTCGTTGGATTTCAGCTCAGGATTTACTCGAACAAATCGTTCTACTTTGGGCGTATATTTCTCTTTTAAAACTTCGTCCAAATGAATGATTCCCTTTTCCCACAAAGATTTGATGACTGGAATCGCTGATTTTCGCTCGACGATTTTGGCAATTTCGCTGACAGACAAAATTCCTTTCTGATTGATGGCATTGACCACCATCCATTCTTCCTCGGCAAGATGTTCTTGGATTTGTTCAATCGTTCCGATGAATTTCACAAAGGTTTCACTTTCCCATTTTAGCGCGGTTGGAAAGGCATTTCGGTACACATCGCCCAAGGAACATAGATAATAATTGGCCATCCACTCCCAAAATTTGATTTGAATTTTGGTTACTAAAGGTTCGGTATCGAGAATGGTGTCAATCATTTTGGTTTTGTACAATTCCGGCTTTTGGTTGTGAAGAGAATGCACAATTCCCGTGTACAATTTATTGGAACCAAATGGAACCGAAACTCTTTGTCCAACTTTCAAATAAGGAACATCAACGGGAGAAATTTCGTAAGTGAAAGTTCCCGGCAAAGCCAATGGCAAGATGATTTCCGCAAATTTGAATGGATTTGTCATTTCACGGGCAAGTTAAGGCAATTGTCGAAATTTAGGAAATGGAATTTTGGGCGTTTCCCCGTTGTATAAAGTCTTGTATAAAAAAAAATTTAACCACAACGGGGGCAGGCTTTCCGTTGCAATCTTTTTTGTCATGCTAAGTTTGCCTGTCCGTCGAAGGAGGTTCTAAATACAAAAAAGGATTTCCACTGCAATCCTTAACGCATTTTAAGATTTTTGATTTCAGATTTCAAATTTTAATCCTTTGTCATTTCGACGTAGGAGAAATCTCAAACCTTTGTCATTTCGACATCGGAGAAATCCCAAACCCTTTTCATTCGACAAAGGAGAAATCTCAAACCTTTGTCATTTCGACGTAGGAGAAATCTTTATTATCTGTCATTTCGACGTAGAAGAAATTTATATTCTTTGTCATTTCGACATCGGAGAAATCTCAATCTTTTGTCATTTCGACAACAGAGAAATCTCAATCTTTTGTCATTTCGACGTAGGAGAAATCTTTATTATCTGTCATTTCGACGTAGAAGAAATTTATATTCTTTGTCAATTCGACATCGGAGAAATCTACTTCCCCTTTCTACGTTTAATTTCTTTTTCAATCAAGGAAAGTTCGCGTCCCGTTTGGCCCGCAACAGAAGTATTTTCCTGTGCACGACGAATCAAATACGGCATCACTTCTTTGATGGGACCATACGGCAAATATTTCGCGATATTGTATCCCATATTTCCCAATTTGAAACTAATGTTGTCACTCATCCCAAACAATTGTCCGAACCATATTTTATGGTTTCCATTTTCGATATTGTGCTTTTGCATCAATTCCGTTAAAAGTTGACAAGAATCTTCGTTATGCGTTCCGGCAAACAAAGAAATACGGTGATGATTTTGGGTGATGAACTCCAAAGCGGCATTGTAATCACGATCTGTTGAGGCTTTGTCGGGTTGAATAGGAGACGGATAATTCTCTGCTTCCGCTCTTGCTCTTTCCTTTTCCATATAAGCACCACGAACAACCTTGAAACCTAATAAATAATTTTCTGCTTCTGCTTTTTGGAACATCTTTTTCAAATAAGCCAAACGATCGTGACGATACATCTGCAAGGTATTGCAAACAATGCAACGATTGATGTTGTATTTTTTCATCATTTCGTCTGCCAAATCATCGGCTGCATCTTGCATCCAACTTTCTTCGGCATCAATCATCATGGTCACATCATTGTCAAAGCCGGCTTTGCAAACTTCATCAAAACGATCTCGGATGGATTGCCATTTTTGCTTTTCGTCTTCGGTCATGGGAAGATTTTTTCCCATTTTTTCGTACAAATCAATTCGACCAAAAGCGGTCGGTTTGAAAACAACGAAAGGAATTTCTTTGGGATTTTCTTTGGCAATTTTGACCAAACGTAAAATTTCATCTTTTACTCGATCAAATTCCTCTTCAGATTCTTGGCCTTCTACCGAATAATCCATGATGGAACTAACGCCATATTGGTACAAATCTTTGGCGACTTTCAAACATTCAGCTGTTGTTTCACCTCCGACGAATTGACTATAAATCGTACGTCTGACAATCGGTTTTACCAATGGCAAATCCGCTGCAAAAGGGATTTTAAACATTATCGTTCCCAATTTTGTCAAAGTGGGATTGGCTATTAATTTGAATAAAGTATGTGCTTTTTTCAAGTCAGCATCAGACTTTGATTCAAAAGCTGTTTGAGTATCGTCAAATAACGGCATGAATGATTGTTTTGGTGTACAAATTTAGCCAATGTTGATAGATAATAAAAAATAAATATGGTGTAGAAATTTTAGATTTCGGATTTTAGATTTCAGATTTTTAATGGAGTATTATACTTACTTCCTTCACCCGCGTGAGGGATTATAGCGGATATCCTTTTTATGAAAAACCGTTTTACGGAATTTTTATAAAAAGATAGAAGCGGAAAGCCCGACCTGAAGTGAAACGGAAGGACACGCCCATAAACAAAAAATCCAGCTCTTACGAACTGGATTTATAGTATTCCTTATATATAGTTTACCTTTCTACAAATTCTTAGAATGGCATATCATCGTCTTCGTCACTTCCAAAACCAGAGTCTTTGAAATCATCAAATGCGCCAAAAGAGTCTTGCGGATTTCCGACCGGCAGATTAATCGAACTTCCAAATTCCATATTTCCTCCCGCATCGTCTTTGTTCATGGAACTTTGGAATTCAAATCCGCTAAATCCGAAATCTTCTTCTAAGTCCATAAATTTCGCTTGGTCGTTGATGAAACGCAAACGAATGTTTTCCAAGGCACCGTTACGGTGTTTTGCAATGATGAATTCCGCTTGACCCGCACATGGCGTTCCTTGCTCATCATCCCAAACGTCCAATTTATAGTATTCAGGTCGATAAATAAAAGACACAATATCGGCATCCTGCTCAATGGCTCCCGATTCACGTAAGTCGGACAACAAAGGTCGTTTATTTCCTCCACGGGTTTCCACCGAACGGGACAACTGAGAAAGTGCAATTACTGGAATGTTCAATTCTTTCGCAATCGATTTTAAATTTCGGGAAATGGTTGAAATCTCTTGTTCACGGTTACCAGTTGACTTTCCTCCTCCCAAGGTCATCAACTGCAAGTAGTCAATGATGATAAGTCGAACCCCGTGTTGCGAAACCAATCGTCTTGCCTTGGCACGTAAATCGAAAATAGACAAAGCTGGTGTATCGTCAATAAACAAAGGTGCGTCTTCCAAACTTTTCACCTTGTTGTACAATTGTTTCCATTCGTGATCGGCCAAAGTAGCTTTTCTCAATTTCTCTGATGAAATCCCTGTTTCACTCGAAATCATACGCGTGATCAATTGGACACTTGACATCTCCAATGAGAAAATTGCCGTTGGAATGTTTTGGTCAACCGACATATTTCTTGCCATGGAAAGAACGAATGCCGTTTTCCCCATCCCGGGACGTGCTGCCAAAATGATCAAATCGGATTCTTGCCAACCTGAGGTAATCTTGTCGACTTGGGTAAATCCAGAAGGCACACCACTCATCCCTTCTTTTTCGGACATCGCCTTGATTTTATCAATCGCTTCACGAACAAGGGTATTGGAATCAGAAAAACTTCGTTTGATACCACCTTCGGTTATTTCAAATAATTTACTTTCAGAATAGTCCAATAATTCAAACACATCAGACGTTTCATCGTAGGATTTGTCAATGATATTGGATGAAATTTCGATTAGCTGACGCAAAATATATTTTTCAATCAATACTCTTGAATGATATTCAATGTGCGCTGCAGAAGAAACTTTTTGTGTTAATTGAATCAAATAATAATCACCACCAACCATTTCTAGTTTCCCTTCACTTCGAAGTTCGTTGGAAACGGTCAACAAATCGATAGGTTGTGTATTGTTGAATAATTTTCGAATTGCTGCGAAAATGGTTTGATGTTGAATTTTATAAAAAACTTGTGGCATCAAGACATCGATGACTTCGTCGATTCCTTTTTTATCAATCATCATCGCACCAAGTACCGCTTCTTCCAAATCAATAGCCTGAGGCGGAATTTTCCCTCTCTCTAAGTTAATGATTCTCTGATTTTTATGCTGCTGAACTGTAGATGTATCCAAATTTTCCATAGGATTGGCTAAATTATAAAAAGCTAAAAGATTTCCGATGATGAAATCCGAAATAAGTTTTGAACAATTGAAATTCTGTTAAAATTTTAAGATGGATTTAACAAAGGCACGGTATTTGAAAAATGATTTTTATCATGATTTGACTAACTGATTGATTTTGCTCAATTAGAAGGTCCTCAAATAAAAACAGGTACCCGTTTTAAGTGTTTAATTAAAAAATCTATTACAATGAGCAAACATCGACAATTATCATGGGACGATTATTTATTTCAAAATCGTCATAAAGCTTATGGAGCCTATGCCTTACGAACTGGAGAAGGAAGAAATTTATTGAAATCACTTTTAATTGGGGTTTCATTTATTGGTATTTTAGTTTTGGTATTTTCTTTTACGAATAAAAAAACTGCAGAAGAAATACCTGTCATTACGTGTGAATTTGGAGTAGATATTGATTTAACGGAGATCCCAGAACAACCCAAAAGAGAAAAACCTGTTTTACCTACGGCTCCAAAAGTCATTCCTCCCACAACAACAAAGGAAAAATTGGATTCTGATATCATACCTGAACCAACTAATGAGCCGAGCAATGAAACTCCCTTAAATAAAAATGAAAACATAGGCAAAACAGAAGTTGAGGATGGTCAAGAAGCGAGTGAAGGTAGTGGCGTTTCTCAAGTTGGACACACACAAGACGGAACTGAAAATGGATTAGGCGACAAAGATGGAACAAATGATGTTCCAGAAATCCCTGCTCAGCCAGAAAAAATCTTTCAACCTCGAGATGTTTCCAAAATGGCCATTTTCCCTGGATGTGAAAAGGCTACGAAGTCAAAAGAGAGTTTGCAGATTTGTATGGCGCAACAATTAAACAAGGAATTGGGCACTCAATTGGACAATTTCAGTACGATTGCCGAGCGCTATAATATTGACAAAGCGACCACTAAACTACAGTTCATTGTCAATCATCAAGGAAAGATTGTTCAAGTAAAAGCAATAGGAGGAAACAATCAGCATTTTAGTAAGGAAGCTCAAGAAGCGATGAAAAGGATTGCAGAGAGATTGATTCAAAGAGGAAAAATCATTCAACCTGCTGAAATGAACGATGGATCTAAAGTGAATATGAGTTTTACTCTTCCTGTCCAATTTATGGTACAATAAAATTCCCCTTTTATATATTCCCCCATAGTTTGAACTCCGCTTTATGCGGAGTTTTTTATTGGATCTAATGTACGCATTAGGTGAATTCTTAAAACCTATTCAAAAATTTCTACTTGATAATGAGGAATCAAACTTCCAATCGGAAAATAAATTGAAACATTTCAATTGACTACTATAAATACCTAGAATTAATTATGTAAATTTAGTCAATGAGAAAATGGGCTTTCTCAGGTTTATGTCAATTAGTTTATTAAATTTTATCTCTATGAAATATCCTTATATAAATAAGCACTCATTGGTTTATAATCGATATTTTTCTCTCAAAACACTCCTTCTCTACTACTCCGATTAAATGCATTAATCACTCTATTACTAATCTAATTTTTCTACCCACTTAAATCTTTCACGAATCAAACCAATAAAGAAGTGAAAGGTTATTGCGCCTACACTTAAAATATGTTACGTTATGAAAAATTTAGTTGGAGTCCTTTTCTTTTTGACAAGCATCTGTTCTGCTCAATTCTTTGAATCTGATCAATCTTTTTTTGAATCCGAAACCACCCAAAAATTCTTTCAAAGTGAGGAGTATAATGAAAGTGAACCCATGTTTGCTTTTTTTCAAAATGAATCTTCTCACTATGGATATGACTATGGTGTGGATAACGTTGGGAATCCAGCTGGAGAACAAGATCCAGTACCTATTGACCATGGATGGTTTCTCTTGGTTTTATCAGGAATCTTAGTAGGTTTTTACTTCATAAAAAAGAAAAAACAGGTTTTAAACCCAATGAAACAAGAATGATTCCATCGGATTTTGGTTTCCATAAAATGAATTCTTTGAATAATTCATAACTTTGTCGTTATGATTAGAAATGTTATCAATATTTTGATGGGTTGCATGTACGCATTCATCGGTGTTTTCATCATCATGAGAAATTGGTTTTTTACCGATTTAGAACCTTGGGCTGCTATGATTTTGGGCGTTTTATTTATCGTGTACGGTGCTTTTCGATTATTTAGAGCAATTCAAGCAATTCGATCCAATGAATCTTAAATCTATTTTTCTACTTGCCATTTTGGTGAGCTTTATTTCTTGTAAAAAAGAGATAGAGAAACCTGGTCATCAAAAAGGTGAAATGACCATCTACGCAGATCCTTCTAATCAAGAACTATTGGTTGCCTTAACGGATATTTATACGATGAAATATCCCGATGTGAAATTTAATTTCGTGTTCAAATCCGAAGGATTAATCATCAAAGATTTAGTGGATACCGTAGCCTCTGCAGCATTTATCAACAAACCGCTTACCAAGGAACAAACCAACTATATCGCACAAATTACCGATGTAACTCCGCGATCTACCCTATTGGCCTATGATGCCGTTGTTTTCATTACTTCTCCATCCAATTCAAAAGAATCTATTTCTTTAGAAGAAATCGAAAAAGGAATTTTAGAAGGTACTAATCAAATAATTTTCGATGACGGAAATTCAGGGAATTACAATACGGTACGAGATATTTTGAATTTAAAAATGCCCAAAGACAAATCCATCTTAGCACTTGAAAATTCTGATGCTGTGATTGATTTCGTACAAAAATCGCCACAATCTATTGGCGTTATTGGAATGAATGAAATCAGTGAAAAGGATAATCCCAAAGTCAAAGAAATTTTGAGTAAAATCAAAATTCTAAAAGTTTTGGATGAAAACAACATTCCTCAAGAACCTAGCGTTTCCAATATTTTGGCCATGAAATATCCTTTTTATAAAGGTGTATACTTTATTGTTCGCGAGCCCAATTTTGGATTAGGAAGCGGATTTTCACGTTTTGCGGGCTCCAATCAAGGACAATTAATTGTGAAAAGAGCCGGATTACAACCCAATTTCTTGTATGAGCGTCAAGTGGAAGTCAACATCCAAAGTGTCGAATAAAAATTACAATTTTCTACTTCACAACCTAAATTGTTAATACTTAGGAAGAAATTGCTGATAGATTTCATCCTAATTTAACATCCATCTTTCTTTTTTTTTGTCAATTTAACCGATCTAACTTTGAATTGACCGCATGAAAAAGAAAATTTTTGTTCTTGACACATCTGTTATCATTTATGATCATCAATCCATCATGAATTTTGATGAACATGATATCGTCATCCCCATTACAGTTTTGGAAGAATTGGATACGTTTAAAAAAGGAAACGACACCAAAAATTACGAAGCCCGAGAATTCATCCGATTTCTCGATAAAAATTCAAAAGATCATCTGATTCAGGATTGGATTCCACTTCCGGCAGAAGGAAAAGGTTCCTTTAAAATTGTCATGGAAACCAATGGCATCAAACAATCGGCTGTGGATATTTATGGTTCCAACTCCATGGACAATAAAATCTTGAATGCTTGTTTGATTGTTCAAAAAGCAGAACCCAAACGTCAAGTTATTTTGGTCACCAAAGACGTGAATCTTCGCTTGAAAGCAAAAGCACTTGGGCTACGTGCAGAAGATTATGAAACGGGGAAAGTGTTGAATATCGATAATTTACCAACTGGTATTTATAATTATGCAAATTTCGATCAAGAAATCATTGATGCTTTGTACCGTGACCATCATATTGCTTTTGAAGAATTGGAAGGTAAAATGCAACTTTCGCCTAATGCCTACTATATTTTACAAGGAAACAAATCTTCGGCTTTGGCTTATTATAATCCGTTTGAGCGACAATTGGAGCGCGTAAATAAACAAACCGTTTTCAACATCAAGCCCAAAAATGCCGAACAAGCTTTTGCCATTCATTCCATTTTAAAACCTGAAATCAAATTGGTTGCCTTGCATGGAGTAGCGGGAACAGGAAAGACTTTAATAGCCTTGGCTGCAGCTATGGCGCAGAAAAAAGAATTCAAACAAATCTATTTGGCTAGACCCATCGTTCCTTTGAGCAATAAAGACATTGGTTATCTTCCTGGCGATATCAAATCCAAAATCGACCCTTATATGCAACCACTTTGGGATAATTTGAAATTCATTCAATATCAATTTGACGAACAAGACAAGGAATACAAACAAATTAATTTGATGGTTGATCAAGAAAAATTATTGATCACACCTTTAGCTTATATCCGTGGAAGAAGTTTGTCTGATGTAATTTTTATTGTGGACGAAGCTCAAAATTTAACGCCACACGAAATCAAAACGGTCATTACACGTGCCGGACAAAACACGAAGTTCATTTTCACAGGTGACATCAAACAAATTGATACTCCTTATTTAGATGAGCAATCCAATGGGCTTTCCTATTTGGTTGACAAAGTGCAAGGGCAAAATTTATTTGCTCATATTCAATTGATTAAGGGAGAACGTAGTGAATTGGCCAATTTAGCGAACGAACTACTTTAATCATTGTTAATCCGATTGTTGAAAAAAACTGATATCCGAAAGTCTAAATTTTGGTTAAGTTAACAGATACAATTATATTTGCCCGTTAAAAAATTCTTAATAAGACACGAATCATGAAAGGAAAATGGCTTATAGCGGGTATTGCAATTATCTTAGGGATCCTTTCCATAAGACAATTAAGCTATACTTGGTACACCAATAAGGTGGAATGTGAGGCTTACGAAAATTCGAGAGATGAAGCACACGAACAGATAGTTCTAGATAGTTTAGCAAACGATACGCTAGATTTAGGAATCATCAGTTATAATTATCGTGATGCGAAAAACAAAGAAATGAAATTAGGTTTGGACCTACGTGGAGGTATCTCTGTGATCCTTCAAGTTCAGGTACGTGACCTTTTGGAGGATTTAGCTGATAAG
This sequence comes from Moheibacter stercoris, assembly GCF_040545805.1. NCBI lineage: Bacteria > Pseudomonadati > Bacteroidota > Flavobacteriia > Flavobacteriales > Weeksellaceae > Moheibacter > Moheibacter stercoris. The sequence continues at coordinate 144,296 of NZ_JBEPMO010000003.1, forward strand.
AGCGAAAATCCAATCTTTGTTGAAGCCTTGAATTCTGCTGACATCAAACAAAGATCACAAGGAAATAGAGCTTATGTGGATATTTTCTTTGATGAATTCGAACGATTAAGAACAGAAAAAAATCAGCCTTCTTTAAAATATTCGTCTGCAGATATCTTCGGAAATCGTAAAAATGCAACGAAAATTGATTTCAACGCTTCAGATGAACAAGTAAAACAATTGATCAAAGAAGATATTGATGCAAAAATTGGAACTGCTTTTCAAGTAATTTCATCACGTATCAACCGTTTTGGAGTTGTTGAACCAGTTATTCAACGTTTAGGAAGTGAAGGTGACGGTCGTATCTTGGTAGAAATGCCAGGGGAGAAAAACAAAGATCGTATCAAAAACTTGTTACAAAGTACTGCGAAATTAGAATTCTGGAAAGTTGAAGCCAACAATCCAAATGTTATTTCTTATTTCACAACAGTTGACCCGAAATCTTTAGGAGTTTCAACAGAATTGACCAATTTGACTTCATTGATTCAACAACCAGTTGAAGGTAACTCTTTGTTCTCAGTTGCGACAAAAGATACTGCAGTATTTAACCAAGTATTGTCTTCGCCTGGATTAAAAGCTAGTTTACCATCAAACATCCGTAACTTCAAATTTGCATGGGGTAACAAACCAGTGGTTAGTCAGAATCCTGCAGTTTCAGGAAACTTATTGTCTTTATATGCTTTAAGTGGAGACTCAAGTAACAATCCTTTATTACCAGGAGAAGTTGTAGATCAAGCTACAGGTGAAAGAAACATGGGATCTATCACCAACGAACCTGTAGTAAGCATGCGAATGAATGCTGAAGGTGCGTCTAGATGGGCAAGAATTACAGAAGAAAACGTTGGGAATTCTATTGCCATCGTATTGGATAATATGGTGTATTCTGCACCAAACATCAATGAGCCAATCAAAGGAGGAAGCTCTCAAATCTCTGGTAACTTTACCTTACAAGAAGCGCAGGATTTAGCGAATATCTTACAAGCAGGTAGCTTACCAGCTTCATCGAAAATTGTACAATTAGAAGAAGTCGGACCTTCATTGGGTCAAGAAGCGATCAATAGTTCCTTGATAGCATTTACAGTGGTATTTATCATGTTATTAATTTGGATGATTTTCTACTACTCTAGAGCTGGAGTTTATGCAGATATTGCTTTAACTGTCAACATTTTATTCTTATTAGGATTAATGGTTGGATTATTTGGAGCTACTTTATCCTTGCCTGGTATCGCGGGTATCATCTTAACATTGGGTATGGCGATCGATGCGAACATTATCATCAATGAACGTGTAAAAGATGAAATGATTCATCATAACAAATCATTGAAAGAAGCTATTGGAATTGCTTATTCTTGGAAAGGTGCAATTTCTGCGATTGTCGATGCAAACGTTACGTCAATTTTGACTGCAGCCATCTTATTAATCTTTGGTAAAGGTCCAGTTCAAGGATTCGCGATTACCTTAATCATCGGTTTATCTGTATCCATGTTTACAGCAATTTTCTTAACGAAACTATTTGTAGATAATCGTTTGGAAAAAGGAAAAGATGTAAAATTCTTCACATCTATTACCAAAAATTGGTTCCAAGGATTGAATATCGATTTCATGGCAAAACGCAAAATGTTCTACACAATTTCGATTGTAGCATCTATTGCATGTATTGCTATTATCGCAGTTAGAGGATTTGATTTAGGTGTGGATTTCCAAGGTGGTAGAACTTATACCGTACGTTTTGACAAACCAGTTGATGCAAACGAAATCAGACAAAGTTTAGAGAAAACATTAATCGATGATGATGGAACTTCTGCTGCTCCAACTGTAAAGATTTTTGGTCCATCTAACCAAGTAAAAATCACAACGAAATTAAAATCAACCGAAGAATCAACCGAAGTTGACGAAGAAATCAAGAAAAAGATATACGATGGAGTAAAAGCTAACTTACCAGCTGATTTAAGTTATGCTGATTTCTCTAGTGACAAAACCGAAATTGGGGTTATGTCTGTTGTAAAAGTAGGTCCAACGATTGCTGACGATACTACAAGATCATCTGTTATTGCTGTAGTGTTAGCTTTGTTAGGGGTAGGTATTTATATCTTAGTTCGATTCAAATGGCAATTTGGTGTTGGTATCGTAGTTGCTGCATTGCACGACGTAATCATCATTTTAGGATTATTTGCTGCATTGCACGGAATTTTACCTTTCAACTTAGAAATTGACCAAGCATTCATTGCGGCAATCTTAACAGTAATTGGATATTCCATCAATGACTCGGTAATTATCTTTGACCGTATCCGTGAATATTTAGGATTATATCCAAGAATGCCATTCTATGATTTGATTAACAAAGCAACCAACAATACATTATCTCGTACGATTAACAACTCATTGAGTATGTTATTGGTTGTCGTAATCATCTTCATCTTTGGTGGAGAAACAATCAAAGGATTTATGTTTGCGATGATTGTTGGGGTTATTGTAGGTACCTATTCATCTATCTACATCTCTTCTCAAGTCATGTACGATTTGACGAAAAACAAAATCAAACGTCAACAAGATACAATTGAAGAATAATTCTTAAATAAATAATAAAATAGAAACTCCGAATTGATAATTCGGAGTTTTTATTTTTAAGTTAGTTATATTTGTACCATGAATTTGTCAGCGATTTTCCCTGCCTTTATTAGTTTTGAAGAACTTACTGTAATCCTAATTTTATCAGTACTTATTTTTGGACCAAAAAAAATTCCAGAAATTGCAAGAGGATTGGGTGAAGGCATGCGCGCCATGAAAAAGGCAACCGAAGATATCAAACGAGAAATCATGACTCCTGTAGACGAAATCAATCCTGTGAAAGACATTCAAGACACAATCGAAAAGTCAAAGGAGGAACTTACCGAAAATATCACTAACTTACCCGATCCTAAAAAGGAAATCGAAGAAACCATGGATGATTTCATAGGCCCTATAAAACGAAATTAGTGAACGAGATAATTCAATTAGACAAAGAAGCTTTTATCTATTTAAACTCTTTAGGAAATTCGACCTGGGATTGGTTTTGGATTGCAATTTCAGAACGTTCTTATTGGATTCCATTCTATTTATTTCTATTGTTTATTCTTTATCGAACCATTGGTTTAAAAAGAACTGGTTTGGTTTTGGGTTTAACTTTGTTGATGGTTTTATTCACCGACCAAATCACCAATATATTCAAAGATGGTTTTCAACGCTTACGTCCATGTTTTCATGAAGAATTTCAAGGAATCATGCGTGGTGTAGGCTGTGAACGAAGAGGGAAATTTGGTTTCACATCAGCGCATGCATCCAACCATTTTGCAATTGCGTTTTTGCTGGGATTGATTCTTAAAAATCGATTCAAATGGATTTTTCCTGTTTTGATTGTTTGGGCTTTTTTGATTTCTTATAGTCGAATTTATTTGGGAGTTCATTTTCCACTTGATGTAATTTGTGGCGGAACAATGGGAATTTTATTTGGAATCGGAATGTTCAAATTGTACCAATTTATCCTAGCAAAATATCCAGAAAAATTTGAATCCTAATTCAAATTAACCTAAAATAAAAAAGGCAAAAGAAAACGAAATTTCTTCTACCTTATTTTTTTATTCCATTATTCAATCTACTTAAGACTGTTTCTTATTTTTATTGTGTCGACGTTTCAATATTTTCAAAACATCGCGCAAGGTAAATCCTCTTGCATGGAGACTCATCAGGTAATAAAAGAAAACATCAGCAGCTTCTTCCAGAAAATTTTCGTCGCTTCCTTGTTCCGAAGCAATGACCATTTCTACTGACTCCTCGCCCATCTTTTTGGCAATTTGAGACGAACCTTTCTGATAATATCGTTTGATTTTATTTTCAGGCGCATCGGGACGTTTCCCCATTTCGATTTTCTCTTCCAATTTTTTCAGGAAAGGAAATTCTTTAAGTTTTTCAGGATTCTTCGGTGTTTCCATCAGGTTTTTCTGAGAAGTAAAAATACCAAAAAATTTGAATTCGTCTTTATGAAAATTCAAATTATAAAAAATCTCTTTATCCATTGACAAAGAGATTTCCTATAAAACATTTCATTCTTTATTTAAATTTCTTCTCGAATCCTTCGATCACTTTGCTTTTTATGAATCAAAATACGTTCATTAGAAGAAGTGTCTAATTTCTCCTTAGATTCCCAGCCAAATATTTTAAAAGTATATTCGTGCTTATCCAATAAATAATCATACGGACCTTTGGGCGAAATCAATTTTACCAAAACGGGAGCCATTTCCAAGGCAATGAATACGCCCATGATAAACAAGGAAGCTATTCCCAAAATTTTATTGGTTTTGGTCAATTCATCCAAAGCTTGCATACGAGCAGCAAAGCCAGTATATCCTTCTTCCGTTGGTTGGGCTGCGTCAAGTTCCTTTTGTTTGGTCATGCTCAATGCATCTATTTCTTTGTCCAATTGCACCAATCGAGGTTGCATTTGCGCCATATATGCATCCAATTCATCCTTTTTGGCAGATTTCAATTCCTCCTTACGTTTCGCATTGGGACCATAACCAACTTTCCCAGTAGTCGTTTCGGTTTGGGTACCTACAACTTCTTTTTCCAATTCGGCTGAAGCCAAATTGTATTCCTCACGTAAGGAATTGATACGCGTATAAATTTCATCACGTTCTTGCGTAAAACTTCCCGATAGTTGGGAATACCGTATATTGACCGAATCTTGCAAAGCGGTTTTATTTCGGTTGATAATCACATTCAATTGCTTATCGATTTCCTTTTGGAAAATTCGAAGTTCCAAAGGTTTTGCAATAACGATTCCTAATAATGCTGCTAAAATAATTCGAGGCGTAGCTGCCAAAAATTGCCGAAAGAAATTACCTGATTTTCGCATAGAAGCAACAATAAATCGATCCAAATTGAAAATCATCAATCCCCACAACAATCCAAATCCGATCGCTGCCCAAATATTATCAAAAACAGAATACAAAGCATATCCAGACGATAAAGAAGCCAAAACCGCAGTGAATAAAATAACCCCACCTATTCCAACATGTTTGTTGATTTCAGTAGGAGATTTTTCGAGCAAACCTATATGGCTACCCGAACAAATCAATAAAAATTTTTCAATCCAATTCATAAAAGGTACTTTGTTTTACCTAATAGCATAAAAATCGTGCCAAAATTTCTATCATTTCTTTATTTTTCTAAGGGTTTCATTTCCTTGAAACTACCAATTTCCTTACCTTTGGGCAACTTTAAAAATTCACATCAAAATGAGCATTATTACAGAAATTCACGCAAGACAAATTTTAGATTCTAGAGGAAATCCAACCGTAGAAGTTGATGTTGTAACAGAATCAGGTATTTTAGGAAGAGCAGCCGTTCCTTCGGGAGCTTCAACTGGAGAATATGAAGCAGTTGAATTACGTGATGGCGGGCCAGCTTTCTTAGGAAAAGGTGTTTTGCAAGCTGTACATAATGTCAATGAAATCATTGCAGAAGAATTGGTGGGAGTCAATGTTTTTGAACAAGCCTTGATTGACCAAATCATGATCGATTTAGACGGAACGGAAAACAAATCCAAATTAGGTGCAAATGCAATTTTAGGAGTTTCTCTTGCGGTTGCGCATGCTGCAGCAAACGAATTGGGATTGCCATTGTATCGTTATGTCGGTGGAACCAATGCAAAAGTTTTACCTGTTCCGATGATGAACATTATCAACGGAGGATCACACTCAGATGCGCCTATCGCATTCCAAGAATTTATGATCATGCCTGTGGTAGCTGATTCATTTTCTCACGCTTTGCAAAAAGGTGCGGAAGTTTTTCATCATTTGAAAAAAATCTTACACGATCGCAATTTATCAACGGCTGTAGGTGATGAAGGTGGATTTGCGCCAACTTTTGAAGGAACTGAAGATGCTTTGGAATCCGTAATGCAAGCAATCCGAAATGCTGGATACACGCCTGGTGAAGAAATCAAAATTGCATTGGATTGTGCTTCGTCTGAATTTCACAAAGATGGAAAATATGATTACACCAAATTTGAAGGAGAAAAAGGTGCTGTTCGTACACGTGAAGAACAAGTTGCTTACTTAAAAGAATTGACCGAAAAATATCCGATTATTTCCATCGAAGACGGAATGGATGAAAACGATTGGGAAGGTTGGAAATTATTAACCGATGCCATTGGAGACAAAGTTCAATTGGTTGGAGATGATTTGTTGGTGACCAATGTGAAAAAATTAGAAAGAGCGATTGCAGATAAAACAGCGAATTCAATTTTGATCAAAGTAAACCAAATCGGAACCTTAACAGAAACAATTGACGCAGTTCAAATGGCACAAAACGCTGGTTATACAGCTGTTATGTCGCACAGATCTGGTGAAACAGAAGATACGACGATTGCTGATTTGGCTGTGGCTTTAAACACAGGACAAATCAAAACGGGTTCCGCTTCGCGTTCAGATCGTATGGCGAAATACAATCAATTGATCAGAATTGAAGAAATTTTAGGTGATACCGCAGTTTATCCCGCGTATGCTGCCTTTAAAGTGAACAATCAGTAGATAAAAAAAATTGATAAATCTCATTTTGAAAATTGAGTGAGTTTATTGTAACTTGCTTTCCAAACTAATAGATAAAATGTCAGACGTAGCAAAATTTATTCATAACGGAAAAGAGTTGGAATTCGACGTGAATGTCGGAACAATGGACGAGAAATATGTAGACTTCTCTAACTTCCGTTCTCAATCTGGAGGAATCATCACGATGGATCCAGGATATAAAAACACAGGATCTTGTAAAAGTGCCATTACTTATTTAGATGGTGAAGAAGGAGTCTTGATGTATAGAGGATATCCAATTGAACAGTTAGCTGAAAAATCAAATTTCGAAGAAGTAATGTACCTTTTGTTAAAAGGAGAATTACCAACTGCGGAGCAAGCGAAAAAGTTCAAATCGGACATAAATGAATACGATGTTGTTTCGGAAGATGTAACAAAAATTTTGAATGCTTTCCCAAGTACTGCCCACCCAATGGGTGTTTTGTCAACTTTGACTTCTTCATTGACAGCTTTCAATCCGAAAGCGGTTAATGTAAAATCAGAAGAAGACATGTACCGTGCAGCTGTTACTTTGTTAGCGAAATTCCCTGTGTTAGCAGCTTGGACTTTACGCAAAATGAAAGGATTGCCATTGAACTATTCGGATAGCAAATTAGGCTATGTAGAAAACTTCTACAGCATGATGTTCAAACAACCGAACAAAGAGTTGGAAATGGACCCAATCGTAATCGATGCATTGGACAAATTATTAATCTTACATGCTGACCACGAACAAAACTGTTCTACGTCAACTGTACGTTTGGTAGGTTCTGCTCATACAGGTTTGTTCGCTTCTATTTCTTCTGGTGTTTCTGCACTTTGGGGACCACTTCATGGTGGAGCAAACCAAGAAGTTGTCGAAATGTTGGAAAGAATCCAAGAAGACGGAGGAAACGTTCAAAAATGGGTGGACAAAGCAAAAGACAAAAACGATGATTTCCGTTTGATGGGATTCGGACATAGAGTGTACAAAAACTTTGACCCAAGAGCACGTATCATCAAAAAAGCAGCAGATCAAATTTTGGATAAATTAGGAATTCAAGATCCTGCATTGGATATCGCGAAAAAATTGGAACAAGCAGCTTTGGAAGACGAATACTTCGTATCAAGAAAATTGTATCCAAACGTAGATTTCTATTCAGGAATCATCTACAAAGCATTGGGTATCCCAACAGAAATGTTTACTGTAATGTTTGCAGTAGGTCGTTTACCAGGTTGGATTTCTCAATGGATCGAAATGCGTACGAACAATGAACCAATTGGTCGTCCACGTCAAATCTATGTTGGGGAACCAAAAAGAGATTATATCGATTTAGGTAATAGATAATGAGATAATCATCTACAATACTAAGAGGTTTTTCTTCCGAGAGAAACCTCTTTTTTTTGGCTTCAAAATTATCTAATAAGTCATAATTTCCAACAATCCGTCTTTCCCTCTACTTCCATATAATTTAACGACTTCTTCTGACTTTTTCACCACAATGTTTTGGATGTTTAATGTTAGAAGGAATTCCTTTAATGAATTATACTCTTTATTATAAAAGTTTACTGGATTTCGGTTTACATTAATCATGGGAAATTTACCAATTTCTCCTTTTGATTCATAATAATGAATGAACTTATCAAGGTCGTAAACCTTTTGACCCTTTTCATTTAAATGAAAATAAGATTGGGTTTCAATATTCATTTTATACTCATAAATGAATTCCCAATATTTTTTTGACCAATTTCCAGTATCCCAAATTTCTTTCTTAGTATTTACTATTTGCTCTATTCTCGGATGATTCTCTTCATTTTGAATTAAAATTCGCATTAAAAAATCCAAATCAAATGGATATTTAACGATTTCCATTTTCATTAGTAATTCATTTTCAAATTCGTTTAAATCAAAATTCTCTTGAATTACAACCAAAAAATTCAATAAATCATGACTCGTTAATTGCGAAATATTCTTTTGAACAGATTCCTTATAATCCTTTTCAGAAACAGATTTTATATAAGATAAAATCTCAATCCAAAGTTGATTATTGATACCTTGGTCTAAACTGAATTCTTCTGGATGATTTGTGGCAAATCTAAAATCTTGAGGTGAATTAAATCCTTTGATTAAATTCGGGAAATTTTCCTTTTTGTGTAGAAATTTCTTCTTGAAATAATTTTGACTAATCACTTTATTTTCCGTCCACAAACTATTTAGCAATTCATCATATTCCTCACAATTGGCATATTGTAAAATTTCAAAATAGGTTTTCAAAGTTGTATCAAACATATTGTCCGTCTGAGAATTCCTATATTTCCCGAGTAATTCGACTGCTTTGGTTTTCGATTCCGAATGGCAATTTTTAATCAGGAAATTTACTTCCAGACTATCCTTCATGATAATTTGTTGTGCAAAACATGAAATTGGGACCAAAAACAGTAAAAAGCTTTTTTTCATTTGGTTAAGATAAAAAATTTGAAGCTCATTTACTAATTAGAAATAACCAATGTTTTGCCATTCTACTGAGCTAAAATCAATCAAATATTTTACTTTTGTTATTCATGCATAGTAATAAATCATATGACGATAGAAGAATTCAAATCAAACTTAAGCCTACCCATTATCGCATCACCCATGTTCATTGTTTCGGGTACGAAATTGGTAATTGAATGTTGTAAAAACGGGATTGTTGGAACCTTTCCAGCATTGAACGGACGAACTTCCGAAGATTTCGAAAAGATGCTCATCGAAATCACTTCGGAATTAGAGAAATTCGAAAAAGAAACAGGCAAAAAGCCGGCTCCATTTGGTGTCAATATCATTGTTAACCATACCAATCCTCGTGTATTGCCCGATTTGCAAATCTGTGCGAAATACCAAGTTCCTCTGATCATCACTTCATTAGGAGCTGTAAAAGAAATCGTAGATGCGGTTCATGGTTGGGGCGGATTGATTTTCCACGATGTAGTAAAAAAACGACATGCAGAAAAGGCTGCTGAAGCAGGAGTTGATGGAATCATTTGTGTATCAGCTGGCGCTGGTGGACATGCCGGAACTGCTCATCCGTTTGCATTATTAGCAGAAATCAAAAGTTTCTTCAAGGGGCAAATCATCATGGCAGGAAGCATTAATACCGGAAAAGAAGTTTTGGCTGCGCAAATTTTGGGCGCTGATTTCGCCTATATGGGAACTCGATTTATTGCTACGCAAGAATGTTTGGCTTCAGATGAATACAAACAAATGATTGTAGATTCAGGTATTTCAGATGTAACCTATACAGCTGGAGTTTCGGGAGTCCCTGCGAACTTTTTGACCAAAAGCATCGAAAAAGCAGGAATTGATGTTAACGAAAAGAAAACAGAAGATTTCTCCAAATTAACAGGTGAACATGCCAAAGCTTGGAAAGATATTTGGTCTGCAGGCCATGGTGTAGCAGAAATTCATTCCATTCCAACGGTTGAAGAATTGGTGGAGGAAATCAAAATGGATTACAAAAACGCTTGGAATCAAGCAAAAAACCTACAAAACAATCTCAGTTTTTAATGATGAAAACCACAAACGACTTACTCAATCATATTGAATTACGTCAAGAATCTGAAACAATTTTTGAAGGAACCAGTTTAACCGTTGGAAGCAAAAATGTCTTTGGAGGACAGGTTATGGCTCAAGCCTTAAATGCTGCCTACCGAACAGTTGGAGCAGATCGTATTTGCCATTCCCTTCATGGCTATTTTATTTTGCCTGGAGATCTTGAAAAACCTATAACTTTCAAAGTTCAATTGGTGCGAGATGGCGGAAGTTTCACCACGCGTTATGTTACAGCCGAGCAAGAAAACAAATCGATCTTTGTATTGGCAGCATCTTTTCAAGTGAAAGAAGAAGGTTACGAATTTCAAGGGGATATGCCAGAAGTACCTCATCCTGATACTTTGTTGAGTTGGGAAGATATTTACCAGCAAACCAAAGACTTTTTACCAGCAAGTTTTACGCATTTCTTAAGTTTAGATAGACCCATACAATTCAAACCTACAGTTATCAATAATCCGATGGAGAAAAAGGACTTACCTCCTACTTCCAATGTTTGGTTTAAATTCAAAGAAGTTCCAAAGGATTTGAGCATCCAGCATTTTCAAGAAATTTTGGCCTATAGTTCTGATTATAATATTTTGCCAACTTCCTTGCATCCGCACGCTTCTCAAGCCCATTTTGGCAATACCATGATGGCAAGTTTGGACCATGCGATGTGGTTTCATCGTGAACCAAAAGATTTTTCTGATTGGTTTTTGTATAGTATTGATGTCCCGAGCACGTCCAATGCTCGTGGATTGACAAGAGGTAGAATTTTCAGTAGTGATGGAAGTTTGATCGCTTCTGTTGCACAAGAAGGATTGATTCGAAAATTAGAAAAATAACCATAAAAAAATCCCGAGAAATTCAATTGAATATCTCGGGATTTCAGTATCAATTATTGAATGGATATTATTTTATTTCCATTGAAGTTTTCAAATGATAGGCTTCAATAATTTCAGCCATCGGATAATTAAACCAATCCGTTTGTTTTTTGATTTTTCGATCTTTATCCAATTCCAAAACAATAACAAATTTTGTCCCAGCGATTTCTCTACCATTGTAGGTGTACGGCATCGTAATTCCTTTTCCAATAATAGTAGAATCCGAAGTTAAAATTTCATCAACGTGAATGGTTTCTGGATTTTCATAGATGAAATTGGGATCTTTCCACCCATAAAATTCCTCATACAAAAAACGAGAATTATCGGTTTCCGATTCAAATACAATGTTTTCATATTCAAATTTGTCTGCATAAAATGAAACCATTTTATCTACTTCTTTACGTTTCGAATAGGTATCAAAAAAACGTAATGCCAATTCGTTATTGGGATTTCCCTGATTGGATTGACAGGAAAAAAGCATTAAAACGAAACTAACCAATAATAATTTTCTCATTAGTTTGGAATTCGTTTTAAATATTCTTCAGGTTCAGGATATGTCATACTATCAGAAAGTGCAACCCAAGTTTCATTGTCGGAAAACCCATAGTATTTTACAGAAACTTTTCCTGATTTTGGTTCCAATTCAATCACAGTTCCATCGTCAACTTTGCTCCAATTTCCTTGTGATCTACTTGAACCTTCCGTAATTTCGAAGGTATCACCATTTAATTTCAATTGGACATCTTTCCCCTTGATTTTCCCTTTAAACGTACCTTCGTACTCAATTTGATCTTGGTTGATTTGAGAATTTTCTTCTAGGATTTCTACTTGTTCTTGCGTTAAATCTCCTTCCTGGACCTCCTCTTTTCCTCCACAAGAGACCAATAAAAGGCCTACAAAAACAGGTACTAATAATTTTCTCATATGTTTTTTACTTTAATTTTCAACGAAAAATTAAGTTAATTAGTATATTATTTCTTGACAAAATTTTCAACATCTTCTTTTGAAACCGGATTTCCTCCCAATATTAAAAGACGTTCCACAATGTTGCGAAGTTCACGAATATTTCCCGTCCAATCGTAATCTTCCAAAACTTTGATGGCTTCTGGTGAAAATTCCTTTTCAATCAATCCAGAAGATTCGGCAATCTGAGGAACAAAATGTTTCACCAAAATTCCAATGTCTTCTTTTCGGTTATTTAAGCTCGGAACTTCAATTACGATGACTGCTAAACGATGGTATAAATCTTCGCGGAAACGTCCTTCCGCAATTTCATTTCGAAGATCTTTATTGGTCGCCGCAATCACTCGAACATCTACTTTAATTTCTTTATCACCTCCAACACGCGTAATTTTTCCTTCTTGCAAGGCTCGTAAAACTTTGGCCTGTGCAGGTAAACTCATGTCTCCAATTTCATCTAGAAAAATCGTTCCACCATTGGCCAATTCAAATTTCCCTTCACTGTCTTTATGTGCTCCAGTAAAAGATCCTTTCACATGCCCAAACAATGAACTTTCAATCAATTCCGAAGGAATCGCCGCACAATTGACTTCAATCAATGGCATACGATTTCTTGAACTTTTCTCATGAATGTGATGTGCCACCAATTCTTTTCCAGAACCATTGGGACCTAAAATCAAAACACGTGCATCGGTATCGGCTACCTTGTCGATAATCTCACGGATGGTTCCTAAACTTTCCGACTGCCCAACCATTTCATATTGTTTGGCAACTTTGCGTTTTAAGGCTTTGTTTTCTGATGTTAATTCTTTGTTTTTGGTTACTAGTTTCTTTTTATCGACAGCATTTCGAACTGTACTTAAGAAACGGTTCAAATCGGGTGGTTTGGAAATATAATCAAATGCTCCTTTTTTGATACAATCTACAGCGGTTTCAATATCGCCATGACCTGAAATCATCAAAAAAGGCAAATCGGGATGAATGTCCAAAGCTTCTGTCAAAACCTGAACGCCATCCTTTTTCGGCATTTTAATATCGCTAATGACCAAATCAAAATCCATTTCTTTGATTTTTTTCAGCCCTTCTTCTCCATCTTCCGCTACTTCAACTTCGTAACTTTTATCCTCGTCCAACAAAATGTTTTTGATCACATTTCGAATGGCTGTTTCATCTTCTATGATTAATATTTTAGGCATTTTTGATTTTTTAGAATTTCAAATATAATGGCAATAAACGAATTAAAAAATTAGCAATTTTTATTTCTTGAATATAAAATAAACGGCCAAAATTAAAAATACAAATCCTATGACATGGTTGAGTCGTAAACTTTCGTTTTTGAATACCAAAAGGGTAAAAATTGTAAAAACCACCAAAGTAATGACTTCTTGTATCACTTTCAATTGCCACAACGTAAACGGACCACCATTTTCCACAAATCCAATTTTGTTGGCTGGAATCATCGCCATGTATTCAAACAAGGCTATACTCCAACTAAACAAGATAATTTTGATCAAACTCATATTGGAAAACCAAGAATAATCCTTCAGTTTTAAGTGGCCGTACCAAGCAAATGTCATGAAAATATTGGATACGATTAGCAATCCAATGGTGTAATAAATTTTCATAGATTTTCTTTTATTCTCACAAAAATAAAGGGAAATATTGTCAAATAAAAAACTCCCATTTCTGGGAGTTTTATGTATTTTAAAAATTAATTTTTTAAACAAATGGTAATTTCACCACTTCGGCCAACACATTTTTATCACGGATTTGGATACGAATGTTGGTTCCTACTTTTGCAAAATCTGTTGCCACATAACCCATTCCAATTCCTTCTTTTAGCATTGGAGATTGAGTTCCGGAGGTAACCACTCCCAAAGTATTTTCATAGTCATCAACGATTTTGTAATCATGACGAGGAATTCCTTTTTCAACCATTTTAAATCCGACTAATTTACGACTAACACCTTCTGCTTTTTGCTTTTCCAAGATGTCTTTTGCCATGAAGTCTTTGTCAAATTTAGTAATCCATCCCAATCCTGCTTCCAATGGTGAAGTTTCGTCGTTGATGTCATTTCCATACAAACAATATCCTTTTTCCAAACGTAAAGTATCACGAGATGCTAACCCACAAGGTTCAATTCCAAAAGAAGCACCTACTTCCATCACTTTGTTCCAGATTTGGGTTGCAAATTCATTTGGAAAATAGATTTCAAATCCACCTGATCCAGTATAACCGGTTGCAGAAATGATGGTATTGGGAACACCTGCAAATTCCGCTACTTCGAAATGATAAAAAGGAATTTCAGCTAAATTTACATCTGTTAAAGATTGCATCGCTTCGATGGCTTTTGGACCTTGGATTGCCAACAAAGAGAAATCATCTGATTTATTTTCCAATTGAACATCCCATTTGTTTTGTTGATTGATCCAATTCCAATCTTTGTCAATGTTTGCTGCATTCACAACAAGCATCCATTGGTCATCTGACATTTTGTAAATAATCAAATCATCTACAATTCCGCCTTTTTCGTTCGGCATACAGGTATATTGAGCTTGTCCAATTTTTACTTTTGAAGCATCGTTTGTCCCAATAAATTGTAATAATTTTTCGACTTCAGGACCTTTTGCGAAAAATTGGCCCATATGACTTACGTCAAAAACGCCTACTCCTTCGCGGACAACCATATGTTCATGATTAACACCTGCATATTGAACAGGCATTTCAAAACCTGCATACGGTACCATTTTGGCACCTAAATCTTTATGAATTTGATTAAAGGCTGTAATTTTCATAGATACTTCTTAAAATGATGAGTGCAAATTTAAGAAATAAGACAAGGAAAGAAAATTATCAGTCTATGATTTTCTGGTGCATCGCAAAAAGCACCAAACCCACTCTACTTTTGACGTTTAATTTGTCAAAAAGAACTTGACGATATCCATCAATGGTTTTTGGACTTAGACACATTTCGTCGGCAATTTCTTTGTAGGTTAATTCGGTACAAACCAATTTCAGAAATTTGATTTCTTGTTCTTTCAATTCGCCAAATGGTTTTTGAACTTTAGCGTTAACACTATGCAATAATGCATTGCTGACCAATTCGCTATGGTAAAATCCCGATTCGATGGATGTATCCAAGGCCAATTTTAAATTTTGTGGCGTTGTATTTTTTAGTAAATATCCATTGGCTCCATTTCGAACTGCTTTGATGATGTTCAATTCATCATCGTTCATAGAGAGAATAAGGACTTTCAACTTGGGTTGATTGATTTTGATCCAATCCAAAGTTTCAAATCCATCCATGATGGGCATATTTAAGTCCAAAAGAACAATTTCGGGTTGTTCTTCAGATTCTTTTAATTTTTCAATAAAATCTTTTCCATTTTCTGCTCGGAAAATTACTTCGTATCCTTCAAAATTATTGACCATATCCTCCAAGGCACCTGTAAACAATAAGTGATCATCGACTATGGCTATTTTATGAGACATCATCTGTATTTTTTTTACGGTAGTGAATTTCGATTTGAGTTCCTTCGTTGATTTTGGACTCTAATGTAAGAAAAGCTCCGATAAGTTTGGCTCTATTTTTCATATTTAAAAGACCTGTACCTTTCACTTCTGTTCCATCAAATCCAACACCATTGTCTTTCACCTTTATAAATAGATCTCTTCCTTTGTAGGTAAATTGCACATGAATTTTGGTTGCGCGAGCATGTTTTAAGGAATTGGAGAAAAATTCTTGAATGATTCGTAAAAGGATGAGCTCCTTCTCATCTGATATTGAAAAAGGGGTTCCTTCAATATCCAATTTGGCTTCTAAAAAGTTCAATCGCTCAAATCGAGCCAATTCTAATTCGGTCGATTTTAACAAACCTACGTTTTTGATGTAATCGGTATTTAAAGCTTTGGACAAGTTACGAACTTCAGAAATTGCCGTTTGAATCAAGTCTTGGAGTTCTTCCACATTGGGCCGCAATTCAACTGGGGCTGCATTGTGGATTTTAAAACTGTATAAATTTAAAGTAGAAAGGATTTGCCCAACATTGTCGTGAATTTCCCAAGAAATATTTTTCAAGGTTTGTTCTTTGATTTCAATGGTCGTTTTGGCAATTTCTTTTTGGTATTGGGCTCTTCTCTTTTGATACAAAATCATAAAACCTATGATGATGATACAGAATACCAAAAAGGTTACCGATGCCGATATGATTAATAAGTAAATTTCTTTTTGGACCATACAAAACCAGTTATCAAAACCAAATGGGATAAAACCAAAGCGAAAAATAAAACGTAAAAGATACTGAATCTAAATTCTCCTAAAATATTTCCCCAATTGGATATTGAAAATAAAGGTAAGGAAGTTGTATTGAAAAGCAATAGACTGAATGCATACCAAAACAATAAATTGTAGGTTAAACTTTTCATATTTTCAATTTCAAGCATTTGCTTAAATACCATAAATAGAAAATAAAATAGAATAATCATACCAGCTACATAACCAAATGAGGATGTTTCTCCCCAAAAATCATTTAAGCCGATAAAAAATGTGGAAATATAAAATATATTGAATAATAAAATTAATATCTTCCCTATCTTCAATTCTAGATTTTTTAGATACTGAACAAAGATTAACATGCACATATTGATTTGAAACCAATTCAATATATTATAAATCCAAACATTATTAATCTGATAAAAATTAGAACAGTATAATTCGGTTAATGCCACTACACCTAAATAAATGGGCATAATTTTCATAGGAGTATGCCTATACTTAAATAAATAAATCAAACTCAACACAAATGTGATGAGTTGTAAATAAACTCCAATATATTTAAAAATCTGAATCATTAAAAATTAAATTACACCCATTCAAAACGTTATGGACAAACGTTTGGACAACTAAAAATATTGTTTCCAATACCACTTCCTTTGTCGCGTTTGCTTGTATCACCATTTGCTGAATTTAGTGAATCTGTTGTTGTTGGTTCGTTCAATAATTGACTCAATTTCATTGGCTTCCCATCTGCCGAATTCATAGGGTCAAAAGTTGTATTTTTATTGGTAGCAGTATCCATATAAGTTGGAGCATACATTAAAGTCAATTCATAATCTTCATTTCCTTTATTTGCCATTCCTGGTCTACCTTCCTTTTTTTGGGTATAAATAAAATCAATACCTGTTACTTCAATGTTTTTCTTTGAAGACTCTTCTTTTACATAAGCTATGTATTGCTCTAATTCATCAATTGAAATCCAAGTACGTAAGGCATATTGATCTGCATTTACTCCAGGATGAGCTACTTTATAATTGTTCAATTGCTTTTTAGCATCTTCAACTGAAATCAAATTAGTAGGTAATTGTACAGGATCAGTATTCGCAATTCTTTGAGCATTTGTCACTTCAACATTCTCTTCACCAGAATTTCCTTCTGTTGCTTTGGAACAGGATATCATAAGTGATAGAACTGCCAAGAATAAGATAAAAATTTGTTTTTTCATTTTTTTACAAGTTTTATGTATTGAGACAGCGAAAGTAATTTATTCTAGTTGTTTTAACAATAGATAGCAAGAAGATAAATTAGTTTATTAACTCTAAATCAATTTTATAACCGATCACTTGAATGAAAAAACAGGAAAAATCCTCCAATTTTCAGGAAAAATACCAAGTCTTTCTAAATTTTTTATTCGCTAAAGGTTTGTGTAATTTTGTCTCATGAAATTTAATTTACTTTGGACTCTCCTATTGGTTCTTTCTTGTCAAACTACTCCCCAATTTCACGACTTGCGAAATGGTGATTTATTATTTATTGGAGAAAGTACGGGAAATTTATCCAAGGCGATTTCAGAAGTTACGCAGACTCATAAAAAGACAAATTATTCTCACATGGGAATTATTGAGAAAGAAGGTTCAACCTATTGGTTTTTACATTCCAATCCCAAAAATGGAACGGAAAGAATTCCATTGGAAGAGTATATTTCAACAGAAAAAAAACATTCTTCTCAAATTGATGTATACCGAATTAAGTCAGATCAAGAAGTAGACATTACTTCAGCTATTGATGAAGCGAAAACACTGTTGGGAAAACCCTATAATTTCACCTATATTTTATCAGATTCCGCCTATTATTGTTCAGATTTTGTCTACAAGGCTTTTTCCAAAGATTCAATATTCAAATTGAACCCCATGACCTTCAAAAACCATGGTGAAACGGAATTTCATCAAGGATGGATTGATTATTATCAAAAGTGGAATCTAGAAATTCCGGAAGGCGAATTGGGATGTAATCCAAATGGTATGGCTTCATCAGAAAAACTGATAAAAGTTGGAACATTGTAAATAAGGTTTGCCTTATCTTTGCAGCCAGGAAATGGAGTCTTCCTTTTACCGCCTTATGCAGATGGCTCTTGCTCATATTTTGAAATTTCCATGATGGAGTTTAGTAGAAATTTAATAATCGTTGGATTGGGAGGTGGATTAGGAAGCATGGCTCGCTATGGAGTAGGAATCTTTTGTTCAAACTATTTTCCCCAAATTTTCCCTTACGGAACATTTCTCGTCAATGTACTTGGGTGTTTATTAATGGGATTTTTTTATGGAATTTTGGCTAAACATTCTGTTCTCCAAAACGATTTGCAACTTTTCCTACTAGTAGGAATTTGTGGAGGATTCACAACTTTTTCAAGTTTCTCGTTGGAGAATTTACAATTGCTACAAAACTTAAATTATAGTGGATTTTTCCTCTACTCTATTGGTAGTTTTCTATTGGGAATTTTAGCAATTTGGGGAGGACTAACTTTAACAAAATTGATATAAAAAATGAAATTTAACCCTTGGCACCACGTAACAGTTGGTGAAGAACAACCCAACGTTGTTCAAGCAATCATAGAAATTCCGCAAGGAAGTAAGGCAAAATACGAATTGGACAAAGCATCTGGTATGTTGAAATTGGATAGAGTTTTGTTCTCTTCTGTTTCTTATCCGCACAACTATGGATTCATTCCTCAAACTTTGGGTGAAGACAATGACCCATTGGATATCATTGTAATTTGCCAAATTGATGTAGATCCAATGTGTATCATTGATGCGAAAGTAATTGGTGTTTTGCGTATGGTCGACAATGGTGAAGGTGATGATAAAATTATTGCAGTTGCTCAAAATGACATGAGTGTAAACCACATCAATGACGTATCTGAATTACCTCCACACTTAACTGTCGAGTTGCAAAACTTCTTTGAAGACTACAAAAAATTAGAAAATAAAGTGGTTGTGGTTGAGGATTTCCAAAATGCAGAGATTGCACGTGAAATCGTTTCTAAATCCATTAAAAATTACAACGAAAACTACGAACAAATCAAAAAAGATTACAAACGTAATTAATCAGATTTTTATAGAATACAAAAGGATGAAGTTGACTTCATCCTTTTTTTTATCTTAATTTCCAGAATACTCAACGAAATTTCGCGGAGTTTCATAGAGCGTTACTTTCAAATCCAAATGCGATTCCAATCTTGCGCGAATTCGATTCCAAATCACCACCGAAATATTTTCTACGGTTGGATTGAGTGATTGAAATTCTCTTACTTCCACATTGAGATTTTTGTGATCCAAATAATCTTCAACCTCTTCCAAAATAAATGTTTTTAAATCATCCAAATTCATCACAAATCCCGTTTCTGGATTGATTTCTCCTGTAACCGAAACAATCAATTCATAATTATGTCCATGATAGTTAGGGTTGGAACATTTCCCGAAAACTTCAAAGTTCTTGGTATCATCCCAATTCGGATGAAACAAACGATGCGCAGCATTGAAATGCGCTTTTCGACTAATGGTGACTCTCATGCGAAAGTTGTGTTAAATATTCTGCTAAAATAATTTTAAACCAAACGGTATACAGTTCAGGTTGTGCTTTGACATCCTCGATTAATTCTTGCATAGAAATCCATTTATAAGCATGTACTTCTTCTGGATTGATGTTGATTTCTCCCGAATAATTCCCAACAAAAACATGGTCCAATTCGTGTTCAAAAAGTTGGTCGCCTAATTGTGCTTTGTAGATAAAATGAAATTTGGGTTCAATTTCACATACAAAACCCATTTCTTCTTCTAACCTTCTCAAAGCAGCTTCTTGATAAGTTTCATTTTCTCTCGGATGGCTACAACAGGTATTGGTCCATAACAAAGGCGAATGGTATTTATGCGCAGCACGTTGCTGCAATAAAAGTTCACCCTGTTCATTGAAAACAAATACCGAAAACGCCCGATGCAACAATCCCGCAACATGCGCTTGCTGCTTTTCCATTAATCCCAATTGATTGTCTTGTTCATCAATCAGCACCACAAATTCTTCCATAAAAGCAAAGTTAGAATAATTCAATTAGTTTCCTTAGGATTTCTAGGATTGTTTCTGCTATGCATACCAAAACAAAAAATACTTTACAGATAAAAAATCAATGGCATATCCTTTGAAATAACAGATCGAAGTTCGAATCCATTTTATTGCATTCTTACTTATATTAAACGATTTAGGGGATTTCAAGGCGAATTTAGATGGGAATTATCTGACATTCGCTAAGAAATTTACTGACATAATTACAGAAACACAAACCATGAATATAGACAACTTGTCATTAGAACAAATTATGGGTGAAGAAATTGAATTAATTCCTTTGATGAATGAGGAAGATGAAAAGAAATTTAAAAAACAAGCAATTCCTGAAGTTCTGCCCATTCTCTCGTTAAAAAACACGGTTTTATTTCCAGGTGTTGTCATTCCGATTACAGCTGGTAGAAATAAATCCATCAAACTGCTTGAAGAGGCATACAAAGAAAATCAAATTATAGGCGTTGTAGCACAAAAGAACGCCAAAATGGACGTTCCAGAGCCAAAAGACATTCATGAAATTGGTACAGTTGCCAAAATCATGAAAATGTTGAAAATGCCGGACGGAAATACCACCGTGATTTTGCAAGGTGTCAAACGATTCAGTTGGATTGAAATGTTGCAAACGGAACCTTATTTTCGTGGAACCATTCAAAAATTGGAAGATAAAAAACCAGGTGGTAAGAACAAAGAATTTCAAGCGATCATTGATTCTGTCAAGGATATGGCTTTGAAAATTGTAGAAATCAATCCTGCGCTACCTTCTGAAGCTGGTATGGCGATTAATAACATTGAAAGTCCGTCTTTCTTGGTCAACTTCATTTGTTCCAATTTGAATTTATCGATTCAAGAAAAACAAACCTTATTGGAATTTGACAACTTACGCGATCGAGCAACGGAAGTTTTGCGTTTGATGGATGTTGAATTGCAGAAATTGGAATTGAAAAATACCATTCAATCCAAAGTTCGTCAAGATTTAGACCAACAACAGAAAGAATATTTCTTGTATCAGCAGATGAAAACCATCCAAGAAGAATTAGGTGGATCTTCTTCTGAAACCGAAATTGAAGATATGCGTCAACGTTCGAAATCCAAAAATTGGAGCGAAGAAACACGCAAACATTTCGACAAAGAAATCAATCGTTTGATGCGATTAAATCCGCAAATGCCCGAACATAGCATTCAACGAAATTATTTGGAATTTATGTTGGATTTGCCTTGGAACGAATTTACCAAAGATGATTTCGATTTGAAAAACGCGCAAAAAATTCTAGACCGTGACCATTTCGGATTGGAAGATATCAAAGACAGAATCATCGAGTATTTGGCAGTTTTGAAATTAAAAGGTGATATGAAATCACCGATTATTTGTTTATACGGCCCTCCAGGTGTTGGAAAAACTTCCTTAGGGAAATCAGTTGCGGAAGCATTAGGAAGAAAATACATCAGAATGTCTTTGGGTGGATTGCACGATGAATCGGAAATCAGAGGACACCGTAAAACCTATATTGGTGCAATGCCAGGTCGTATTTTACAATCGATCAAAAAAGCAGGAAGCGCGAATCCCGTTTTCATTTTAGATGAAATTGACAAAATGGGAAGAAGCAACCATGGAGATCCTTCTTCTGCTATGTTGGAAGTTTTAGACCCTGAACAAAACAATTCCTTTTACGATAATTATTTGGAACAAGGATTTGATCTGAGCAAAGTCTTTTTCATTGCGACTGCCAATAACATTTCAGACATCCCGATGCCTCTTCGAGATCGTATGGAAATGATCAATATTGCAGGTTATACCATCGAAGAAAAAGTTGAAATCGCTTATAAATTCTTACTACCAAAACAATTGAAAGAACATGGATTGAAAAAAACCGATTTGTCAATTGCTAAGAAAGAATTGGAATTTTTAGTTGAAACCTATACCCGAGAATCAGGTGTTCGTAATTTGGATCAACAAATTGCAAAAGTAGTACGAAGCATTGCAAAAAAAGTTGCAATGGAGGAAGAATACAACAAGAAATTGAATGTTGAGGCGATTCAAGAAATTTTAGGACCAGGTCGTATCAATGATAAATACGAAAACAATGATGTTGCTGGAGTTGTAACAGGTTTGGCTTGGACCAGAGTGGGAGGAGATATTTTATTCATCGAATCCATTTTATCCAAAGCCAAAAACGGAACCTTATCCATTACTGGAAATTTGGGTACCGTAATGAAAGAATCGGCTAGAATTGCGTTGGAATACATCAAATCACACGCTGAAGAATTAGGAATCAATCAGGAAGTATTTGAGAAATACAATGTTCACATCCACGTTCCAGAAGGTGCAACTCCAAAAGATGGACCTTCGGCTGGTATTACGATGTTGACTTCTTTGGTTTCTTCTTTCACACAGCGAAAAGTAAAAGCCAATATTGCGATGACTGGTGAAATCACCTTGCGCGGAAAAGTTTTGGGTGTTGGTGGTATCAAAGAGAAAATTTTGGCAGCGAAACGCGCCAACATTAAGGAAATCATTTTGAGTGAAGAAAACCGAAAAGATATTGCAGAAATTAAACCCGATTATATCAAAGGTTTAAAATTCCATTATGTCACGGAAATGATGGATGTATTGCAAATTGCCTTATTGAAACAAAAAGTAAAAGGAGCGAAAGTTCTGTAAACCAAATACACATAATAAAATAAAGGACCTGAGATGGTCCTTTTTTATGTATGTAAATTATATTTTAGGCTTTCACCTTAAAACTCCACGTAAAAAAGAATTCTGCAACTTGATCGCCTTTCTCATCAATCCCAATACTTCGCATTTTCAAAACTTGCCCTTTTTTGGTCGCAATTGCTTTTTCCAAAACCGCATCCAACTCGGCTCCTTGTTCACAAGTAAAAACAATTTTCCCAACTGCTTTTTTTGTAAAATTCGCTTCGAGGCCAACGACCAACATCGATATTTTCTGACCTGATTTCTGAATTTTGTCTATGCATAAAATCCCCGTAGAAAATTCGGCTGCCATCCCTTGAACCGCCCAAAACATACTACGAAATGGATTTTGATTAAGCCATCCGTATTTCACAAAAATTTGGGCTTTATGTTGATCAAAATGATACAGTTTCAATCCCGCAATTTTAGCAATCGGAATTTTAAACAACAACATTTTATTAAACAAACTTCTCGTCATAATCTTTATCAATTGAATCATCAAATATAAATCTCAACATCTGATTTTCCTTAGTAATTAGGAAAAATATATCATTTATCTTTGTGTAGTTAAATTAAATTGAATGGAAAACGCAGTTATTTTTATTTTGATCTTTTTTGTGGTCCATTGGTATGCATCATTATTTTTTCAGTCGATGTTTCACCATCGATATGCAGCTCACGGAATGTTCACCATGTCCAATTTTTGGGAAAAGACGTTTCATATTGGGTCATTTATCACCCAAGGTTCTTCTTATTTAAGTCCGTATGCGTATGGGGTTATGCATCGCTTGCACCATGCCTTTGCAGATACCGAAGAAGATCCGCACTCTCCTATTATTGACAAAGATCTATTTAGAATGATGTGGCGTACACGTCGCGTTTATATGGACATCGACCAAGAAATCGCTGTCGTTGGTGAAAAATTCAAAAAAGGGGTTCCAAAATGGAGAAAATTCGACAAATTCGCAGAATCTAGAATAACTCGTTTGGTTTGGGTACTTATTTATGTAGCAATTTTTGTTGCAGTTGGTGCTCCATGGTGGTTATACTTCTTATTACCTTTTATTATTCTGATGTCACCTGTTCATGGGGTAATTGTCAATTGGTATTCTCATAAATACGGATATAGAAATTATGAAGTCAAAGACACTTCTCATAATTTATTTCCAGTAGACTTATTGATGTGGGGAGAAAGTTTGCATAACAATCACCATAAATTTGGTGGTCGTCCAAATTTTGCTGTAAAATGGTATGAATTTGACCCATTGTATCCATTTATTTGGTTGATGGACAAATTGAGAATCATTCGATTCAAAAACAAACCTGCCACACAATACATGTAAAAAATACAACCAAATTGGTTCGCAGATTTTTAGGTTTTAAAAACTATTCTAAATTTGTGAAACTTAACACAAAAAATCATGAATATAACAATTAAAGACACTGTGATCATCGGGTCTGGGCCTGCTGGATATACAGCAGCTATTTACGCTGCTAGAGCCAATATGAATCCTGTAATGTTTACAGGTATGCAGCCAGGAGGACAATTGACCACAACCACAGAAGTTGAAAATTTCCCTGGATACCCACAAGGAATTACAGGGCCAGAAATGATGGAGGACTTGCAAAAACAAGCAGAACGTTTTGGCACCGTCATTCATTATGAATATATAACCGAAGTACAAATGGCGACCGAACCAGGTCAATTGCACAGAATTGTCTCTAGTTCTGGACAAGAAATCCAAACAAGATCTATAATTATTTCAACGGGTGCAACGGCGAAATATTTAGGTTTGGAAGATGAAACCAAATATGCTGGAAGCGGAGTTTCTGCTTGTGCAACTTGCGACGGTTTTTTCTACAAAGGAAAACCTGTAGCTGTTGTAGGAGGTGGTGATACGGCTGCTGAAGAAGCTACCTATTTGGCAAAATTATGTACTCAGGTTTATTTATTGGTTCGTAAACACGAATTGAAAGCTTCCAAAGTGATGCAAGAAAGAGTTTTTAACACTCCCAATATTACCGTATTATTTCACCATGAATTAATTGGATTGGAAGGTGACAAAGTCGTAGAAAAAGCGCATATCATCAACAATCAAACGCAAGAAAAATCTGAATTGAATGTTGACGGAGTTTTCATTGCAATCGGACATAAACCAAATACCGAGTTGTTCCAAGGAAAATTGGATATGGATGAGACAGGATATTTGATTACAAAAGGCAAAACAACCCAAACCAATTTACCAGGTGTTTTCGCTGCAGGAGATGTTCAAGACAATGTTTATCGTCAAGCAATTACCGCTGCCGGAACTGGCTGTATGGCTGCGTTGGATGCAGAACGCTATGTTGCCGAATATTTTCATTAGAAATATCAACCATATTTATAAAAAAAATCCTGAGTTAAAGCTCAGGATTTTTTTATGTTCAATGTTTGTTTCTATTTAAATTCTTTCCAATGGGGAATGATCACAGCCAAACCATAACCGATAAATACAAATAAGGTAAAGAGAGAAAATAAAACTCCATCTACCATCACTTCAGGTTGCATGGCAACTGAAATAAATAGTCCAAATATGGTCATATATACGCCTATTTTTCTGTAAAAATAAACGAGGATAATTCCAATTAAACTCAACAAACCTAATCCTAATGTTGCAAATGGATACCATTCTGGCATCACTGAATCATCCAAATCAAAATGTTGTTTGAACAAATAATCGTTGGTCGACCAGATGCGATACCCTCGAAACAAAATTCCTCCTATCAAAACCAACATGATGGCAATTAGGCCATGAAACCAAATAGATCGTTTAATCATTTTACAAAGTTACTTGAATATTGCTTTCATCAAACGATTTTTATCATTGAAACTTTCTTCCAAAGAAATCATCGATTCGGTACGTAGAACATCTTCTATTTGATCAATTTGATAAATCAATTCTTTGGCGTGACTTGTGTCTCTAGCGCGAATTTTGCAGAATATATTGTATTTCCCTGCTACAATATGTGCAACTGTAACATTGGGAATTTTATACAATTCATCTATCACATGCTGGATACGATTTGTTTTGGTCAACAAAAGACCTAAGTACGCCACAAATTGATATCCCATTTTATCGTAATCGGTAATCAGAGTAGTTCCTTTGATAATCCCAGCCTCTTCCAATTTTTTCACACGAACATGAATGGTTCCTGCCGAAACATTCATCTTTTTCGCAATTTCTGTAAAAGGCATCCTTGTATTCTCAATCAAATACATCAGGATGGTTTTATCAATTTCGTCAATTTCGTAATTCATTTTCATTTTACCGATTCGATTTTATTAATTTAATAATTATCACCTCGCAATATTAATAAATATACAAACATTAAACAATTTAACTGATAATATTTGCCCTAAAATTTAGATTAATTATAAATTTGAACAAAGTGAATATTTCAAATACGCACTTAATACTTTTGTTTGTTTTGCGTGAGTTTATTGCTAGTTGATGGCAATAAACTTTTTTATTTGAAACGAATTAGGGAATTTTCAGATCCTTTCTTTTTTGGCATTGGTTTCTGAGAAACCTCTTTTCCTTCGATTGAATCCATAGGAATTTCAATTTTTTCGCCATCCAAAACTTGAATCGTATCGTTTGCTGGCATCATGTCAAACAATGATGGTGGCTCTGAAGATGGAGTTGATCGTAACATGATGGGCGGCAACTTTTCATCCTTTTTAAAGATTTCTGACAATTTATCAAAGGAAGTTCTATACGTAATTCCCGCTCCGAAACTTTGGAAATTTCCCGCCCCCCCAAAACTTTCGACTCCAAAATTGGTTGGTCGCGTGAAGAAATTCACGACCATCGACTTATCCATTTGTTTGGAAACATCCCATTGAACTTCGGTTTCCACCGTCGTATTTTGATTGGCAGCAGCTGTGCCTCCAACCGCCAATCCAACCGCACCATTGAACGTCCAACGTGGACTTAAATCCACTTGAAGTTTGGTTCGCAATTGGTCGGATGTGTTACTTAAACTTGAACCTGTTACATAGTCAAAATCCAAAGAGAATCCTGATGCTAAAGATTCTATAATCGAACTCAATTGTTTGAATGCAATTCCCATTCCTGTAGAAGTTGCTCCTGCCGTTAAGACATCGGACTGCGTAATAAATTGTCCTAATAATAAGATGGATCCAATTTGAATCATTTTTTCGTTTGGATCTAAATTGAATTTATAATCGATCAAGGATTGAACATCTGTTCCTGCATTTGGTATGTCCAATTTGAAATCGATTTGCGGATCTTCTAAGGATTCTGTGATTTCAATTCCGACGCGAACATCATAGTTTTGACTAAATCCAGCACCTAAATATTCGCCCACATTGGAAATTGTTCGATCATAGGTCGCCAAAATGTGCATATCTGCATTTAAAGCATCTCCTCCATTCCAACGAACAAAACTTCCTGCTTGAATATCAAAATCACGACTTACCAATGGAATTTGTCTCAATTCATATTTACCATATTCCAAGGTATAAACACCATTCATGGTCATATTTCCAGCGCGGTTCATATGGAATTCTAAATTCTGTGTAGAACCATTTGCCGATACCATATCTCCCGAAACTGGATCAAATATCAAATTTACCGTAGTAGTCGGACCAGCTGTAATGTTCAAATCAATGTTCATTCCTTTTGGTGTACCATCAACCTCTTCTTCAACAGCCTCTGGAATGAATCGAACCAAGGAAGATTGTGATTCAACTTTCGTTGCACCTGTATTGATCGTGAATTCTGAATTTTCGTTAATAGTTGCCGTAGCTGAAATATCCAATCTTTCTGGTGGACCAAACAAAGAAAAGGCGCCTTGCCCAAAAACACGACCAAAAAATTGTTCATTTTGAGCCATGGTCGTATTCATCACCAATAAATTTTTGGTATTGAACGACAAGTTGAGGAACCATGTAGCGAAATCACGGAAAAGTAACTGACCCGTAACTTCTCCTTTGGTGTTGAATTTTGTGTCTCTAAAGGTCACTTCATCTAGAGTGATGGATCCCTGACCTTCACTTGCTTTGTAAACCGGAACGGTATTCACTCCATCAAATGAATAATCCACATTCAAGAAATCTACTGTAAATCCTAAATTTGCCAAATCCAAATTCCCTTCAAATTCAGGAGAGTCGATTGGACCTGCAAAACGCATATTTCCAGAAACCATTCCTCGTACATTGGACATCGCAGCTGACAAGAAACTTTCCACAAATTTGAAATTCAAATCATCCAAACTTGCCGTTAAATTGATATGCGGTTTTTCGGGTTTGTTATCAATATATCCATTGATGTATAAAACTTGTACTTGCTCTTGCTCCAAAAAGACTTCAAGATCAAATACATTTTCTTCCACGTTATAAACACCATTTCCACCTAAATTCCCTAAAGCGAAATCATTCAAAGCCAATCCATCAATGGTCATTTCCAATAAGGGTTTGAATTCATTTTTGGTTCTTACAACATCTATGTTTCCATTGGCGATTCCATCGATTTTGAGATTACCTAGTAAGTTTTTCGGGATAATTTTGGACAAAACCAATTCTTCTAAATCTGCATTCAATCGATAATCTGTATTGCTTGCAAAATATCCATCCAACAATAATTTCTGATCTTCTGAAACCAAAGATAAATTTTGCAATTCGTAATAATTTGTATCAAAATTGACAATTACACGATTGGAATTCTTTTCATTGTTTGGATTCAAATGCCATAAATTCTCATCGATCTTAATGGTCGAAGGTGAAAATCCAAATACCAAATTCTTCTTATCGTCAGTTGTGTGAAACAAATTCAAATCAAAATCCATCGGAAATTCTTTCCCCAATTGGAAATTGGTTTTGATCAACAAGGAATCTTGAATCGGTGTTGTATGCAAATCCACATTATACAACATCACATTTTTTGCATTCAAACTATCTGATCGTAAATAAATTTGCTCAATTTCTTTGGAAGTATCGACATTAATCAACGGATTGTACACATAAATTCCATCAAAACCGATTTCGGACGATGACAATTCTGCAATCAATGTATTGGTATCGGCATCAACTTGTCCGTCTATAATGGTTCCTGGAGCAATTTGAATCCGTGGATCAAACATTTGGAACAAATCATTTTCGACCTCAAAAAAGAAATTAAAATTCTGATTAGGTGAAATTGGCTTAGCCTGATACGTCATTAAAGTAGTGGAACCTACTGTATTCATAATGGCATCTGGCAATTGACTCAATCTGAATTGACCATTGATTTCACCGTTCAAATATCCTGGAACGGTAATCGCTAAATTCTGGGTTCCATTCATTTTGGACGAAACAATATCAGCTTGCGCAATTTCCAACGTATCTTTATTGGATGTAAAATACACATCTTTTAAATGAATTTGACCAAGGAAATCATCCAAATTACTGATGCTGAAATCTCCTTCAATATTCGCACGAACTTTTGCATTTAGATTCTTGGTCACGCCCATATAATCCAAATTAACATGTCCAACTGTTGAAGTAAATTTCAACTGATAAGGTTGTTTCGAAAAATCAAAAGTTCCATTATAATTAGCCGTCAATTGAGGATCTTGAATGCCTAAAAATCCATTGAATTGTTGATTGGCCAAGCGTCCATCCAAGGTTACATTGTTGTAACGATTTCCCATTAAATCCAAATAAGCCAATTTCCCATCGGCATCGATTTTAATGGTTTTTACATCTGTTCCTTGACCATCAAAATTAATTCGACCACTCACAAATCCCAATTCAGGAACTTCTGTGATTTGTTTCAAATTAATATCATCGGCTATAAGCGAACCTGAATATTTCAAATTAGTACGATAATCCGAAAGTTTCACCTTCATATCTGCATCTCCCAAACCTGTGATGGCATATCCGTCTACATTGATGACAGACGGATTTAAATTGAAATTCCCCGAATAATCCATTGTTCCAAATCGGTTCATGAAATCAGGAATTGTCTTTCCGATAAAGGTTGGCAATAAGTTTTGAAGTCCTTGATAAGAAGTTTTGATTTTAACGGCTTTGGTATCGATGATGATTTTTTCGCCATCGGTCATGTCAATTAAGGACAATTCATTTGCGGCGATGAAAGCACCATCACCTGACAATTGAAAATTGTTCAATTGCAAATTATTCAGTGTTCCAGAAACCGTTCCGACAACGTCAACCGTACTATTTTTATCGAAATTATCTACGAAATAACGAATGTCCTTGAAATTGACTTTGGAATTTTCTTTGAATTCTACATCCCAATTGACTTTATTGGCAAAATCTTTCAAGGCAGCTGTATTCTCATACGAAAAAACCAAATGACCATCTAAATCGGTGTCTGCTGTAACCAATTTCAAATCATCAACTCTAATTTCTTGATCGGAATAATGAACTTTTCCAGCGAAATTATTGATTTGATACAATTCATCATTTCGAACTCCATCAAAACTCATTCGTTTAATTTCTGCCCAGATTTCGTTATTTTCCAATTTGAAATCTTCAATCAAGGTGTTCAAATTATTGGAACGAATCCAATCTTGTTTGTATCCTTCTAAATTTTCATTTCGAATCAACAAATTCCCAGAAATGATTTCCACATTTCCTTGCAATAAAAAATCTGAAGGTTCTTTTTCTTCTTCTGAAGAAAAGCTATTGACCAATTTGATGAAGTTACTCGTATCATCGCCCTTATACGTAATCACTTTTACATCGGGTTCAAAAAGAGTCAATTTCTTGATGGCAATACGATTTGGATTTCGGATGATTCCAGTTAAACTCAATTTGGCTTCCAATCGCTGAATGTTGACAAATTCCAATCCGCGATCATCTTTGGTTGAAACACCGTATAAATTGATATCACCAAAATAATCAATGGCCACGCGATCCACAAAGATTTGAGTTCCAAAAGAATCATTGAGTTCTTTGACTGCATAATGCGCAATTTTGGTTTGAATCGATGGAATTTGAACGGCTATCATCACCGTTAGCAATAGAAAAAGCACCGCAATTGCGGGTATCAATATGATTCTACCTATTCTTCTCGCCGTTTTCAAACTAAATATTCCGATATTTGCACAAAATTAAGTGTAATTAATTAATAATAAACTTAAAATGACGGATTTTCCGATAATTTTAGGAATTGAATCTTCTTGCGACGATACCGCAGCAGCAGTTATTCAAAACCATCGAATTCTTTCCAATGTGATTGCCAATCAAAAAGTACACCAAAGCTATGGCGGTGTGGTACCCGAATTGGCTTCAAGAGCGCATCAACAAAATATTGTTCCAGTCGTTAATGAAGCTTTGAAACAAGCTGGAATTTCTCCAAATCAAATTGCTGGAATCGCCTTTACGCGTGGACCAGGATTGATGGGTTCTTTGTTGGTTGGAAGTAGTTTTGCGAAATCCTTGAGCATGTCCTTAAATGTTCCTTTGATTGAAGTCAACCATATGCAAGGCCATATATTGGCGCATTTTATTGAAGATGCAAATGAATCATCACCTGAATTTCCTTTTTTGTGTTTAACGGTTAGCGGTGGACATACGCAAATCGTGAAAATTTCCAATTATTTTGAAATGGAACTTTTGGGTGAAACGATTGACGATGCAGCCGGAGAAGCTTTTGACAAAGCTGGAAAAATTCTAGGATTGGATTATCCGTCTGGACCGATTATCGATAAATTGGCCAAAGAAGGAAATCCTGAAAAGTTCAAATTCTCGAAACCCAAAGTGGACGAATTGAATTTTAGTTTCTCTGGATTAAAAACCGCAATCCTATATTTCATTCAAAAAGAAACTCAGAAAAATTCGAATTTCATTCAAGAAAATTTATATGATTTATGTGCTTCTATTCAAAAAACCATCATTGACATTTTGATGGATAAACTAGAAAAAGCCGTAGAAAAAACAGGAATAAAACAAGTTGCAATTGCAGGTGGAGTTTCGGCTAATTCTGAAATCAGAAATCGTTTGTTGGAAATGGAAACCAAAGCCAATTGGAAAGTTTACATTCCAAAATTTGAATACACAACCGACAATGCGGCGATGATTGCCATTGCTGGACAGTTGAAATTTGAAAAGAATGAATTTACCGATGTTTCTGCTCAATCGGTTTCTAAATACAAGATCTAATGCAATTATTCATCGGTAACATCAACGGACAATTCGGAGAATTGGAAGCGGAAGAAACCCAACATTTTTCGCGCGTTTTACGTGGGAAATTAGGTCAAGAAATCTATCTTACCGATGGAAAAGGTACTCTTGCGAAAGGTGTCGTAACCGAAATCCACAACAAAAGTATTCAGCTGGAATTAAGTGAAATTCAAGAAAATTTCGAGCAACGACCTTATTTTTTACATATCGCCATCGCTCCGACTAAAAATATAGATCGAATCGAATATTTTTTGGAAAAAGCGACTGAAATTGGAATTGATGAAATAACCTTTTTAAAATCCTTTCATTCGGAACGAAAAAACATCAATCTCGAAAGATGCCAAAAAATTGTCAATGCGGCCGTGAAACAATCTTTGAAAGCTTATGTCCCCAAATTGAATGATTTAACCAAATTCACCGATTTTGTCGCACAAGATTTTTCCGAAACCAAATTGATTGCGCATTGCGAAGAAGATTTCGAGCGAAAAAACTTCAAAGAAATTCTTCAACCCAACGAAAATTATCTGATTCTAATTGGACCTGAAGGTGATTTTTCCTTGGATGAAATCAAGTTAGCAGAAGAGAACGGTTTCCAAGGAATTTCCTTGGGTCATCAAAGATTCCGAACCGAAACCGCTGCCTTAAATGCTGTTTTTGGATTGGATTGGGCGAATTAAAATTTATTTCTTCAACAAATTAATACTCACCGTTGCCAATTCGGAATCGGGGAATTTTTTGAATAAATTCTGATCGGGTTGCAAACCAGATTCAACACAAATTCGATGAAACACATCAACTTCCACAATGTATTGATCGGAAAATCCGTGTGTCGCATCATAAGCAGTTGCAGCAGTTAATCCAAGATTTTTAGCCGTCAAATCCGGAGAAAGTGTATGCAATTCAATCAACAACAAGCCGAATTTCTCCACATAAGGTGTCCATTTTTTCAAATGCAACAATAGATTTTCTTCCACATCTTGATTGGACAAACGTTTCCCTCTAAAGGCAAAAGCACCAGTTGACGTACTAATTCGATTGGAATTCAACTCTTCGACATCTTCCCAAATTCGATTATGGTCGAGAAAAGTTCGGATGTTCAATAAATCTCCCAATTCGATTTCGTAATCATTTTTCAAATCATCTGCCAATCGTTTTGGATCGCCAATATCACCCCAAATGACTTTCGCCCAAATGTCATTTTTGATCAAATTGGCTCTCGTCACTTTTAAAGCTGCTTTGTTATAATCCGCACCGACTAAAAACAATGGATGTTCATCCAAATGCTTACCACGCAAAGTTTGGCGATCAATTACTTCGTAAAGATGTTGTAATAGTGCGCCGTTTCCGCAACCCATATCCAAAATCCCTTTGGGTTGTTCAGACAAAGGTCGATTGAAAATATCGATGATGAATTCGTCCAGCACTTTGAAATAAGTGGAATGCGCTCCTCCACTACCCCAAACGTTCATTTCGCGGTCTACGTGAATTTCGTCTTCGCCCAATTCGATTTCACGCAATTCATTGGCTTTGCCAAATAAGAGTTTTTGAAGTTTGGCAAACATGGGCAAATAGGAAACCGTTACGCCATAAGCCGAAGCTCGACGCGCAAAAAACAATCCCTTTTCAGTGAATTGATAATTCGAAAATCGTTTGGTAAACCAACCTAAATCGACCAAAGCATCTAAAATTTGACTAAAACAGCCCGGATTTTTATGGAATTCATCAGCACTGAAAGAAGCTTCCATAAAATATTTATGAAACATTCCGCTCATTCCCAATTTCACAATTATTGGGCCAACAAATGCGCCTTCAATATGTTTTTGAACCTGAAAATCAAATGAATTTTCATCGAAATCTTCCAACAAAAAATTTCGATACACTTGAAAAGATTTACTCCATTTTGAACCAAATTCGTCGGAAATTGTTTTCGAATTAAATAATTCATCATCCGACAAAAGTTCTGCCATATCGGAATAATAAGAGATATAAGGCAAAACCAATTCCGATTTTTCAGTCGTAGAAAGTTGAATTTGATTGGTCGAATTGTTCAATTCATATTTCAATAATCCTTGTGAAGCCAAGACGCGTAGAGCAACATTTAAGTAACCTTCATTGGCTTTAAATTCTGCATTCAATTCTCCTAAATCGACCGTTTTTTGTTCTAGAATTTTGGCATAAATTCCAGATTTCACGAGTTGATTCATCACGGGCGCTGTGACCAATCCATCTAAATGTCTAAAAATAGAAGATCGTAATTGCTTTTTGTCCATACTTCAAATAATTGCCAAAAATAACACAAATAGTCTATCAATTTTATAGACTAAAAGATTTAATTTTAAATTTCTATCGAAGATACTCGATACGAATGATTTATCAACAAAATAAAAAAAGCATAAAAATTTCTCTTTATGCTTTTCTTGTATTTTTCTCTAAAAGTTTAGATAATGTTCACTTCTCTTTCCAAGGTTATTCCGTATTGAAACTGAATGGAATCGATGATGGATTGGGACAAATCATAAATTTCTTTTCCGGTTGCATTTCCATAATTCACCAAAACCAAAGCTTGTTTTTCGTGAACTCCTGCATCGCCGAATTGTTTCCCTTTCCAACCTGCATTTTCAATCAACCAACCAGCAGCTACTTTTACAGAATCACCGCTCGAATATCCTGAAATGTTTGGATAGTTTTTTTTAATTTCTTCGAATTTTTGAGCCGAAATCACAGGATTCTTGAAAAAACTTCCCGAATTTCCAATTTCATTGGGATCGGGCAATTTGCTTTGTCTAATTTGAATGACCGCTCGGCTCACATCTTGAATCGTTGGTTTTTCACAACCCATATTCGCCAATTCCGATTGAATTGCCCCATATTCTGTGTGCAAAACATGATTTCGTTTGCTTAGTTGAAACGTTACATCTAACAAAACAAATTGATTTTTCAATTCGTTTTTGAAAACAGATTCACGGTACCCAAATTGACAATCAGCATTGGAAAATACGCGCAAATTTCCAGTTGAAATTTCCATTGCAGTAAGTTCGGTCATCAAATCTTTGATCTCGACTCCATAGGCACCAATATTTTGCATAGGTGCAGTTCCCGCATTCCCAGGGATTAGCGAAAGATTTTGCAATCCGCCATAGTTTTTCGCCAAGGTAAATTGAACGAATTCGTGCCAATTTTCTCCCGCTTGAACCTTTACCCAAACGAAATCTTCGGTTTCGCGAACAATTTCAATTCCTTTTAAATTGATTTTCACAACCAATCCATTCCAATCTTTTGTGAACAAAATATTGCTACCACCATTGAGAAATAAGATGGACAAATTTTGCTCTTTTCCGTATTGAATGGCTTCTTTAAGTTCTTCCAACGAGGAAACTTCTACGAAATACTCAGAAAAAACGTCAATTCCGAAGGTATTATAAGGCCGTAAGGATATTCTCTTTTGAATTTCCAAAATATTTAATTATCAATTAATGAATCGTTCCCGGATATTTTTTCAAAGCGGCTTTCAAGATTTCAACCGAACGTTCCAAATCTTCCTTCTTTAGAACATAAGCCAAACGAACTTGATTTTTCACGGTTTCAGGATTGCTATAAAATCCGTTTCCTGGCGCAACCATTACGGTTTCACCTTCTAAATTGAAATCATTCAACAACCAAATCGCAAAATCCTCAGCATCTTCTACTGGCAATTCCACCATACAATAAAATGCACCTTTTGGATTTGGGCAAATTACACCTGGAATTTCGTTTAATTTGGAAACCAACAAATCACGACGACTTACATATTCCGCACGACAATCATCAAAATAAGCCCCAACATTTTGGTGTGCTGCAGTTGCTGCGTATTGACTTGTCAAAACGGGACTTAATCTTGCTTGAGCAAATTTCAAAGCTCTTGACAAAACTTCTTTGTTTCGTGTAATCATCGCACCCAATCTTGATCCACACATACTGAAACGTTTGGATTCAGAATCAATTACGATGACATTATCTTTTAATTCGTCAAATCCTAAAACCGATTCGTGCTTTTCTCCACCGTATAAATATTCGGCATACACTTCATCAGAAATCAAATACAAATCATATTTAATTACCAAATCCTTCAATTTCTCTAATTCTTCTTTGGAATACAAATAACCTGTAGGATTTCCTGGATGACAAATTAGAATCGCTTTGGTTTTATCCGTAATTTTTTCTTCAAATGATTCGATAGGAGGCAATCCAAAATTCGTATCGATAGAAGATTGAATCGGAACAATTTTTACTTCGCTTTGAACGGCAAAACTATTGTAATTGGCATAGAATGGCTCAGGAATGATGATTTCATCACCAGGATTGGCAATGACTCCAAAAGTGAACAACAAGGCTTCCGAACCTCCATTGGTCACAATAAAATGTTCTGGCTCAACTTCATATCCTCTACCTTTATAATAATCTGACAAAGCTTTGCGGTATTCTGGCGTTCCTTCGGAATGCG
Organism: Moheibacter stercoris; assembly: GCF_040545805.1. Lineage (NCBI taxonomy): Bacteria > Pseudomonadati > Bacteroidota > Flavobacteriia > Flavobacteriales > Weeksellaceae > Moheibacter > Moheibacter stercoris. The sequence continues at coordinate 181,089 of NZ_JBEPMO010000003.1, forward strand.
TATAGGCAATCACATCAAATGGTAAATGATGGTAAGCATCCAATGCTGGAACCGGAGAAGCAATATCGGGTTGACCAATATTTAAATGATATACTTTGGTTCCTCTTTGTTTGGCTTTATCAGCATAAGGAACTAATTTTCTTATAGGAGACGAAGGCATTAAGTTGCCTTTAACAGATAATTGCGGCATTTGTTAATTTTTTCATTAAATGGATGTAAAGATAAAATTTTTGGTATTGTTTTTGCCTTATCTTTAAGAGAAATTAAAAATCAATTATAATCTAAAATCAAAAACTATGGCAAAGGAAAGTGGCGCATTTAAATTATTAGCCGGATTATTAATCGGTGCAGCAGCAGGCGCAGCAGCTGGTTTATTATTAGCTCCTCAATCTGGAGAGGAAACTCGCAAACAATTGAGAAAAGAAGCTGATAAATTGAAAAAAGATTTGGATAAATATTCCAATGATTTCAGTGAACAAGCTAAAAAAGCAAAAAAAGATATCGAAGCTCGTTTAGCGGAAGTAAAGTCAAAATTGCAAAGTACTGCAAATGATGTAAAGGATTCTGCTAAAAAAGCAAAAGATGAATTTCAAGAAAATGTAGGGGTTTAATTAACCCCTTTTTTTATCTTTGTTCAAAACCCCTTACTATGTTCGATGATTTAAAACAATATATTAATAATCGAATTGCCTACGCTAAACTTGAAATTGTTGATTCTGTCAGCAATATGATTTCGGCTGGAGTGTTTGGTGTTCTTGTAGGAATGCTGATCATGATGGTTTTATTCTTAGGTAGTTTAGCCGCAGGATTTTTATTTGGAACTTTATTTGACAACCTTGGATATGGTTTTCTAACTGTGATGGGATTCTATGTACTTCTTCTTGGAATCTTATTTGCCTTTAGAAAGAAAATCATGACCAAAGTTACAGATACCGTTATTGAAGCGGCTATGGATGCCATTGACAATTCAGATGATGACGAAAACGAAGAAGATGAAACACATCAATAATTTACAAGAGTTACGAGCTGCCAAAAGAGAATTAAAAATTAAAATGGCTCGGCAAGATAAAGAAGCCCAAGAAGGATTTCTTTATTCTACTGTCAATAAATTATTTTCAAAAGTTGAAAACAATGCCTCTGCACAATCAACACCCGTTGGAAGTGGTGTTCATACGGCACTGAATTTTCTTTCCAATCAAGCTCAGAACAGATTTCAATTGGGCTCTACAGCAAAGTCCATTATTTCAATAGGTATTGTAATTGCAGCCCCTATCATCGCAAAAAAACTTCAAGAATTAATCGATAAGAAATTATAAGAATTCATTCTGAACATTTATACAATTCAAAATCATCCTATTTATGGATGATTTTTTTTTTGCTAAAGATTTTCAATTCAAACTTGTATGGTAATACATGAAGATTATCTCATTGAATTTTGTAACATTTGCAGTTCAGAATACCACTAATTCATAAAAACATTGTCTATGTCAGATTTGTTGGTTGCCCAAGGACTTACCAAACAATACGGAAAAAAAATTGCGTTAAATAATTTTGACATCAAAATTCCTGAGGGTTCAATTTATGGACTTTTGGGACCAAATGGCGCAGGAAAAACAACCTTTTTACGAATCATCAATCAGATTACTGCTCCCGATCAAGGAACAGTTACGATTTCTGGGAAACCATTGGACAAATCCATCATTCCTTTGGTTGGTTATATGCCCGAAGAACGTGGATTGTACAACAACATGAAAATTGGTGAACAAGCTTTGTATTTTGCTAAATTGAAAGGTTTATCCAATGTAGATGCACACAAAAAAACGAAATATTGGTTTGAAAAATTAGGCATAGATGAATGGTGGAACAAAAAACTGACAGAACTTTCCAAAGGAATGGGACAAAAAGTTCAATTCGTCATAACAGTTCTTCATGATCCCGAATTGTTAATATTTGATGAACCTTTCAGTGGATTTGATCCAGTCAATGCGCAAATCATTGCCAATGAAATCATGGAACTTCGCGACAAAGGAACCACCATCATTTTTTCGACACACCGTATGGAATCGGTAGAAGAAATGTGTGATCATATTGCTTTAATTAACCATTCTAACAAAGTATTGGATGGCGAAATTAATCAAGTTCGTCATCAGTTTAAATCGGGAAAATTTTTGGCAGAAATTCAGTTGGATTCTGAAATGAATTGGAATCAATTTCAATCCAATTATTCGGTTGAAATTCATCCGAACAAAACCAATTTAGTGAAGTTTAGCATAGAAAAACCAGATCATTTGCAACCCAATGAATTGCTTCATCAAATTTCACAACTTGGTCAAGTTTCGGTTTTCAAAGAAGCCATTCCTTCGATGAACGAAGTTTTCTTAAAAGCCGTTAGCCAATCACAACCTACAAATTCTTCCAAATAATTCGAACATCATGAAACAAATCCTATTAGTTGCACAACGCGAATTTTTCACTCAAGTAAAAAATAAGACGTTTTTGATCATGACTGTTTTGACACCTTTGTTTATGGTGGGAATTTTCGCCATCATTGCTTGGATGATGTCAGCCAATTCCGATCAAAAAACAATTGCGGTGGTGGACGAAAGCAAAGAATTTATCACAGCATTGGTTTCCAATGAAAACAATATCTACAATTTTTATCCGGCCAAAGACATTCAAGGAATCAAAGACACGCTTTTGGGAAGCAAATATTTGGATGGAATTTTGGTCATTCCAAAATTAGAAGGAAATGATTTCAATTCCTTAGACAAAAAAATTGAATTGACTACCAATGGCAATATTGGGAACAATTATACTTCTCAATTGGAAGACAAAATCAATACCCGAATTGAAGAATTAAAATTAGAAAAAGAAGGCATCTCGCATGAGAAAATGGGACAATTGAAATCCAATATCTCCATTAAATCTTTTGACTTAAAAGGCGGAAAAGAAAATCGTAGCGAATATGTAAAATTCGGTTTTGCGATGGCTTTGTCCTACATCATCTTTATGTTTATCATGATTTATGGCGTAAAAGTGATGCGCAGCATTGTGGAGGAGAAAAACAATCGTGTAGTGGAAATTATCATTTCGTCGGTAAAACCCTTTAATTTGATGATGGGAAAAATATTGGGGACAACCTTCGTAGCTTTGACTCAATTTACCATTTGGATTATCATGGGAATCGCTTGTTTTGTTGGAGCAACTGCATTTTTGGGTTCCAAAATGGACGAATTTAAAAACGTTCAAACCCCTCAAACAGAAATCTTGATGCAGCAACAACCTGAATGGTTGGAAAAATCTCAAACCATTGTGGACGGATTTTCTGATATGAATTTCCCTGTTATTATTTTTTTATTTCTATTGTATTTCTTCATTGGTTATTTGTTTTATAGTTCCATTTTTGCTGCAATTGGTTCGGCAGTTGAGAACGATACAGATACCCAACAATTTACTTTTTATCCAATATTCCCGTTGATGATTGCGATGTACGGTAGCATGACAACCTTGGACAATCCAGATGGACCTGTTGCTTTTTGGTTATCCATGATTCCATTTACATCACCCATTTCCATGGTTACGCGTATTCCATTTGGAGTAGAATGGTGGGAAATTGCCCTTTCGTTGGGATTATTGATTGGAACGATGTTAATGATGGTGTATTTTGCTTCCAAAGTTTACCGAGTGGGAATTTTAATGTACGGAAAAAAACCTTCGTTCAAAGAAATGTGGAAGTGGATGCGATACTCAAATTAAATATTAAAAATTTTAAATTAGAAATGAAGGGAAATCTAATTTAAAAATCAACATTTTTAGTGCAAAATGGCAAATGAATTTCTTAATTTCGCAGTTCTAATTTAGAGCTATGTCAGAAGATATTTTCAAGAAGATTATTTCCCACGCAAAAGAGTACGGATTCATTTTTCAATCCAGTGAAATTTACGATGGTCTTTCAGCCGTTTACGACTACGGACAAAATGGAGCCGAACTGAAAAATAACATCAAACAATATTGGTGGAAAGCAATGGTTCAATTGAATGAAAACATCGTCGGAATTGATTCTGCGATTTTCATGCATCCAACCATTTGGAAAGCTTCTGGCCACGTTGACGCCTTCAACGATCCGTTGATTGACAACAAAGATTCTAAAAAAAGATACCGTGCAGATGTTTTAATCGAAGATTATTGCGCGAAAATCGAAGCAAAAATTGACAAAGAAGTCGAAAAAGCAGCCAAACGTTTTGGAGATGCATTTGACAAAGAACAATTTTTGGCAACCAATGGACGTGTAGTTGAATACCAACAAAAAATCGATACGATTTTAAGTCGTATGGCGAAATCCTTGGAAACCGAAAATTTAGCCGATGTCAAAGCATTGATTGAAGAATTGGAAATTGCTGATCCAGTAACTGGATCTAAAAACTGGACAGAAGTTCGTCAGTTTAACCTGATGTTTGGAACGAAATTGGGCGCCACGGCTGAAACTGCAATGGATTTATTCCTTCGTCCAGAAACAGCTCAAGGTATTTTTGTCAACTTCTTAAACGTTCAAAAAACAGGACGAATGAAAATTCCATTTGGAATTGCTCAAATTGGTAAGGCTTTCCGAAACGAGATTGTTGCGAGACAATTCATCTTCCGTATGCGCGAATTTGAACAGATGGAAATGCAATTTTTCGTACAACCAAGAACCGAATTGGAATGGTATGAAAAATGGAAAGAAACTCGTTTGAAATGGCATCAAGCGCTTGGATTGGGTACCGAAAACTACCGTTTCCATGACCATGAAAAATTGGCGCATTATGCGAATGCTGCTGCTGATATCGAATTTAAATTTCCATTTGGATTCAAAGAATTGGAAGGAATTCACTCCAGAACCGATTTCGATTTAAAGGCACACGAAGAATATTCAAGCAAAAAATTACAATATTTCGACAATGAATTGAACCAACATTATGTTCCATATGTAGTGGAAACTTCGGTTGGTTTGGATCGTTTGTTCTTGGCGATTTTCTCTAATTCATTGAAAGACGAACAATTGGAAGATGGTTCAGAACGTACTGTTTTAAGCCTTCCTCCTGCTTTAGCTCCTTTCAAAGCAGCTGTTTTACCTTTGGTGAAAAAAGATGGCTTGCCAGAATTTGCAGAAAAAATTTACAACGAATTGCGATTGGATTATAATGTGATGTACGAAGAAAAGGATTCGATCGGAAAACGTTATAGAAGAATGGATGCACTAGGAACGCCTTTCTGTATCACCATTGACCATGAGTCTTTAACGGACGGAACAGTAACTTTGCGTCATAGAGATACAATGCAACAAGAAAGAATTCCAGCAGAAAAACTTTCTGAAATCATTGACAAAGCTGTGAACATGAAACATTTATTGGCGAAAATTTAATTCGCTTATCAATACAAAAACTAACTTTGACAAGATTTCCTTTTAGAGGTGATTTTGTCAAAGTTTTTTTATTCTATAAATCCAACATATGCCAAAAATCAAACTAAAAACTATCATTCACGCTGATATTGAAATTTGTTTCAATTTGGCACGAAGCATAGATTTACATTCGATCTCAACTGCCAAGACCCATGAAAAAGCTGTGGACGGTAAAATGAAAGGTTTGATTGAGTTGAATGAATTTGTCACTTGGGAAGCCACTCATTTTGGCGTTAGACAAAGATTGACGTCCAAAATTACCGCATTTGAAAGACCTTTTCATTTTCGAGATGAACAACAAAAAGGAATCTTCAAAAGAATTTACCATGATCATTATTTTCAAAAACTTGAAGATGGTGTTCTTATGACTGATGAATTTACCTACGAAGCACCATTTGGAATTTTGGGAAAATGGGTTGAAAAATTAATCTTAACCAGTTATCTGACAAAATTTCTTGAAGAAAGAAATCAAATGATAAAAGAATACGCAGAATCAGATTTGCATAAAACCATACTATGAAAACACCACAACTTGAAACCGAACGTTTACTAATAAAACCTTTGTCAGAAGAACACATTGATGATTGGTTTGAAATGGACTCCGATCCAGAAGTTCATACCTATATTTCGCAATCTCCAGTTCAATCCAAGGATGAAATTAGAGAAGCTCTAAAATTCATTTCCCAACAATACAAAGACAATGGTGTAGGTCGTTGGGCTGTTGTAGACAAAAATTCAGGAGAAATGTTGGGTTGGTGCGGATTGAAATTCTACAAAGAACCCCTAAATGGTCATGCTCAGATTTACGAACATGGCTATCGATTCAAACAAAAACATTGGGGAAAAGGATTGGCAACCGAATCGAGCAAAGCTGTTTTGGATTGGGGATTTGAAAATTTGGGTATTGATACCATTTACGCCATCACCGATCCTGAAAATCTAAACTCGCAACATGTTCTGAAGAAATTAGGATTTCATCATACTGGAAATTTTGATTGGGAGTTTGAAGGAAAAAAATTCAAAAACTGTTATTGGTTTGAATTATCTCGAAATGATTTTCATAAATTGCCCTAGAATTTTACAAATATGAAAACAATATTCAATTTTCTAATTACTGCAGCCATAGTTATGGGGTTGTCGTACATTTTGCCTGGCGTATCTGTTTCAGGATTTTTGGGTGCATTGGGGGTAGCATTGGTTTTGGCTTTGCTAAACTTATTTGTCAAACCGATTTTGGTTTTCTTCACTTTGCCCGCAACAATTGTCACTTTAGGGATCTTTTTACTCGTCATCAATGCCTGTATTATTTTATTGGCAAGTTGGCTTTTGGAAAACACCTTTCATGTAGAAAATTTCTGGTGGGCTTTATTGTTTAGTTTGTTATTGAGTTTTGCTCAATCTATCTTTCAATTGGATCGAAGTGAGAACTAATAGGATATAAAAGAATAAACCCCGAAGTTAACTTCGGGGTTTCTTTTTATGGTTGTCTGAATTTAATTCGTCAATATTCTCCAAGCACCTTCTACATCGCTTTCTTTTAAAAGATCTTTTGCATGCAAATGTTTGGTTTCATCATTTTGATACGTTCCCTCTGGTAGAGTTTCCACATTGGCCAACATCGCCAAATCATTTCCTGAGAAAATTTCACTTAATTTAATTTCATTTGGCAAAGCATCTACTCCAATTCCTTTTGTAGCCAATGGTTTCGGGATTTCAAATAGAGAATCACCATTGGAATGCGTATACCAAGATTCGCCCATACGACCCACCAAATCAATTTTTCTCGTATCGATCAAACCTCTTTCATTCAAAACGGATTCGTCAACATGGATCATCAAAACTTCACAAACAACTAAAGTTCCCGCTCCTCCTCCATCGCCAAGATGAATCAAATCGGTTACTTTACATTCAAATGAAACTTTGGATTCTTTCACTCGTGGAGGCTGAATCTTCAAAGAAGGAATTTCAGTTAGTCCTGCTTTCTGAAATTCATTGATTCCTTTTCCGTATTCCGTGCTGGAAAGAGAACTTTGATGCACAATATCATAGGATACGGTATTGATCACACATTCTCTTACCTGTTCAATATTTTCCAAGGTATGTTTTACCGTTGTATCGCGCACTCTTCTTGATGGAGAAAACACCAACACAGGAGGATTGGAACTAAATACATTGTAAAAACTAAATGGACTTAAATTCACATTTCCTTCTCTATCTACCGTACTGACCAAAGCAATAGGTCTTGGTGCAACGGCATTTTGTAAATATTGGATGGATTCTGCTGGGGTTACCAAGGATGTATCGATTGATTTTATGCTCATTTCTCTCAATTTTGAAGGCCAAAGATACGCAAACCTCTAGGAATAAGAATTGATGTAGAACAAGATTTGGTTCACTTCAATTTGAAAATCTAAGAAAACATTAACCTTATTTGGGATTATTTAAGAATTTATGGATTAATCCTTGCAGGTTTTATAATATGAATATTAACCCTAAAAATCAATTAGTATGAACAAGTTAGAATTAGAAGGAAAGTGGAATCAAGTAAAAGGTTCATTCAAACAAAAATATGGTGAATGGTTCAACGATGATGAAACATTCTTGGAAGGTAAATTTGATGAAGTAGTAGGAAAAATCCAAGAGAAATCTGGAAAAACCCGCGAAGAGATTGAAAAAGAAATTAAAGATTGGCGCGACTAATCATTTATTTTAATTATCGTTCGGAATTCCTTTCTTTGTACAAGAGAAAGGAATTTTTTTATAGTATTTTTGAAGTCGAATTGACGTATGAAACCACTAACGGACGAATTGACTTTCCCTGACTATTCCCAAACCAGCCATTCGGGAATTATTGCTTATGGCGGTGATTTATCGGTTGAGCGACTTCAACTTGCTTACAAATTGGGAATCTTTCCTTGGTTCAATGAAAATGAACCGATTTTATGGTGGTTTCCCAATCCGAGATTTGTATTATTTCCTGAAGATTTATATGTATCGAAATCGATGCGAAAAGTTTTCCGTCAGGAAGAATTTCAGTTCACCGAAAATCAAGCCTTTGAAGAAGTCATGCAAAATTGCAGACAGATTCATCGACCTGGACAAAAAGGAAGTTGGATTACAGACGAAATGATTGAGGCCTATGTAAAACTGCATGAATTAGGTCTAGCCAAAAGTATCGAAGTTTGGCAAAATGGTGAATTGGTAGGTGGATTTTATGGAGTTGAAGGAAAACGGATGTTTTGTGGAGAAAGTATGTTTGCAAAAGTTGCGAATGCTTCCAAAGCAGGATTTATCCAATTCGTTTTGAAAAACAAAGATCGATATGAATTGATCGATTGTCAGGTATACACCGATCATCTCGCAAGTTTAGGCGCAATCGAAATTCCATCAGAAGAATTTATTCAGTATTTATAAGTTCTATCGTGCTAGGGAAAAAACGAGACTAAAAAACATAATATGTAAATAAATCATTGAGTTCTAAATAATTTGGAGTACCTTTGTTTCACATTTATCGAAATCACAAATTGTTTTATGCTTTTATGGTTGCTTTAAATACCAAAAACATAGAATAATTTACATGAACAAAAAAATTCCCCAAGCCTTTACCTTCCAACCATTAAATTGGTATTCAACCATTCAAACAATACTTTCCAAAAACAGGTTAATTTCATTAAGAAAAATTGAATCAATTCAATTCTCTCCTGTATTAATTTCTGGAAAAAATTCCCAAAAAAAATAAATTAAATACCCTATGAGTGATTCTTTTTCAAAAAAAGAAAATTTAAAAAAGCGTGCCGATAAAAAGAAAGAAAAGGCATTGAAACGAGAAGAACGTAAAACCCAAAACAACAAAGGCAAAAGTTTAGAAAGTATGTTTGCGTATGTTGATGAATTTGGAAGAATTACGTCTACTCCGCCTGATCAAAGTAAAAAAGAAGACATCAATTTAGATGATATACAATTGGGTGCAGCACCCATTGAAGATGATGCAGCAGAAGCTGTTTCTCCAACGGGAGTTGTGACCTATTTTAGTGACAAAGGATATGGATTTATTACAGATGATAAAACCAAAAACAACATCTTTTTTCACATGAATGAATTTTTAGAACCCATCAAATTGAAAGACAAAGTTCAATTTGAAATTAAGAAAACACCGAGAGGTGATAATGCAACCCAACTTAAAAAAATATAATAACAATCAAATTTTAATGCAATGCAAAAAGGAACCATCAAATTTTTCAACGAATCAAAAGGATTTGGATTCATCACTCCAGAAGAAGGAGGAAACGATGTATTTGTCCATGTAACTGGACTTCGTGATAAAGTTTCTGAAAACGATCAAGTAACATATGAGGTTGAAAACGGAAGAAAAGGATTGACTGCTGTGAATGTTTCAAGAGCATAATCTTCTTTCTTTAAGAAATGAGAGCTCCTTTTAAAGGGGCTTTTTTATTTTCTATACTTCACAACTGTGCAATAAATTTCGTAAACCAAAATAAATGGAAAACATAGAATGATCAATAAATCGTTTGCAATTCTTTTCATCCGACAAAATTAAAGGCTTTTGTTGACATCAATTAATATAAATAACCATATCACCAAAAACTTCATGTTTGAGACGAAGTTCACCTTCTTTTACCAAATTCGTTTCTGGATCTAAATAATAAAATCCTGTAGCTTGCTCTCCACCCAACAAACTCATTGCAGCATTCATGGATGCCGATTGAGAAGCTTCAATTTTTACCGTTTTTTCATTTTTGGCATTGACCGAAAACCAATTTTTTCTAGAATTCTTCAAGGGATCTTTTGAATGATACCATTTTGAACCCATTCTTATGGGTTTGGGAGAAAATTCAAAGGGCAATATAGAATAGGTTTGTTTCATACCCTGTTCAGGGTTCACAATTTCCCCATAAGATGTTAGTTCATACGTAAACTTTCTATTCAATAGTGATTTTTGCTCATGCAGCAACGGATGCTGCAATTCTAAATCTTCGGGTTTATTGGAATCAAAATAAATATTATCAGACTTACTTTTATAAATAATTCGACTGATAACCGATGAGACCTGATACGAATTATTGGGAAGAACCGATTCCACCAAATGGTCTACATAAATTTTGTACTGACTATGTTCAGTCCTACCCTTTACAATGATATCATAAGTAGTAGTGGTTGTAAAATCCTTTTCTAAATTAAGCTTTAATTCAACTTTCGGATTACATGAAATCAAAAAGATAACGGTTAGAAAAAATAGGCAATTGGATTTCATGAATTATTGTTATTGAAAATGAGATTAAAACATTCAAGATACAAAAAAAAAGCAACTCATTTTTCAATGAATTGCTTTTAAAACTTGGTAGACCCACAGGGACTCGAACCCCGAATAACGGTACCAAAAACCGGTGTGTTACCATTACACCATGGGTCTTCCGTAATTGCGTGTGCAAATATAAAACGTTTTTTCTTTTTACCAAAAGAAAAAATCATTTTTTTCTTACTCCCATTCGATTGTGGCAGGCGGTTTCGAGCTAATATCGTATGCAACTCGATTTATCCCTCTGACTTCGTTGATGATACGATTGGAAACAATTTCTAAAAATTCGTAGGGTAATTTTGACCAAGTTGCCGTCATAAAATCAATTGTATTGGCAGAACGAACAACCGCCGTGTATTCATAGGTTCTTTCGTCCCCCATAACTCCAACCGATTTCACGGGTAATAGCACAACGAATGCTTGACTAACCTCATCATATAGATTATGTTTGTACAATTCTTGAATGAAAATATCGTCGGCTTCTTGTAAGATTCGAACCTTTTCTTCATCTACTTCACCCAAAACACGAATTCCTAAACCAGGACCTGGAAAAGGATGACGATACACCAATTCTCTTGGGATTCCTAACTCTACCCCAACTTTGCGCACTTCATCTTTGAACAATTCACGTAAAGGCTCCAAAAGCTGCAATTTCATATGTTCTGGTAAACCTCCTACATTGTGGTGAGATTTAATGGTCGCAGACGGACCTTTTACCGATTGAGATTCGATCACATCTGGATAAATGGTTCCTTGTGCTAAGAACGTTGCATCTTCAAATTTTTGAGATTCTGCATCAAAAACTTCTACAAATTCACGTCCGATGATTTTGCGTTTTTGTTCCGGATCTGAAATTCCTTTCAAGTTGGATAAAAATTGTTCGCGCGCATCCACCATTTTGATGTTCATATGGAAATGCTTTCCATAATTCTCCATCACCTTCTTTCCTTCATCTTTGCGAAGCAATCCTGTATCAACAAAAATACAGGTCAATTGATCGCCAATAGCGCGATGAATCAAAACCGCAGCTACTGAAGAATCTACTCCCCCAGAAAGTCCTAGAATCACTTTTTTGTCTCCTACAACTTCTTTGATGCGTTGAATTTCGGTTGAAATAAAATCTTTCAATTCCCAATTCTTCTCGCATTGACAAATGTCAAATACAAAGTTTTCCAAGATTTTTGTTCCAAATTCGGAATGCGAAACTTCTGGATGGAATTGAACTGCGTAAATATTTTTTTCTTCGTTAATAATCGAAGCGATATCAATATTGGATTTTCCTGAAAGTTTGAATCCTTCTGGCAATTCCGAAACTTCATCGAAATGGCTCATCCAAACAGTAGAAGTTTGCGGAACGTTTTGGAATAATTTGGATTCCTCCATAATGGTAAATTCCGATTTTCCATATTCTCCCTTTTCCCCTTTTTTCACTTTTCCGCCCAATAAATGAGCAGTCAATTGCATGCCATAACAAATTCCAAAAACAGGAACATTTTGATCATACAACGATGGATTGATCAAAGCTGCATCCTCAGCAAAAACTGAAGATGGTCCACCCGAAAGAATAATTCCTTTTGGTTCTTTGCTAAGAATTTCTTCAACCGATGCATTGTATGGTAAAATTTCGGCATAAACACCAAACTCCCTAATTCGTCTGGCAATCAACTGATTATATTGAGACCCGAAGTCCAATATTACAATTCCTTGTGTCATTTTGTGTGGTTTGCACAAAAATAGGATTTTCTGTAGAGATTTATCGAATCCTTCTAGACAAAGATTTTAGGAAATTTGCTTTACTTGGATGTACAATTATTTACCCTTTACAAGATTGTCAATGGCTGGATTTCCTTTTAAATTTCGAATTTGTCTTTCTACCCAAGAAGCTCTACGACTCACATAAGAACTTGGCGGATTGACTTTGTATTTTTTGGGATTGGGCAAATTGACAATGATTCTCGCCGCTTCGTTTTGGGTTAATTTGGAAGCTGGCTTATTGAAATAGCGTTGGGAAGCTGCTTCGATTCCAAAGGTTCCGATTCCTGTTTCCGACACATTCAAATACATTTCTAGAATTCGTTCTTTCCCCCAAATTAATTCAATCATAAAGGTAAAATAAGCTTCCAAACCTTTTCGCAACCAACTTCTTTTTTGCCATAGAAATACATTTTTGGCCACTTGCTGCGAAATGGTACTCGCTCCACGAAGTTTCTTTCCCTCATTTTGTTCATTAAATTTCAGAGCCTTTTCAATGTGTTTTCGATCGAAACCGTTATGTTCGGCAAACAATTGATCTTCTGCAGCGATTGCAGCATATTTGGCTGAATTGGGCATTTGAGCATACGAGATATAATCTCTTTTGAGCCCATGACCTTCTACTAAACTATTGATTTGCGTAATGGTTATAGGAGGATTAACCCACTTCAATACCACGATGTAGACCAATTGAGCTACAAATAAAATTACAAATGTGCGTTTGATAATGCGCCAAATTCTCCCCATCCCTAACCAATTATTATTTTTAAATCACGCCAATATCATTTCGGTAGTATTCGTAATCGAAATGAATTCGTTTGATATTTTCATAAGCAATTTTTCGTGCCTCTTCCAAATCATTTCCAATTCCCACTACATTGATGACGCGACCTCCTGAAGTCACAACCTCGTCACCTTTCAATCTAGCTCCCGCAATGAAATACGGACATTTTACATTTTCCAATCCGCGAATTTCAAATCCTTTTTCATAACTCAACGGATAGCCACCTGAAACCATCACCACACAACAAGCTTGTTTGTTGGCAAATTTCAACTCAAAGGATTCTCCTTTATTGGATTTCGTTACGATTTCGTACAAATCATTTTCCAACAATGGTAAAGTAGCTTGGGTTTCTGGATCGCCCATTCTCAGGTTGTATTCCAACAAATAAACTCCTTTTGGCGTAATCATCAAGCCGAAGAAAATAATTCCTGAAAACTGCAATTCTTCTGCAATCAATCCTTTTAATGTAGGTTGTAAAATGTCGGAGTCAAAAGCTTCAAAATGCTCTCTTTGAAACAATGGATTTGGCGCTAAAACACCCATTCCTCCAGTATTTAAACCTTTTTCTCCTTCTCCAATTTTCTTATGGTCCTTTGCGGAAACGAAAGGAACAATTTCCTTTCCATTGAAAATCGACAAAATAGAAGCTTCAAAACCTTCCAAATACTCTTCAATCACCACTTCTTTTCCGGCATCACCAAAAGTTTTGTCTTCCATAATGTCCAAAACTGCTTTTTTAGCTTCCTCGAAATTCTGACAAATGATCACACCTTTTCCTGCTGCCAAACCACTCGCTTTGACAACAATAGGGAATTCTTGGCTTTCTAAATACTCAATGGCCAACATCGGACCTTGAAAGGTCTTGTAGGCAGCAGTTTTTACGTCATATTTCTGCATGAAATCTTTGGCAAAAGCTTTAGAAGCTTCCAATTGAGCAGCTGCTTGATGCGGACCAAAAATATTCAATCCTTTTTCTTGGAATAAATCGACGATTCCCTTTGAAAGTTCATCTTCGGGACCCACAAAGGTTAAATCGATGTTGTTGGAAATGGCAAAATCGCGCATTTCTTCTAAAGAATTCAAGGAAACGTTGGTTCCAATTTGGGCTGTTCCTGCATTTCCAGGAACGAAAAACAATTCCGTTTCATATTCATTCAAAATGGAATCTTCTTTGAATTTCCATCCAATTGCATGTTCGCGACCTCCAGATCCTATGATGAGTATTTTTTTCATTTTTGTATAAGGTATGTGTGATAATCTTGTACGATTCTTATCGAATCATTGTTTTGCAAAGATTGAAAATTCCGAATCAAGTTGTATTAAAAAACCGAATTAAATTTCGAGAAATTCAATTCGGCTTTACTTAATAGTATTTGATCTATTTTGTGTTTTGAACACCAATTGCTGGAACAGGTTCTACACTTTCTTTTTTATTGGGATTTGCATTTCCATTATGACAGGTCATACAGTTGACTTGAAAATTTTGTGGATCTTTTTCGTCAAAGTATTTTTTATTGATTCCTTTGGTCATTTGCATCATATCACGAGCAACATTTTTGATTTCATTTGCGTCACTTGCGAAATCCATTTTCCCATCGGCTCCTGGAGCATGACAATAGGAACATTTCACTCCCAAAGCTGCATTAAAATCACGCATCACTCCTTTTAAGTCATCGTCAGATATGTCTTTGGGCAGGATTTTGAGATTGGAAAAATTGGGATTCTTTTTGATTTCAACACCCTTGTCAAGATCGTTTTTTCCAAAACTAAAAAGAATCATAGAAATTCCGGCAATAAGCGCCAATAGAGAAAAGTTCTTTTTCATATCTATTTTTTAAGATTGTGAAAATAATAGAATCCTATTGAAAAATTAAATGAAACGTTTAAAATGTTTGAAAAACCTTCACTATTTCCCAATATCTTCCAAATCATTTTGATTTGAATCCAATTTTAAAAGTAGATTTCGATTTTTGTAAAAAAAGAAGATTAAAAATAAATCGACCAATAAATCTAGTATCTACCTTATTTTTCATCTAACCAAGTTTCTAAAAATTGTTTTAATTCTCCTAATTTCATTTCGGATCCTGAAATGGAAATTTTATTTTGAGTTTGACCGTGTTCATAATTTCGAGCGGAATAATAGAATATGATTTTGTTTCTTTTGAATTCGATATCCAAATCATCTAAACGTT
Organism: Moheibacter stercoris; assembly: GCF_040545805.1. NCBI lineage: Bacteria > Pseudomonadati > Bacteroidota > Flavobacteriia > Flavobacteriales > Weeksellaceae > Moheibacter > Moheibacter stercoris. The sequence continues at coordinate 196,574 of NZ_JBEPMO010000003.1, forward strand.
TGTTGATGTCAAATGGCAACATGGAAGCGTAAAGAAAAAATGAAAATTTTGTAGGTAAAAACTGAATTTGATTGTTCGTGAAAATTAAATCGACATCGGTTTGGGACAATCCGAAATTGAATTTCTGCAACCATCCGCCAGAGGAAATCGATATTTCTTTGTATTGTAGATTATGAAAAGATTTAATTTGTTTGCGTTTTAAGTCTTCTCTAAGTTTTTTGGTGTTGTTCCATTTCACAAATAACATCACAAAATGAAATATAGAACCAGCAATAAAAAAGAATAAAATTTTATAGAAGGTTGATTCCACAGGCTAATGAATTATTCAAGAAAAATAGAATAATTTTTCTTACCCATATCATTTGTTTTTGACATTTCTGGAATTGCAAATTGTGAGAGATTCATAGAACCAGAAAATTCATTGGAGTAAATAAATTTTCCCCTTTGCTTAAATTTTAATCTAAATTTTGTTTTAAAATCACCTTCATACTTTCTAGCAGATGTAACAAAATAGGATTTAGGCTCTAAAAGATAAAATATAACTGCGTCCATAGGCGAAATACTATATTCAATATGCTGCCATTCACCATTTCTATTCATTGCTTGCATGAGAATGGGAAAACGGGAACCCATGTTTGCTATATACCATAAATTGGAATTATTCATGATATAAACAGCGTAAGAATCACCTTTCAGTTGCCCCATAAACATTCTTTCATTATTGATTATTTGTGTGGTGTCAACAACAATTTTCAAGTCAGGAGAATTGAAATTTTCGAAATCTGAGAATTGAATTTTACCTTTTACAAAATCAGAATTAATTCGGTACCAAATAGGATAATTTTCTAATAATTCTTTGGATGGGTATTTAAACCACTTTTCACCTCTTCCATAATATAGAATCTTATAATAAGGCCATTGCATAGAATCAACTAGGGTAGAATTACCTGAAGATTTGAAATCGGATTTGAATTTTGGAAAGAAATTTTCATCATATACTACAGAAATATTATTTAATTCCCTAATAGAATCCAGAATCGAAAATTCTTTTGGAGAAACATTAAATTCTTTCTTACTATCATTTTTACAAGAAAATAAAAAAGCAAATAGAAGAAACAATAAAGGCAAAATTGAATGAGTTTTCATTTACACCAAACGAAATCCTTGATGATATTATTGTTTATTCAGCATACAAAAAACCTCATCTACAAATTGCAAATGAGGTTATATATTTCATTCAAATTCAACGTTAAACATTAAACTCTTGTCCGCCGAAGGAGGATTGAACTCTTATCAATGTAAGAAATGGCGCATTCCGGTGAAGACCATTGGAATTCCTTTTTCGTTGCAAGCATCAATACTTTCTTGATCTTTCATTGAACCTCCTGGTTGAATCAATGCGGTAATTCCATTTTCGGCTGCGAAATCAACCGTATCGCGGAATGGGAAGAATGCATCTGAAGCCAATACCAATTCTTCGGTTTGAACACGTTTTGCTCGTTCGATCGCTTGTTGCGCTGCCCAAATACGATTGGTTTGTCCGCCTCCGATTCCGAATGCTTGACCGTTGGTTGCTACCACAATCGCGTTGGATTTTACCCATTTCACGATTTTTTGCGCAAATACCATATCCTCCATTTGTTTTGGAGTTGGTTGAGTTTCGGTTACGACTTTCAAATCGGTTGAGAATTGATTGTCGACACTTTGCACCAATAATCCGCCATCTACTTTCGCATAACTTACACGATCGGAAACTGGATTGGTAACTTTGATGATTCGTAAATTCTTTTTCGATTTGAATACTTCCAATGCTCCTTCGGTAAAGGCCGGAGCGATGATGATTTCCAAGAAAATTTTATTTAATTCGACCGCAGTCGATTCGTTTACTTCGGTATTGAATGCGATGATTCCTCCGAAAATCGAAACCGGATCACATTCGTAAGCTTTCTGATAGGCTTCATCCACGGTTGACCCAATCGCAACCCCACAAGGCGTCGAATGTTTCACGGCACAACAAGTAATTTCTTTGAATTCGGAAACCACTTTGTACGCCAAATCCATATCGCGAATGTTGTTGAATGAAAGTTCTTTTCCTTGTAAATATTCGAAATCTTTCATTGCTCCATTACGGGTTTTGTCCACGTAATAGGCTGCTTTCTGATGTGGATTTTCTCCGTAACGCAAATCCATCACTTTTTCATAGGAAGATTCCAAGAAATGCGGGAATTCCTCATTCAAAATATAGGAAGAAATCGCAGCGTCATAAGCAGCAGTCAAGTTGAATACTTTTCCAGCCAACAAACGACGTGTTTCCAAGTTTGTGGTTCCGTTTTCTTCAATTTCTGCTTGAACTTTAGCATAATCGTTCGCATCGGTCAAAACCGTTACATCGTAATAATTTTTTGCTGATGAACGCAACATAGAAGGTCCTCCGATGTCGATGAACTCAATCATTTCGGCTTCGGAAAGTCCGGTGTTCATTTTGGCAAAAAACGGATACAAGTTCACGATGACGATGTCAATTGGATTGATGTTGTGTTCGGCCAAGGTTTGCATATGCTTTTCGTCGGCACGACGCGCCATAATTCCACCGTGAATGGCAGGATGAAGCGATTTTACACGTCCGTCTAAGATTTCCGGGAAGCCGGTTACATCTTTTACTTCGGTTACTTCGATTCCGTTGTCTTGTAAATGTTTAAAAGTTCCTCCAGTCGAAAGGATTTTATAGCCCTTCCCGACTAGAAATTGAGCAAATTCAATCAGATTGGATTTGTCTGAAACACTGATGAGTGCTTGTTTTTGCATTTTGTGTATAATTTTGTGTTGTTGTTTAATTTTAGATTTCTGATTTTAGATTTAAGATTTAGGATTTAGTTGAATTATTTTTAATTATTGTTTTCATAGAGCTTACAAATATCGCAGTTAATTCATTGGATTCTTTTAATAATTCCCTCACATTTAACCATTTTAATTCTTCTATAATTTCTAACCAAAATCCAGATTCGTCTGATTCTTCAATTACAATATTTAGTTTTGAAATAAATTCTTTATTACTTCTTGCTCTACATACTGCTCTATAATTTGCTCCTACCGAAGTTCCACTTCTGACTAATTGATTAGCAACCGCTCTTCCGGAAGGAGTTTTAGGAAGATTTTCAACCAAATTTATAATATTGATAGAAAATCTTTTCGTTCTGTTTTTTAATTCTTGACTGTTCATATTAACTGTTTTTAGGTTTAATGAACATTCAATTTACTTAAAATCAGCATTCAGAAATCTACAATCCTAAATTAATTTTCTGAATCGCTTCAATCAAGATTTCCTTTTCGACTTCGGCAACTTTGCGTTGTAAATCTTCGATGGTATCGCCCTTTTCGACTGGGAAAGTTCCTTGAACGATGATTTCGCCTTCATCTACTCCAGCCGTTACATAATGAACGGTTGCACCACTTTCGGTATCACCTGATTCTAACACCGCTTTGTGAACCTGTTTGCCATACATTCCTTTTCCACCGAATTTTGGTAACAAAGCAGGGTGAATGTTGATGATTTTCCCTTCCCATTTTTGGGTGAATTCGGGTGTAAGGATCGATAAAAATCCGGCAAGAACAATAAGATCTATATCTTCTCCTTCCAAATTATGATCGGCATCTTCTGAAAAAGTGGATCGATCTTCCAACAAATAAGTGGGAATATCAACGTCCAATGCACGAACAATTCCATAACAATCGCGGTCTGCCATGACCATGGCGATTTCGACGTTGGCTAATCTTCCGTCTTGAACGGCATCAATGATATTTTGTAAGTTACTTCCGGAACCGGAAACGAAAACGGCAATTCTCATTTATCTTAATGTATAATGTATGAATGTAGAAAGTAAGTCTATACTTTTCTTGGGACACAAAGATAGGGATTTTCAATGTGGATTTAAGATTTTGGATTTCTGATTTTTTCCTCCTACGGCGGACAAGGATTTTGAAATTCTGATTTTTGAATTTTATTATGAGTGTTTTAAAAACCACATAGGAACATAGAAACTATTCAATACGCATAGTGCGGATAGAACTTGCGTTTGCACATAGGGTTGGCTGTGGTTTGGAGGTTGGAGTTTTTTCTGATTTTTTCCTCCTACGGCGGACAAGGATTTTGAAATTCTGATTTTTGAATTTTGATTGGAAAATGTTTTTGCGATTTTCTGAAACCACATAGGAACATAGATGCTATTCAGTGCGCATAGTGTGGATAGAACTTACGTTTGCACATAGAGGGAGATTTCGGATTTAAAATTCTTTTGTCGAGAAGAAATTAATAATTAGGAAAATAGGTATTGAAGAAATAGAGGATTAGCAAAATTTGGAATAGAATTATTGCTGCTACTTTTAGTAGGAAACTGGTTTTGGCGGTTTTATGGCGAAATAATATCATGGCTAAAATTGCTCCGATGGTTCCTCCGAATAAAGTCAATAACAACAAAGTTGATTCGGAGATCCTTCTTTGGTTGTTTTTTGCTTTATGTTTATCCCAAGCGAAGGCTATAAAGGTGATAAGGTTTAGAATAATGAATAGGTAGCGCATTGAGGTAATTAAAGTGAAATTTTAAGGATTTATTGAAGTGTCACCGATGAAAGTTGAAATTTAATTAATACCATTTGTTTTTACAAAGGCAATTCATTCAACGCTTTCTTCTGAGTTCTCCAATTTGGGTAGTATTGGTCCATCAATAAAACAAAACGCTTATTATGATGGCGTTCAAGTAAATGCACCAATTCGTGAACAACTACATATTCGATACATTCGACAGGTTTTTTGGCCAATTCGATATTGAACCACAAACGGTCATTTGTTAGCGCACAAGAACCCCATTTGGTTTTCATCGTTCTGATTTTGAATTCAGGAATTTCCAATTGCATTTTATCTGCAAAATGTGCGAGTAAACTATTCAATTTAATACGAAGTGCTTTTCTGTAAAACTTGTATAAAACCTCTCGCTTTAATTCTTTATCATTTCCATCTATTACAAAAAGAACAATCTTTTTACCTTTTAAACTAATCGAATTCCGTTTAGCCACAACGACTTCTAACAAATATCGTTCACCAAACAAATAATGACTTTCTTGGTTTATCATTTGTCGTTCGGATTCTCTTGCTTGATTTTTAAACTTTAGCTGCTCTTTCTTAATCCAACCCAATTTGGTAGCCGCATAGATTTTCACCTTCTCCAAATCATAAAATTCTGGCGAAGAAATCGTCACCTTTCCTTCCGGCGGGTGGACACTAAGATGTAAATTCTTAATATCTTTAAAAGTAACCTCTATCTCTACTCCTCCAATCTTCAAATGCTCTACTTTCATTAGTATTCGTCTTTATGAGCTTCTATAATTTTATAAATCTCGTTGACTTTATCCTTATCTTTTACAACGTCGTAAATTGCTTTTTTGACTAAGTTTTGTTTCGCTAAATTTTCTCGAAATCCTTCTTGTTTTGCGTATTGTACAGCATTTTCACAAGCTAAAGCCAAATATTCATCTTCCAAGGTATGATACAAAGCTACTTTTCCTTTTGTATTTAGCGAATCCGGTAAGTCATCCTTTTTACCTTGATTGACTTGACTTACCAGTTCAGCCATTTCTTTCAGATATTCCTGATAGGAAATCATATCTTGCTTGCGCTTTTCAATTAATTCTTGCAGAAGGACAGACATATGGTCAAAATACTTTGGATCCAACAGATGTTCCTCAACAATCTTACTACGCACATTATTTTCTATAATTTCGGCTACTGCTTCCTTATTGCCTCTAATACCAGCAGGTAAAGTTTCAATCGCTTTTTGAATATTGGTTTCAAATAAATCCAACAAAGAAATATCCTCAAAAGGAGAAATGGTTTCAGATTCTTCAGCACGAATATACGTATCAATTAAGAAACGCATATCAGCCTCATAAGCCTTCAAATCAATCGTTTCACCTGACGCAATTCGGATAATTTCCCTGATGTTTAAATACTCATCAATTTTTTTATGAAAACGTTGCACTTCTGCATCACTGAATGCTGTTTGAATAAAATCTGCTTTAATGGCTGTGTATGCACGGATGTATTCCACAATCGCTTTGTACAAAGCCATACGTTTGAATTCATTCGCTTTTAAATCTTCGGGGTTCTCGGTATTCCCACAGAAGTAATGGATAAAATCTAGATCTGCTTTGGGTAAGGCAACATTTTCAATAATCGCTTCTACGGTTTCATATGCCGTCATCAATCGATCGGCCGCTACTTTGATACGATCCTTTAAATTGATTTCAACTTCTTCCTTTGTAAACCTTTCACTGTCCAATTCAGATGTATAGACACTGATGGCGTCGGTTACATTTCCAAACAATTCCATATAATCGATGATGTATCCGTAATCTTTATCATCGGTATCTAAACGATTCACGCGACAAATAGCTTGAAACAAGGTATGATCTTGCATTTTTTTGTCGATGTAAATGTAGGTACACGGAGGCGCATCGAAGCCTGTTAAAAGTTTAGATACTACGATCAACAATTTCATACGAGCGGGCTCTTTACGGAAACGCTCCTTACTTTCTTGTTCGTAGGTCTCCGTTTTGGATTTATTACCACTCGAACTGACAGACTTTAATAATTCTGTATAGGTATTATAAATGTACTCTTTGTCGGTTTCATTATCTGCACCCGTATCTTCTAAAGAAATATCACGAGCATTAGGATTATATGAAGTAATAATCGCACATTTGTTTTTCAACTCCGTATTTAGAAACAAATTATAGTACTTACACGCTTCATAAATACTCGATGCCACAAGAATTGCATTTCCTTTTTCATTGGCTAAACGCGGTTTTACAGAGAAATCCATCACAATGTCCGACACGATTTTTTCCATGCGACTCTTTGAACTCAATACATTTTGCATGGTTCCCCATTTCTTTTTGAGCTCGTTTCGTTGAAAATCGTTCAGTCCAGCAGTCTTAGCTTCAAACCATTGGTCCACTTTTGTTTGTGAGGTCAATGCTTGTTCAATTTTACGCCCTTCATACATCAAGTCTTTCACCACACCGTCTTGTACCGCCTCATTAAACTTATAGGTATGAATGTATCGTCCGAAAACATCCATCGTTGTTTTCTTATCTTCTTTCAATAAAGGTGTACCCGTAAACCCTACAAATACAGCATTGTGCAATACGGCTTTCATCACTTGGTTGAGCTTACCGCTTTGCGTGCGGTGACATTCGTCAATGAAAACAAAGATTTCACCTTGTGTTTGTACCGGATTTTCTTGCAATTCTTTTAAGAAAACATCAAAATCTGTTTCGTTTTTATTACCGAATTTATGGATTAACGAACACACCAAGCGTGGACGTGACGAAGTCAAAAACTGCATCAATTCCTTACCCGATCTAGTTTTGGCGATATCTGTTTCTCCGACATCGTTAAATACCCTTTCAATTTGATCGTCAAGTTCTGTACGGTCGGTTAGAATTACCAAACGGGAATTGGGAACATTTTCCAAAATCCATTTACCCAGCATCACCATCATCAGGGATTTACCTGAACCTTGCGTATGCCAGATAATTCCACCTTCTTTTCGTCTTACGAATTCTTGCGCTGCTTTCAATCCAAAATATTGATGTGGACGTGGCAATTTCTTAACTCCTGCATCGAAAACCACTGCATTATAAATGATGTCTAAAAAGCGTTCTTTGACACAAAGTTTCTTTAGGTATTTATCCAGTTTGTATTCGGTATTGTCGTCTTCGTCTTCTTTCCATGATAAGAAATATTTGGCTGGAGTTTCTATAGTTCCATACTTCAATCCTTGCGTATTATTACCCGCCATAACAAACTGAACCGTGGTATAAAACCACTCGTTGAAAGTTTCTTTTTGGTTGGAAATGCATTGGTTGACCGATTCTGCAATGTCCGTGGTTCCACGTTTTAACTCCAATACACCCAAGGCAATTCCATTTACATACAATACCACATCTGGACGACGTATATGCTGTCCTTTGCTTAAAGTTACCTCCTCCGCAATGCCAAACTCATTATTTTCCCAGTTTTTCCAATCAATCGGGAAAATCGTATCGAACTGCTCGCCCAATTCTGGACGCGCCTTTACCCCATAACGTAGCGTGTTGTAAAATGCTTTGTTACGATCGTATAAATTACCCGAATTCGTATGCGCCAAATCGTACAATTCTTTCACCGCCTTATTAGCCAAAGTTTCCGTATATCCACGTTGCAAAAGATTCTTTTTCAAAATCTCTTGCTCAACATTGCTATTGTGTTCACGTTTTTCCCAATTGCCATAATAACTATAGCCCAATTGCTCTTTGAACAGCTGAATAATTCTATTTTGGGTGATGCGTTCGATTGGGTTGATCATGAGTTAAATTTGTTTAATTCGGTTTATAATATCCTGTGCTTCTATACTTAAATTTTCACTTTCATACGTAACTAAAAGTTGTCCAGGAAAATGCATTTCATACCACTTTTTCTTTTCCTGCCATCTTTCCTTGTACTTTTTTAAATGTAACATTCCAACATGCTCCCAATAAAATGTTTTACCATTTATAAAAATCGTAAAATCTGGTAAATAAAATGTTTTATCAGGTGCAAATAAAATAGTTTCATATTTAAAACTTTGAATTTCGTTTGCCATTAAAAGATTAGTGATAATCACTTCGGATTTACTTCTTACTAAATACTCGCTCAAAGTAGCGTGAATTTTCCCTTCTTCATACCAAGATCCCATATTTGAGAATTCTAATGGCAATGGTTTGAATTCGAAAATAGAAGAATTTATGAATTTAAGTTTACTCCTCTCTGGTCGTCTTAAAGACTGTAAAATACTTAAATCCTTTTCTACAAATATTCTTAACTGCTTTTTAGCTCTAGTAATCCCTGTGTATATTAATTCGGATGAAAGTAAACCCTGCTTAGATTGAGGTACTATTAAATACAAATATTTAAACTCACTTCCTTGAGATTTATGCACGGATATAGCATATCCTAATTCAATATTTTCAACAACTTGACTTTCAGAAGAAAATTCAATATTGTAATGAGATTGTCTATTAAATCTCACATTAAACCTTCTTATATTATGAATGTAATGATATGCGTTCTTATCAGGGTAACAAATAAAAGCTTTTCCAATTTCTCCATTATATACAGCAACTCTTTCTTTATTTTTCGATTCTAGATTGTACCCACAATATGAATTTGCTCCAGCTCTATTAGCAAATTGGATAACTTTATCAAAATAGGTAATACCTCCTAATGCTCCTTTTTTTGAATTTATTTCATTTAAATTTTTCTGTAATACAGTATTAAGATAATCTGTTCCAAACAACTCTCCTCTGTATGGGGAAATCACTTGATAATTCATGATATCATCTGATCCAGATGCCGCCATATCTTCTTGAATAGTATTAACTAATAAATCTTCAAGTTGATCACTATTTTCCCAGATATGAACTTTCAAATCTTTATCAAGCTCACCATATTCGTTAATTCTTCTTAATACATCTTCCGAATCAGATTTATTGCGTACGTAATCCGTACTTACATAAATTGAGGCTAAATCAAGAATTCCAGTACCATTTTCATCTAATTTATTTTCCATTTGACGAAGATTAACTTCCAAATGTCCATAAGCTTCCTCGTCTATTATTTTAAGAAATTCAATAATATCTGCAAAAACTTTTCCTCTTCCAATAGGTGGTAATTGATTAGGATCACCAACAAAAATTATTCGTTTAACATAATCCCAATTAATAGCTTTAAAAAAAGTAGCCATTAAGGTTAAATCAATCATAGAGGTTTCGTCAATAATATAGGTTGTTATATCTTCCTCTTTTTTACCCCCATGTTTTTTGAAAGTAAGATTTGGATTTAACCAACCTTTAGCAGCTAAAAATTGATGAATTGTCTTGGCTTCTTCACCTGTTGCCTCTTTCATCCTATCTGAAGCTTTTCCTGTTGGTGCTAGTAGTAGACACTTCTCAGTATTATTAGATGTAAATCTTATCGATTTAAGAATAGCATTTATAATTGTTGTTTTTCCAGTACCTGCTGGGCCCGACAATACACTAATAGGCTTTCTATAAATTTGCTCGCATACTTGTATTTGTCCTTCAACTGCAATCTCATATTCTTTTTGAGACTTTTGATTTAATGTACTTGATGATTTAAAAATTTCATTTTTCCATTTTTCCCTATTGAACGGTCTTTGTATATCTATGGGTAGTCTGCCTATTAAATTTCTTACCTGATTTTCAATTATTCTCTCTAAATCATAGATTTCCTTTAAATAAATATAGGTTACCCCTTTATCTGATTTGAAAAATAATTTATCCTCGAAAAATGTTTGTTCAAATTCAATATATCCTTTATTAAAATCAATAGATTTCCAATCTGGATAAACAGACAATTTTGTATTAACCCTTTCTAAAATAGAATCCTGATCTGTGAAAGAATGAACATCTATTTTCTTTAAATTATCAATCATTAAAGCTCGTAGCCTTCTGTGATCATCTTTTGGGATAAGAATATTTAAATCAAGTTCTTGTGGAGGTAACACAGCATGATCTATTTTTTCAAAATTAATAATATCATCACTACTGCTACCGATATATTCTTCTTGCAATAAAAAGGGATTCTCAATAATAGCATCTATAGGTGAATAGATTGAATTTTGTTCTCGTTTATCATCTAATATATCCTGAATTTGTTTTGTACTTAAATCAATCCTAACCAATACTTTCTCGATCAGTTCCCGTTTATTAGCATCATTAAGCTTGATATACCAATTCTTTTGGTAGGCTTTTAATTCTGCATCACTTATCGAATTATCTTCAAAAGAATTTAGTCTTTTATCATTAAGATATTTGAAGATGATTTCTTTTGCTTTTATACCTTCATTTCTAAGAACAGCATCTTTATAATACGACATAAACCCGTACATCTCTAACACTTCCAAAGCAGAATTTAATCCAGGAAATGGGCCACGTTTTTTCCACAATTCATTTTGTAGACTTATTAACCAAGATTTTCGCTCTGCCCAATTTTCTGAAGAATCTACAGTAATTAGATAATCAACAATTTCAGTTAAACGTTCTACATAAATTAAAGCATCATCATCTGAAATATGTCTTGTCCCGTACTTGAAGTTTCCAGAGATTTCTGGGATATATGTAATGCGCTCTAAAATTTCAGGTTTATCTCTAAATTTATGATATGGAATTGCGAATCCTTCATCTGGAAAATGAGAAGTAACAGGAATTTGCCATACAAATCCATCTGCATATTTTTTTCGATTAGCTTCAGAAACATTATCATAATACATAACATCTCCTATTGACTTTACTCTCGAAACACCTACAAGCACATAGTTTTTATCGTCCTCTTCGCTAAATGGATTACTCTTATTAGCATAATAGAATACTAAACTATGATTGGGAGTTACTGCATTAAAAAAATCTTTTGCAGCTTGTAATCTTTTTCCATAATCATAGGTTTGCGAGGAATCTTTATCAGCTTTAATAGAGTCAGAATACATTTGTTCATATGGCCAAATACAAGCTGTAGATGCAGGAATCTCAAATTGGATTCCTGTAGAATCATCTTTAAAAAAATCAGGTGGATTACTTTCTCCCCAAATAGCTGATGTTCCAAAAGCATTAATACTATAAGAACATGGTGGTATTCTATCTAAAAACGAACAATGGCAACCAGCTACATTATTTTGTTGCTCCCATTCTATGTCCCTCGATTGAGAAATTAAATCTCCAGGGTAAGAATGCTGTCCTACGCAATGTGTATTTGCTTTTGGATTTTTACAAATATGACCATTCCATCCATCATCATGCCAAGCTAATCGTAACGAAATATGTTTCATATAATTTCTTCTTCTAATCGTTAATTTGGAAATCAATTGACAAACTATTCTTTTTCACATAATATCTATAGCTATCGGACTTATATATATTTACATCATCATGATTCGTTATGAAAGTATTTTTATCTATATAGTTACAATCACTAAAAATACTATTCTCAAAAACACTTGACTGTTTTATACTTACATTTCTTTCCAAATAATTATACTGAATTTGCTTTAAATTATTAATAAATGGATTATCAGTAAGTTTCTCGAAAGGATTTACAATGATTAAGTAATCACGTGCTCTACTAATGGCGACATTGTAAATGAAATCATTAGCTAATAAAGATTTTTCATGAGGCCGTGATAAATAACTACTTGGATTACAAATAAAAAGTACAATATCACATTCATCTCCTTGAAATCCATGTACAGTATCTGCATAAACCTTAATGTTCGATTTTATTTTAAGTTCTCCAATTAATCTGCTTGCCAATACAGCTTGAGCTTTGTATGGAGCAATAATACCAATTGACCATTCTTCATCATTATTGCAATTTTTATCAAAGTAATTTATAAATTCATATATCAAAAGTGCAGAATACAGATGATAGGAACTATGCACCAATTTATTTACACTAAACAATGGATTATCTCGTTCCAATGGAACATTCAAAAATGTGATGGTCTCTGATAATAGTTCTTGAATTTTTTCGGGCAAAACTCTCTTAGAATTCGCACTGCGATCCGAATTCACCATATTTTGATAAGAAAATGCACTGAATAAATTTCCAATCTCTGGTAAGGAGCGATATTGAGTTGTTAGATTTTGAACCGTGTCAATATTTCTAATTTCAAAATGTTGACTTTCTTCATCAAAACTTTTTAATCCAAACATTGAATAAATATTCTCGGTTTGTACACCAATCTCTTCTATTTCTTCATCTTTAAGCTCTGGAACTGGCGGTATTTGATTTGGATCACCTGCAATTATCAACTTACAATTCTCACTCTTCTGTTTCGTCACCATACTACTAAAGGTAATGTAAGGTAGATTGATCATTGAAGCTTCATCAATAATTATATAATCCCAATCCTCATAATTGTACAAATAAAATTGCGAAGTATCCGTTTGTACTTTAAAATATGAATGTCGATGAATCGTAGATATTAATACATTCAAACCACCTAACGCATTGATATCTAGCTCATTTGTATAATGCTCTTCTGGTAAATGATCAGATGTTGGACCTGATAATCTCATAAAATTATAAAATTGATCTTCATACAATTTTTCAGCCAACACATCACATGCTTTATTAGTAGGTGTTAATACCAATATTTTAACATTATTATCTTGAGCTACAAAATCTTTGATTTTATTTTTTAATGTAGTCGTTTTACCTGTCCCTGGAGGTCCGTATATATAATCAATGGAAGGAAATTCCTTAATCACATCATCCCAATTATCCAAGGCGACATAAGCTTTGGTTAATCTATCTAAAAGATCAATAACGGGTGTATAACTTATCTCTCCTATAAAGAAATTATCAATAAGTGAATCATCAATTTCTTCTGCTAATTGAATGAGAACCGTTTGATTTTTTTGCGAAATGTTTTTGATTGGATACAAAACCTTATCCTTTCCAGAAATTATTTTAATATCAACATTTTTAGATTCATCTATATTGTCTGGGATAACAGTATTACAGGCAGATAGTAAATAAAATTTAGCTTTATCAGTTGGTTCAATTTTACTAAATCTTAGAAATTTAATATCACTGTTGCTATTTTTCTCTGTCACTGTATTTAAGTATTCCAAATAATTCATAAACCAATCTTTGGAATATTGCCTATTTTCCTTAATTTTAGAAACAACACCTTCTCGATGCGCCTTTCTTTCTTCTTTATCAATTTTAGCTTGAAAATATTCTTTTATTTCATCAACATCGGTATTTTTTATAATATCCGAAATTGTAGAGTTTAGTGCATTGTTAAGCTCTTCAAGTCTTTTCAAGGAAATCCTTAAATTATATGTTTCGTAATCATATTCTTCAGATGAAAAATGTTCAATGACCGATTTAAGTGATTTTTCATTGGTGTAATATAATTTTAGACTATTAACTTCCGCTATAATCCATTCATCTTGTTTATATTGAACATCACACAAGTATATGTATTCAGCATTTAACAATACATATAATTTATAGTTCAAAGATTCACCTCTAAAAATTCGAATATTTCTCGTATCATTTTTCCATTCTTTGTAAAAATACTCGTCTAGCTCGGCAACACCTTCGTCAGTTATCTCGTACTTAAAATGTAACTCATTTAAATCAAATTGCTCTTGATGAACATCTTCAATCAAATCGTTAATATCTTTTATTGGAATATTGAATGATGTAAATAATTGATTTGATGCATCGATAGAAATGTTCTCTAACACTTGATCGATATTCTCATAATTGAACTCGCTTAAGTTTTTATTTTCACTGAATTGACAATATTCATTATTAACATAGCATAATACTTTATCGTGTGAAAATTGTACATAATCACTCCATAGTTCAACAATTTTGCCTAGTAAAGACTTATTACTCAAAGAGAATTTCATTTCTGTATTAGAGCAATAATGAATAATAAAATTTATATCATCTTTACTTAATATGAATCGATTGAACCAAACAAAATTTTCAGTATTTTCTTTGAGACTTTCCAAAAACTGAACAGTCACATCTCCATCGAAGTAAAAGCCTATATATTTTAAGAAAGTCTTTTTGATACCATCATTATTCCAATTTAATATTTCATTGTAAATAGAATTATCATGTGCAAATCCCTCAACAATTATTTTATCTTTGATATCTATTCCTAAGTACTTATCAATTAGTGTTGGATTAACACTTCTTTCACTTTCTGGAGTATCTAAATATAAGCAATAAAGCAAACTTAATTTATCTGTTAAACTAAGATCCTCCGAATCAATTAGTACATTAAATTTAAAATTTTCATCTAATCGTAAAAACTGTAAATTCAGACAATTCGAATCAACAACATCCTTAATTAAATCTACATTTTCGGTATACACCTGATTCAAAAAGTAACCTACATTTAAAAATTCTTCATCTATATTCTGAATGTTTACAAAAAGTTCATCATGAATAAAAACAAACTCATCATCACCATTTAACACATAAAAATTATCGATTTCTTCTTCTGAAAATAATTCCGAGAAGACTAAAAAATACAATTGATAAATATTTGCTATCTCATTTTCATCTTCTAAGGATTGAATAAATAAATCCTTCAACGTCTGATCTTCGAATTGCGCATCCTGCTTAAAGACTTTTTTGAAAAATTCATTATCAAATTCTGTGTTAGAGATAAAATGTTGGTAAAATTCGGAAACAACAGCATTATTATCTTGTGTAGCGAGTATTTTACTAAATTCAACTTCCCTATTGTTCAGTCTATACGATTGTATTGAGGGTACAACTTGATTCAACACCAATTCATCTTCATCCTTAACAAAAACTATTTTAGATTGAATTTCTGATATCTCAATATCTCTAGAGTCTTTTAGTGAGTATAGAAAACTCAGTATATTTCTTACACGTAAATCGTTATCTGCTGGTGATAAAGTCAGCTTTTCCAAGTTTTCAAAAAAAGTTTGCTTACTGTGTAGACTAAAAAATCTAACAATACCAAGCACTTTATCAAACAACAAGCTGTCTGTATAAACAGATTCATTTTCTATAATCGTCTGATAGAGTTTTTCCTCTCTACAAACAACCAAACTTTTATAGTTTTTCAGAGTTTGAGGCAATTGCACCAACGTTTCATGAAATGAATTTTGAATCAACTCAATTATTTCTTCTTGACCAGTGAAAACTTGTATTTTATCCTCTTCATCAGAAATACTGTATAAATCTCCTTGTTTATCGATAATACAATATTCAAAAAAATCTTCTACATACGTATTTGCAATTTGCAAGATGGACTCTGTTTGATCCAGAGTCAAACCTTCACAATTTAATTCAAAATTTTGGATTGTTTCTAAATATCCAAACGGTAATTCGGATTGATACAATTCCCTAAATTCCCAATCGGGCAAATAATGATTAAAATACTCTTGTATATTAATTTGTAAATCTTGGTACGCTTCCTCATTCTCTGCGACATTATTTTTGAAAGCTAAAACATTTTTAGTTTCTACTACTTCTCTATTAAATATTACTGAATTATGATCTGCTAAAGAGCAGTTGCCTTTTTCATCCCAATCTGAATGCCTAAATGCATAATCTAATTCACTTAATACTTGATCGGTAGTAAATGCACGTGGATGTACAGTTAAATATTTCAACAAATCTTTCCACTGAGGATAGTATAAGGACTCATACAGCTTATTACCATCTATTTTAATGTAGCGGTTAATATTTGTCCTATCGATTCCTTCAAGCTGACTTTCTTTTATAGAAAACAATCGTAAAACACCTCCTGTCTTATCTCCTAAATTCTCAAGAGGTTGATAAATACCCATATTGTTTTTATACACTTTCAAATATTTCAATCGCTCACCTGGATTGTCATCAAGTGTTCGAAAAGCTTCAAAAATTGAAAACTTTTCTTGATTAGTTAGTTGATCAAGCGCCTCAACGTTCACATGATCACTAAATAACTTTGTGAGAGTAAGGTAAGTTAATTGCGTCAGCTCATTTTGCTGGAAATTGCTTCGAAACTTATTTATAAAAGAAGAAAGATTTTGTTCTGAGGTTACAAAACCAAGTTTATTCAATACAGACTTGATTTCATACAAGTTATCATTCAACAATATAATTGGATAATCAGCTATGTCTTCTATTGATATTATTTCACCATTCGAAAGTTCAATCCATTTAATCTTTAGCAAATTAGCTTTTTGCACATTATTAAGTCCTGTGGTATAAATACGATTTGGTTTCGAAATTAATTCCTCTAAAAATACTTTTTTAAAATCTACACTCTCACCTAACCAATTATTTATATATCTATGGCCGAACTCTTCATTCAATACATTGTAGATATTAAATGTACTGATATTTAGTTTATTGAAAACAAAATGAATTAAATCAATAGTAAAATCACTAAAATGAAAGTCGAAAAAATAATCGTCAGTCCGTAAATCCAGTGCTGTATCGACGAAGTAGATTGTATCCCTTGTCCTTGTAGTATCCAATAAGCTCAACTCCCCATTTTGATTTCTTACAGGAACTATTTTTTTCAGCATGGCATTCAAAGGCTCAACATACGATTTGGTAATCCAAGCATTTTGCTCATTCACGGTTTGTCCAGAAGTTAGAAACGCACAGTATAAATCTTTAAATACTTCATAATCTTCTTCAAATAACCTTCTCATTTCAACTTCCAAACGTTCGACTATTTTTGCAAACAATCGTTCATTCATCCCATATTTACCGCCACCAGATTGTAAAAAAACCCTACTCGATGATTTATATAAAGCATTTGAGTGAAGGATATAATTGAAATTATGAACCTCTTGACTCAATGGAAAATACAAATAAAAACTAGGAGATCCTTTGAAAAAGTCCCCAATTTCTCGATAGTTTCTATATCCAAATAAAACTTGGATATCGCTTTCTTCATCTATTATATTTAGTTCTATTTGAGATAGTTCTTCATAAGATTTACCAAAACGTATATAAGCATAATCTTCTCGGTCTTGTTTTGGAATGGTTAATAAATGGTATTTTATATCAGGATGATAAACTTCATCATTATTAATTACAGCTTTATGTAACCTCGAATGTCCCTCAGTAGATGTTTCTTTTAATACAGCTAAAGAAAACCTTATACCTTCCTTCAAATTGGGTTCATTTTGTAACTCTTCCAATTTACCAGCTCCAAGTTTCATCATAAACAAGGCACCCTCTTCAAAACCTTCTTGTATATGTTTTTTTACCTGCTCATCCTTTAGCCAATTCAACAAAAAATGAAACTCATGTTCCGAAAATGGACTAGCATCAGCTCGTATTCCATCCCAAATAATCGGTTTTTCTTGATATCCACATGGATAGGTTGTCAAAAGAATTTTAAACAACCATGAATGATTGTCGCTAATTTCGAAATTATCGTTTAATTCATCGTACTTAAAGTCAATATCAGCTTCTTCTATCGAGTTACTGATGTTGTTAATTTCATTATTTTTCCAACTATATAAAATTGGACCGCTTAAGTCATTAACTAATTCTGGAATGGCGTTATCTTTCCCTACCAATCTGTGGGCAAGCTTGAAGCCAATACCAAATTGACCAATCTTAGAAGAATCACTTGTTTTAGTTGACGAACCTATATTTAAGATCGAAACAATACTCTTCGTCGAAAACATTTCACCATTGTTAATAACCATGGCATAATCTTCATTTGTTTCTGGATTGGTTTTGTAAAACATCAAAAAATTAGAAGCTCCAGCATCTACGGCATTCTGCAAAAATTCATATACAGCTTGCCCGTCACGAGCCATATCTAGAAATGATATCAATTTATTTTCGACTCCTTTCTGCGCTGTTGAATTACCGTCTGCTAATCCGAAATATAAATCAAACCATCCTCTAATTCTTTTTTCTTCTGCTTTATCGGTGTAGTAATTTCCAATAAAGTTCTCGTTTCGGTCTGGCATTTTGCGGATTACTTCTTTGAAAATTTTACGATACTGTTGGATGTTTTTAATTTTCATTATAGTACTATTTTTTAGTTGAGAATTTCTTACGGCCGGTAACACCGTGAGGCTAATATTTTTATTTGGTTAAACTAAACGAATTCTACCCGTCAGCAACTCCTGCATCATGCCTTGTTTGATGTGGCGGGCTTTGCCCAACTGCTGCTCCAAGCCCTCGATCTCGGTATCCATATCCGATAAAATCGTAGCAATACGCTCCTGCTCGGAAAGGGATTTAGGCATAGCTATTTTTAATTTATTAAGATGTGCTGGTCCAAAATTAGGTTGAGCTCCACCTGTAATTAATAAATCTATCTGATCTTTAAATAAATTAGATTTAAGAAAAACTAACATATACAAATATGTAATTCCGTTTAAGGGTTTAAATCTGATTACACTTGTATTCATCAATAATGGTAAATCTTGACTTCTTACAATTGCTACTTTACCATAACTATTCCCAGAACTTGCAACAACAACATCTCCCTCATCGATAAGAAAATGTTTGTACATTCTTTCATATTCTTCAATAGAAATATGACGAGAAGTCTTTGATAAATTTAGATAACCATTCTCTAAATTAGTTACATTAATAACTTTAATACCAGATTTCGTAAATTGCCAATTTCTTAGACCTGGCCCTTCCTGAAACCATACAACCTTATTAAAATCAACTTCTTCCCACCCATCTTTCGGAGTCAGCAAAGTTTGCATGGCGCCTTGTTTGATAAGGCGTTTTTTGGCGATGAGTTGCTCTAATTTTTCGATCCACGCGTCGGCATCACTCAAAGCATTCGCAATGGCTTCTTGCTCGGCTAAGGGTGGACAAATAAACTTGGTACTTTTTAAAATATTATTATATAATCTCTGGATTGTACCACCTTCTGTATTATATTTAATTTCTTCTAAAATATATTTAAGTAAGGCATTAGAAACTATTTCCTCCTTATTTGCAATCCAAACTATATTAGAATCTTGAAAATAACTTTCTTCGCCATTGTATACAACGGTTCTTCCAATAGTACCTGCGGCTGAAATTAAAATTTCACCAACTTTTGGATAAGAAAATCTATTTTTAAAATCTTCAAAATGAATTCTTGATATATATGCATCAGGTTCTTTTCCAAATGTTCCAATTTTATAAAACGGAATTTCTCCAATTTCAGATGTTTGGTTCTGAAATACTCGTTTACACATTTTAACCTCTCCTAATTCCCCCAATTCCTTCACCTCCCAATCCTCAGGGATTAAACCAATTTCTGTTTGTTTCATTACCATGATAAGCCCATTTGTTTCAGGTGAGACAATACTTTCCCTTCGACTTCGCTCAGGGAGCGTTGGATTTCTGATAAGGTTACGTCGTAGCGTTCTGCTAAGGCTTTGATGCGGCCCGTTAGGTTTTGGCTGATTTTTTCTTGCTCTTGTGTTAAAGCTTGTGCCAACGCGCCTTGCCATTTGCGGTGAATTACCAATTGTTTAACATCAGCTTCGCTAAGCGTTGGGTATTTGGCTAATACTTTTGCTTCTAGCTCTGTATTCAGCTTTTTAATCTCGGCATTGGCTTTTTTAATGGCATCCGCCTGAGCAATGTATTCTTTTAAAATGCTCATTTCAGCTCCGCTCCAAGTACGTGTTTTATCTTTTATTAGCTTACCTACTTCAGTTGCATTTACTTTTTCCAAATCGGCAAATAAACCTTCTTCGCTGCTTTGTTCTTCTTCCATTTCGGTTAAACGTGCTTGTGCCGTTTCTACCACATTTTCTTGTTCGGCAATCGCTTGTTGTTCCGCTTCAAAATAGGTTGCAATCAACAAATCAGGTGAGATCATACGTCCTGCAATACCTGCCAGACCTGCAATTTCTTTGTCGGCTTTGGTTTTCCCGTTTTTATCGGTCTTGCCTTTAATCACCAAACGCTCGTATTCGGCACCGGCTTTCCATCCGTCCATCGCTACGGTGTACACATCGTCTTGCATCGTTTCGTTCCAATACTGCATCAAATGTTGGTACAAATCGTAGGTATCAATCAAACGGGTATCGGTCATGGTCGCAAACAAAGCGGCGGTACTTTCGGCAATCACTTCCTTCGGATGCGCACCTTCACTTAGGTTTTCCCATTGTGCTTTTTGCTGGTTCAACCATTGTTCGTAAGCTGTTTGTACGGTTTGGTTGTACGCCACAAATTCGGGATGCGTAAAAATGGTTTGTTTCAATTCGTTTGGTTGCACTTTTAGTTCCACAAATCCCGGACGTAAAGGTGCAAACAAATCGTTTTTCAAACCTGGAAACACTTGCCAATAGGCGTCTAAAACATTTATATCGGCTTCGGGAATACCACCCAACAAGTGGGCTTCTATGTTTTGTATATCTTCGGCTTCCTGCGTATCGATATAACGCGGAATGTTTAAGTTGTAATCGTTCTTGGCATCGGCAATTTCCGTCATCGACACCATACGACTGTATTTCGGCACTTCCAATTGCGCAGCAAACACATCCGTTATTTTACGAATATCCTGCTCACGCAAACGGTTCTTGTTGCCATCTTTCACAAAGCCTTTGCTCGCATCGATCATAAAAATCCCTTTGCGGTGGGCGGCATGTTCCTTGTCCAACACAATAATACAAGCCGGAATACCCGTACCGTAAAACAAGTTGGCAGGCAAACCAATAATCCCTTTGATGTAGCCTTTTTTCAAGATGTTTTTACGGATTTCGCCCTCGGCATTTCCACGGAACAACACCCCATGTGGCAATACCACTGCGGCTTTACCCGTAGATTTCATCGATTTGAGGATGTGCAACAAAAAGGCATAATCCCCATTTTTCTCTGGCGGAACACCTAGTTCAAAACGCCCAAATTCATCGCTATCTACATTCACCCCATTGCTCCAGTTTTTTAACGAAAAGGGCGGATTGGCTACCACGTAATCAAAACGCTTTAAGCTACCGTCAGCTTCCTTGTAAGCCGGACGCGTTAAAGTATTGTCTGGCACAATTTCGGCTGTTGGGCTATTGTGCAGAATCATGTTCATTTTCGCCAAGTTGGCGGTTGTCGTTTCTTTTTCTTGTCCGTAAAGGGTAATGTTTTTCCCCGATTCGTTGGCTACTTTCAGTAGCAAAGAACCGGAACCACAGGTCGGGTCATAAGCCGTGGTTTGATTCGACGAATTCGCTGGAGAAATACCAATTACCTTAGCCAATACACGGGAAACCTCGGCAGGTGTGTAGAACTGACCTTTCGATTTACCCGATTCTGTCGCAAAGTGACGCATTAAGAATTCGTAGGCATCGCCCAAGATATCATCGCCTTCGGCAGAGTTTTTGGCAAAATCCAAACTCGGATCGTTGAAAATGCGTACCAAGTTCGAGACCGTATCCACCAAATCCTTTCCTTTTCCTAATTTGTTTTCGTCGTTAAAATCAGGGAAATCGGTTAGCTTATTGGCTTCCTTAATCGGGTTTAAGATTTGCTTATTGATTTTGTCGCCAATTTCTGGATTTCCAATCAAAGCCACCATATCGTCAAAGGTCGCCCCTTCAGGAACTGTAATCGCCCCAAAGGGATCGTCTTTGTATTTGTCGGAAATGTACTTTACGAACAACATCGTTAGTACATAATCTTTGTATTGTGAGGCATCCATGCCTCCACGTAATTCGTCACAAGATGCCCACAATGAGCTATATAATTCGGATTTTTTGATGGCCATTTTAAATTTAGAATGTATTGAAATCTTTGATTAGTTAAAAAATTATAAATTTTCTAAACCTAGTACATTATACAGAAAA
Organism: Moheibacter stercoris; assembly: GCF_040545805.1. NCBI lineage: Bacteria > Pseudomonadati > Bacteroidota > Flavobacteriia > Flavobacteriales > Weeksellaceae > Moheibacter > Moheibacter stercoris. The sequence continues at coordinate 218,978 of NZ_JBEPMO010000003.1, forward strand.
TTACAAGTTTTTTTCCTCCCTCCACTCCGCCCAGATTTCGACCTATTCGTCAAAACAGCCATCGAGATGATCGGTGAGTTCAAAATAAAATTTGATGGGCGAATTGGGAAAAGATTGCAATTCCTTTTCTTCAGTAAACGGATTTTCAATCCATTGACAGAGATCGTCCATTTCGAAAACAAGGTTTCCTCCTTTGGGTAAATATTCTTTGCGAATGCCTTTCAAACGCGAAAAGTCCACCGCGATGCTTCCTGAATAATTGATCATCATAAATTGATTTTGGTTGTAAATTAAATTAACGAGGAATCAATTCCTCTAACACAGATTCCCAAGACGGATAAGCTTCTGAAAAGATGTGAATATGCTTTCCGGTGAATTCCGAAGCTCCATTTTTGGTACGATCGTCAATCAAATAATCGCCTTTCAGCAGATGTTTGTGATGAGTCAAAATGAGCTTTTTGAACATAGTCGGCAAATGCTTTTCTACCCAAATTCGCTTCTGGGACCAAGAATGAATGTTCGCCCAAGGCGCAGTCGATAAAATATAGACGTCATAATGCTTTTCCAATTCTGCCACTGCCTCTAATGAATGAGCAACGGGTTTCGCATTGAGGAAGATGGTTTCTGAATGGTCAATCCAATCCGTCGGCTCCTTTAACTCCAAGCTAACTTGAGGCAATTCCTGGTACAATTCACCAATCAAATCCACAATCACACCGTCTAAATCGATGTAGATAATTTTCTTTTGTTTCATAGTAAGTATTTAAATTAATATTCGAGAAGTATTGAAATCCTTAGTATTCATTCAACTAAGAATTCTTATACAAAGGTACATTCCAAACCGACAAAATATGTCGTTGATAATTAATTCCAATCTATTTTTCAAAACGTCACATCTTGTCGTTATAAATTTCAAACTTTGCACAAAATCCTCACTATGAATAAACTTACCACTCCCAACAACATCGAAATCATTGAAACGATCTACAAACATTCGAAAGATTCTTTGCTTCGCGAACCCTTTTTTGAAGTCGTTGAAAACGAAGTTAAGCATTTGTCAACGCTTTGCCAATTGACGCCTTTACAAACTGTTTTATTTGCCAATGCAATCATTCTGGGTTACGACTCATCTAAAATCCAATCCATCATTACCCATTTGGGTTTTGAATCCTACAAAATACTTTCCTATAAGGATGAATTCAAAGTTTTGTTTGAACGAGAATTTCTACGAGGTGAAAGAAGCCGCGGAGAAATCAATCCCAATCATTACAAAGTATCGGAATATGTCATTCAAAAAATTTCCAATAACCAGCCATTTGAAATCAAAGAAAAAGAAGAAATGGGATTTTTTGACAAATTAAAGGAATTCAATGAGGTAATTGAAGAAGTTTCCAATGATTCGCTTCCGCTCGAATTGTTATTGGACAAAATCGATTTATTGAGAAGCGAATTCAATAACGTTTCCATTTTTCAGGAAATCAACATTTCCAAATTCAGCAATTTTGATTTGTTTTTCTTTCTAAAAACCTTGTGGGATGCGATTGAAGCGGGTGATAATGATTACAACACCAATGTGCACGAAACCACCAAAACCTTTTATAAATCGACCAACGATCAATACCGAAACATTCGATTCATTCTGAATGGAAATAGCAAATTGATTGCTTATAATTATGTAGCGCTATCCAAACACAATTTTCGCAATATTGTGTATGCAGGTTTGAGTGATGCAGTTGAAAAATTGGTTCATAAATACGAAGGAGTTCAATTGGGAAAAATGGAAGACCCGAACGAGGAATTAATTCAACACAAAAAATTAGCCCAAAAAGAACTTTTTTACAATCCAGAAGAAGCCGTCGAAGTATTCAAATTACAAGAAATTGTAATGGAGAAATCCTTTCAAAAATTGCAAAAAAACTTTGAGAAAAAAGGTTTAAAACCCGCAGTATCTGTTTTGTTTTATGGTGATCCGGGCACAGGAAAAACCGAAACAGCCTATCAGATTGCCAAAGCTACCGGACGAAATATTATGAAAGTAGATATTTCCTCTACGCGTTCTATGTGGTACGGAGAAAGTCAGAAGTTGATGAAAAAGATTTTCACCGATTATGAAGCTATACGAAAAGAAGAAAAGAAATGTCCGATTTTGTTGTTCAATGAAGCCGATGCCATCATAGGAAAACGTCGGGAAGCAGGCAGTTCTAGCCTCTCAGAAACGGAAAACGCCATTCAAAATATCTTGTTAGAAGAACTGGAAAATTTCCACGGGATCCTCTTTGCTACCACCAATCTTCAAGAAAATTTAGATGCGGCATTTGAAAGGCGTTTTCTTTTTAAAATCCAACTCAAAAAACCCGAATCCTTGGCTGCTTCGCTCATTTGGCAAAGTAAAATTCCAAGTTTATCGGAAAAGGAAGCCCAAAAACTCGCCGAGGTTTTCCGCTTTTCGGGTGGAGAAATGGACAATATTGCCCGCAAAATTTTAATGGACGAATTGCTTTTTGCGCAAAAACCTGAATTTACCAAGATTTGGAGTTATTGCGAATCGGAACATTGGGACAAAAACAAAGAATTGCAGAAAATTGGGTTTTAATGCGATTTGTGCAAAAAAAAATCTCGAAATAAATTCGAGATTTTTTTTGATTATTTCTTTAAGAACTTAGTCGAAACCTTTTTGCCGTTGAGTTCGTACCAAAGCAAATAAGTACCTTTTGCAAGTGATCTGACATCTATTTTAGACGAATACGATTTGGCTAACAAACGTCCATTCAAATCTAAAATTTGAATATTTTCTATCTTTTGAATTGATTGAATGGTGATGAAATCAGTAGCAGGATTAGGGAAAACTTGAACATCTACTTTGTCCAATTCCTGTGTATTAAGAATAGGTAAATAGGTTATTTCGATGTTGTCCACATAAAATCCAAAACCTAAATCCAACATATAATTATCCAATTGATTGATCTCAAAATTTTCTGGTGCATCAAATTCGTCCAGCATTTCGTCTTCCAAATACAATTGAATTTTCCCAGCTTCCGCGTCAATTTTAAACTCAATTGAATACCATTGATTAGCTTCATAAGTCAAATCTTCAATTTGGGTCAACATTCCGCCCATTCCTGTCCAAATGGTTCCATCCATACCAAAATTGATGGACAAATTCGTATCAAGTTCAACATCTAACAAATCAAACAAAATTTCCGAACCTAGTTCTTCATAAATTCGTACATTCATTTTGACACTTCCATTTTGTAGCGGCGCAATTTCTTTGGAAAATCCTTTGAATTCAACGTCTTCATTTCCTATTAATAAAGCTAGTTGTTCACCATCTGAAGCCAATTCATCAACCACTTCCGTATGATCGGTTGAAGGGCCATAAACTACCCATTCATTTTGATTATTTAATGAACCAATGGTATACCCTTCTGAGGATTCAAATGATATTTTTACAGTTTCTTGTGCATTGCCTAGAAAGAAGGTAAAACTTAAAATTAGAGGAAATAAAATCATTTTCATATACATACAATTTTGGCCGAATTTAATAAGCTTTCCTTCATTTTTTGTTAAAATCACAGCTTCTTTCACGCCTAATTTAATAGATACAATAAACGATGAGAAAAATGAATCAAATATCTACTTAGTTAAAAATTAAATATTCAATTTAAACGTCTAAAAATTTATTTCAGACATTTTGGATTATTTTTTAAATTTTCAGGAAATAATTCGCTTGAACATATCAAAAACCAAAAGTAAAATCATTGATTAACATTTATTTTTCCGATATTACCTAAAATTTAGTTCAATGAAAACAACGGGATGGATTTTTTTGGTAAGCCTATTTATTTGGAATTGTCAAACGAAATCAGAAGAAGTTCAAAGCGAAGACAAACATGAATTAGCTTCTATTGAAAATTATGTGGATTTATACAAGGCAGATTCCACCACAATCAAACTTTTTGTAGGTGAAAAAATTGGTTTCCACGTAGATGAAAATGCCTCCACAGGATATACTTGGAAAACAGAACTATCCGATTCTTGTGCGATCGAAATTGTAAAAGAAAGTTATCTACCACAAGAAAATATTGAAAATTTAGTGGGTGCGGGTTCCACCAAAACCTACGAAATCCAAGGGAAAAGTCCAGGTAAATGTACCGTTGTTTTCTTAAAAAATCGCGATTGGGAAGAAGAACGCGGACAAGAAGTGGTGATTAACTTTGAAGTAAGATAAACTTATATTAATACAAACTCACTCCATTTTCATCAGTTGTCAAAACCTCGGTCATATAGTTAAAAAAAGGCTGTAAAGTTTGATAATCTTGCAGGACTTTTTGCACGAAACCTTTTCGTACAACATCTTTGTCCGAATAGCGTTTGGTCAGCAAAAATTGTTTGTACTTCAACAAATTTCCACGCGGATGTTCCTTATCGAAATCTTTTGGAACACGTTTGAGTTTATCACCTTTTAATTTTCGAAAGGACTTTTTCAAAGCGGGATCAGCTAGAATTTCCTCCAAATCATCTTCCATATCAATTGCTTTTCTGATTCGAAGTAAATCTTCTTTATCGGGTCCCCAAAAACCACCGCCGACCATACTTTGTCCAGGTTTAATTTGGACATAAAAACTTCCACGATTTTCGGGTTGTTTCCGTTTAAACAATACACTGAAATGACCTGAATAAGGCGTTTTGTCTTTGGAAAAACGAACGTCGCGATAGATGCGATAGAATTTCGGATCGTGAAATTCATCCAATTCTTTCAAACCCAATTCAATTTCTCGGAACAACGAATGCGCTTCTGCTTTCGCAGCTTCAAATCGGTCTTTGTTTTCTTGGAACCAAGGTCGATTGTTGTTGTTTCCCAAATCCTTTAAATACTCAATCACTTCTGCGTCCATATAACTCCAAAATTAAAGCTGCAAAATACGAAATTCCACAGCTATAAATGATTCATTTCACTATCAATTCAGTTAAACATTCAATTCGCCTTCGCGACCAATGTCAAGCTTTTGCCCCGTTACGGCTGACGATAAAACTTTAAACATGGTAACCAATTTATTGGTTTTATTGTCCCAATAATGCGCTTCAGATGGAACGACTTTCAGCACGCGAATGCGCGGATCTTCCTTTCCTTTCTCAAACCAAACTTCAATCATTTTGTTCCAATATTTCTCAATTCGAGCTTGATCTTGTGAAATTTCTGCTTGGCCATTTAGACTCAAAAAATTGAAATTCGAGGTATCGGAAAACAGAATACTTACGTTCTTATTTTTCTCCAAATTTTGGTAGGTTTCACTTTCAGACGACAACAAATACCATATATTTCCTTGTTCATCTACTTCTTGTCGACTCATCGGAACGGCATAAATGAATTCACTTCCTTCTTGGTAAGTGCCCATCATTCCCATATCGATTTTATCGACCATATCTTTTAATTTTTCTACAGCCTCTTGGCCCATTAAATTTTCTGTACTCATAATCTAAGTTGTTAGATGTTTAATAATGTATTCAATGTAAGACGATTAAAGCAGAAGTCTTCCCAAAAAACTCCTAAATTTTTTATAAAGAATTTATTGCGACACAAATTGTCGCTTTTTTGTTTTACATTCGAGAAAAATTCCACTATGTCCAAACAAGAATCACTCGCTCGTCATAGCATCATCATCAAAACCTTACGCAAACGACCGCATAGTTTTGAGGAAATTCTCGAAAAGTTAGAAGAAGAATCGGAATTGCACGATATGAATTTTGAGATTTCGAAGCGAACTTTCCAGCGTGATGTAAAGGAAATCGAAACCTTGTATAAGATTTACATCAAGTACAATCGCGGACAAAAAGCTTACTACATTTCAGAAGATCATCAAGATGATTATAGTGAACGTATGTTTGAAGCTTTGGACATTTTTCAGGTCCTGAATTTGAATCAATCTTTGGCGCAATACATTCAATTCGACACGCGAAAACCGATGGGAACGGAACATTTGAGCGGATTTGTCTATGCGATTCAAAATCGTTTTCAAGTTCAATTTCGTTACCAAAAATTTTACGAAAAGGAAGCAGAGATTCGTACCGTCGAGCCTTACTTATTAAAAGAATACCGCAAAAGATGGTATGTTTTTGCTTATGATTTGGACAAAAAAGAATTTCGAACCTTTGGTTTAGATCGATTGTATGCACTGAACATTACCCAAACGAAATTTCAACAACCGCAAAAAATCGATCCGAATGATTATTTTGGAAATAGTTTTGGAATCATCGGACCAGGAGATAAAAAGGTTGAAAACATCAAATTGGTGTTCACCAATAACCAAGGAAATTATGTGCGCACGATGCCTTTGCACAAATCTCAAATCATCACCTACGATCAAAACGGAGAAATGCACGTGGAATTGAAACTGATTCCCACCTATGATTTTCTGATGGAAATTTTATTTCACGGCGAATATGTAAAAGTCATCGAACCGCAATCTTTGGTCAATAATTTAAAAGATAAATTAAAACGGATGTCAGCGATTTACATTCAATAAGTTGTTTTCCATTCGATTTTTATTATTCAAAATCAGATTTTGGCAAAGTTTTAGCCGTAATTTTTTCGATATAAATTGAAAAAACTATAATATGAAACCAGAATTTGAATATTTAGAAGTAATTAAAAATGAAAAAGAAAGCCGTTTTGAAATGAAAGTAGATGGACATTTGGCTTTCATAGATTATAAAGAAAATCCAGGAGTTATTCTTCTCACGCATACAGAAAGTCCGCTTGAATTGGAAGGTCGAGGCGTGGCAAAAGTATTGGTAGAAAAAACCTTGAGATACCTAGAAGAAAACAATTATGTTTTGGAGCCGCTTTGTCCGTATGTTTTCACTTATATTAAAAAGAATCCAGAATGGAAACGAATTTTAAGTGATGAATTCCAAGAGAAAATCAATACAGACAGTTAATATTGTCATTTACAGATTTGTTCGAAATCTTATAGTTTAAAAGATGAATTGAAAGAGATGACCGAAACCTATCAAGACTAAACGGATTTCATTCATTTACCAAAAAAAAGAAGCCAAAATTGACTCCTTCTTTGAATTAGATTTAAAATTAAACTCAGGTTTTTATTTCTTTACAATCTTGATGGATTTTTGATTTCCTTTTTCGTCCAAAATTTGAAGAACATAGGTTCCGTTGGGTTGGTTGGAAATATCTATTTTTTGAAGCATTCCAACTTTTGAAGTAACCATTTGTCCTGCTAAATTGAAAACGTTTACTTGTTGAATTTGCTGATTGAAATGGATCATTCCATTGATGGTAACTGAATTTTGATTGGAAATTTCACTGAAAACCTTCTCCTAAAACGGTAACAGAAGTCCCGATGGTTCCAGAAGTCGGATAAAAAGAAGAGATCGATTGAGCGTTCAAAAAGTTTGTGCTCATCAGTAGACCTAAGGCAATTAAAAGTAATCTTGTTTTCATAATTATAATTTTAGTTGGATTTCGGTTTAAATACTTATCCGATGAAGAATTCAATCAGAACTACTTCATTACCCAACAAAATTATAGGGAAACAACAAGCTGTGAATCAGTCGATTCATAGAAATAGAAATTTCGAGGAATTCCCTGAGAAATGGAAACTCACCGAAATTTATCTAACATATTTTTTTAGAAATTTAAATTCGATTTCTAAAAATCAAACCTTGTTTGATATCGTCGTAACTGACTTTTTTGTCCAAAGCATTGAACAATTGCGACAAACCAATTTGCGGATTCTTTTTCAATTCCTTTTTGATCAATTTGAAAATCTCGTCTTTGGGTTTGTACATCTCCAAATCGATTTCCAAATCGGTTTCCGCAATCCGAATCAAATGACTTAAAATCGTACCTTTACCCAACCCACGTTTTTCCACAATATCGTCCAAACTCATTTTGATTTCGACTAACTTTTTCGTGGTCTGATAGGTTGATTCCTTTTCGGCTTTTCCTTTTTGGGCCAATTTTTCTTTGGTTTTCGCAATTTCGCGTTTGTCCATCGTTCCACCCGAATATTTGATAAATCCCGCAAATTCCTGCTCCAAACTCTTTTCCGAATAGGCTTTGTCCCATTCGTCCGAAAGTTCACGGAATCGTTTGTCGGCTTTCATTGCCAATTCATCGACTTCCAAAGCCGTTTGATTCAATCCACGCAATTTCAAACCTTGCAAATCACGCAATCGCGACAAAGCCACATAGCCTTGCCCCTTTTCAAACGCACGCCCTAGATCAATCATCGCTTTATCCAAAGTCATACCTTGACTTTTATGCACTGTAATCGCCCAAGCCAGTCGCAAGGGAACTTGCACAAAGGAAGCCAAGGCTTTTCCTGTTTCATCTTCAATCGCCCAAGTTTCTGGTTTTGCTTCAATCAATTCATTGTCAAACGTCTTCACGAACGGATTTCCCTTATCATTAAATCCCGAAACTCGCCCCATTGTTCCGTTCACATAACCCATTTCGTAGTTATTTTTCACAAACATCACTTGAGCGCCCGTTTTCAATTCCAATTTCTCCAATGCTAAAACCGAACGCGAAAGCATTTCAATCAAAATCTCATTTCCTTTCACAACGGCCGGAAAAACTTTGGTCGCGCTCCCGATTTGCTCCAAATACATCTGATTAATTCGGTCCACATCAGCATTGTGGGTAAACAATTTCGTTTCCGTTTCGCCTTCATCCGGATGAAATTCAATCCGAGATTCCAACAAATCAATCGAACGTTGACTCACTTCTCCATTTCGGATTTCATTCAAAATATCGTTCAAATCATTCTCCGACTGACGGTGTTGTTCGGTCAAATAACAAATCGCAGGTTCCGCTTCCAGCCAAGCATCCGACATAAAAGCAAATTTTTGACGAGAAGTTTCTTCCTCATTTCCAATCGGTGGCAACTGGAAAAAATCACCCGAAAAAACTACTTGAATTCCCCCAAACGCCAACTCATTTCCTTTGAAAAATTTCAACACACGATTCACCAAATCAAGCTGATTTCGGTGCAACATCGAGATCTCATCAATCACCAAAACCTTCACGGCATCCATTTTATCACGGAAATATTTCTTCTCCTTCATATTGGACAATTGGCGCAGCGTCACCTCATCTTTGATCCCAATTCCCGACCAAGAATGAATCGTTTGTCCGTTCATATGCGTCGCTGCAATTCCCGTCGAAGCCGTTACTGCAACCGCAACTCGATGTTCTTTCAGGTATTGTATGTATTGATTGAGCACATAAGTTTTCCCCGCACCCGCAGATCCAGTCAAAAACACATTTCGACCCGATTTTAAGATGGCAAGAGCTTTGGATTGATTCATTCTAAGGTTTTATTTTTCAGAAGCTATTCCGGCTGTACGCTCCTATCTTTTCTGGTTTTCTTGTTTTTTGTACCGTACAAAAAGGAGTTAAAACCACTCTTTTGGTCCGACAAAAAATCGCGCCTCCCAGAAAAGGATATCCGCTGCCATCCGGGCTAAAAATTCGTTTCCAAAATTACAAAATTTATATCCGCTAGGCGAATTTCGAAGTTTGAATATCGCTTTGGGCATTGCAAAAACTTTGTCAAAGTTCTTTTCAAACTCATTATACTTTGACAAAGTTCAAAATTTCAAATCAGGAAATTAAATACAAAAATTGTTTCAGAAAACCTTGTCAAGGATCTATTCATTCAACAAAGACCTTGACAAGGTTAGAAAATTTTAATCACGAAGCGTACCTACGGCACGCAGAAAACCTCAAACCTAGAAATCTACCCACGAATTGTCCCTTCAGGACAACGATTAAATTTTATTATAACATACTATCTTAAATCCGAAGGATTCTTAATTCTTCTTAATCAAAAAAATCATACTTAATGTTTAAAATCAAGTTGCGTACCTACGGCACGGAGGATTTCGTCCAATTCAATTGCTACAAACATTTCGTTCCTACGGAACTTAGAATTAAACATGAAACTTCAAACCTTAAACGCATAACTCAAAACTTTTGACAAATCTCCTCAGAATTCCTTTGTTAAAAACTATTGAAATACGTACTTTTAGCGCTTTATATCGCACAAATTTAGAAGTATGAAGAATTATAAGGTTACAGTGAAAGGACAAAGTACTTTCGACCTTACCGAAGAGCAAATTGCGGCAATGGATAGCATCCAACTTCAAGAGAATCAAGCCCATATTTTACAAGATTCCCAAGCGTACACAACCGAAATTCTCGAAAATAATTTTTTGAATAAATCCTATACGGTAAAAGTCAACAATTCCGAATACGAAGTGGAAATTGCGACCGAATTAGACGGTTTGATCAAAGAATTAGGATTTGAAGTCGGAGCTTCCAAACAAGTCAACGCCATCAAAGCGCCAATGCCAGGATTGATTTTGAGCATTCACGTAGAAGTAGGACAAGAAGTGCAAGAAAACGATAGCCTTTTGATTTTGGAAGCAATGAAAATGGAAAACAATTTCAATTCGCCAAGAGCCGGAAAAATCAAATCCATTTTAGTGGAAAAAGGTCAAGCCGTTGACAAAGGACAATTATTAATCGAATTTGAATAAGATTTCGACTCCGCTCAATCTGACGGAACAGAAATAATTCAATCTTTATAGTTAGAATACAATGAAAAAAATATTAGTTGCCAATCGTGGAGAAATCGCACTTCGTGTGATGAAAACAGCCAAGAAAATGGGCATCAAAACCGTTGCGGTTTATTCGACTGCAGACCGCGAAGCACCTCACGTTAAATTTGCGGACGAAGCCGTTTTAATTGGTGAAGCGCCATCCAACCAATCTTATTTGTTGGGAGACAAAATCATTGAAGTTGCCAAAAAATTGGGCGTTGATGGAATTCACCCAGGTTACGGTTTCCTCTCTGAAAATGCAGAATTCGCAGAGAAGGCAGAAAAAAATGGCATCGCATTCATCGGACCTCGTTCCAAAGCCATTCACATTATGGGAAGTAAGTTAGCTGCCAAAGAAGCGGTCAAAGCTTATAACATTCCAATGGTTCCCGGATTGGATGAAGCCATTACCGATGTTCAAAAAGCCAAAGAAGTCGCCAAAGAAATTGGTTTTCCGATTTTAATCAAAGCTTCTGCTGGTGGTGGAGGAAAAGGAATGCGTGTTGTAGAAAACGAAGCCGAATTCGAATCTCAAATGGAACGTGCGATTTCCGAAGCGCAATCAGCTTTTGGAGACGGTTCGGTTTTTATTGAAAAATACGTAGGATCACCTCGTCATATTGAAATCCAAGTAATGGCTGACACACACGGAAACATTGTTCATTTGTTTGAGCGCGAATGTTCCATTCAACGTCGTCACCAAAAAGTAATCGAAGAAGCTCCTTCTGCTGTTTTGACGCCAGAAATTCGTCAAGCAATGGGTGAAGCAGCTGTGAAAGTGGCGGAATCTTGTGACTATGTCGGAGCTGGAACGGTTGAATTCTTATTGGACGAAAACAAAAATTTCTACTTCTTGGAAATGAATACGCGTTTGCAAGTGGAACATCCGGTGACGGAAATGATTACAGGAATGGATTTGGTGGAATTGCAAATTCGTGTGGCAAGAGGCGAAGTTCTTCCGATCAAACAAGAAGATTTGAAAATTCAAGGTCACGCAATGGAATTACGTGTCTATGCGGAAGACCCATTGGATAATTTTATGCCAAGTGTCGGAAATTTGGAGGTTTATCAATTACCAGAAGGAGAAGGAATTCGTGTTGACAATGGAATCGATGAAGGAATGGATGTTCCGATTTATTACGATCCGATGTTAGCGAAATTGATTACCTACGGAAAAACACGCGAAGAAGCGATTCATCTTATGTTGAAGGCAATCGCAGACTATAAAATCAAAGGAATTAAAACGACTTTGCCTTTTGGGAAATTCGTATTTGAACACGAAGCGTTCTTAACTGGAAATTTCGACACCAATTTTGTGAAGAAATATTACAATCCGGAAGTGATCAAAGAACAATCTGCGAAAGAAGCAGAAATCGCCGCAATGGTCGCATTGAAACAATATTTGGAAGATAAAAAAATCGTTAGGTTACCTAATTCGTAGATTCTTTCAATGGCAAACAATCTTTCCAATACAAAATACATTTCGCAAATTGTAGAATTATTAGAATCTGCAAGAAGAAATGTCGTGCAAACCATCAATCATACGATGGTTGCTACGTATTTTGAAATTGGGAGAATTATTGTCGAAGAAGAACAAAATGGAAAGGACAGAGCCAAATATGGGAAAAGCATTTTACGAGAGCTTTCAAAAGTATTAACAAAAGAATTTGGGAAAGGTTTTTCGATTACCAATATCCAGCAAATGAGGAGTTTTTATCTTTCCTATCAAAAACAACAGACACTGTCTGTTAAATCTAAAAGCAAAAACTCCTCAACACTGTCGAGGATTTCTGAAAATGAAAAGCAGCAGCTCCAGAGCCCTAAATTCAATTTAAGTTGGTCTCATTATATTAAGTTAATGCGGATTGAAAATGAAGAGGAGCGAAAGTTCTACGAAATCGAATCCGCTAAAAACAATTGGAGTGTACGCGAATTGGAACGTCAATACAATTCTGCATTATATACGAGATTAACTTTAAGTAGAGATAAGGACAAAGTCAAAGAACTTTCAGAAAAAGGATTGATCATCGAAAAACCAAAAGATTCCATAAAAGATCCATATATTTTAGAATTCATTGGATTGCCTGAGAAATCAAGTTATTCAGAAAATGATTTAGAAAATGAAATCATCGATAAATTAGAAGAATTTCTTCTGGAATTGGGAAATGGTTTCACATTCGTCGCAAGACAAAAACGAATTTCTTTTGAGGATAAACATTTTTGGATAGATTTAGTTTTTTACAATCGAATTTTAAAATCATTCGTCCTAATTGATTTGAAAATTGGTGAATTAAAACACCAAGACATCGGACAAATGCAGATGTATGTCAATTATTATGACCGAGAAATGCGATTGGAAGATGAAAACCAAACCATTGGAATCATCCTTTGTCAGAATAAAAGTGAAGCAGTAGTTCGATACACTCTTCCTGAGAATAATGAGCAAATTTTTGCAAGTAGATACAAAACCGTTCTTCCAAGTAAAGAAGAATTAGAATCAATAATCAATGAAACAACTTAATTCATAAGTTTTTAATAGTTTAGAATAATTTAAAAATGAACGATAAAATACAATCTTTAATCGATAAAAAAGCGCAAGCACTTTTAGGAGGAGGCGAAAAGAGAATTGCGGCGCAACACGCGAAAAAGAAATTAACCGCAAGAGAACGCATCGACTTTTTATTGGACGAAGGTTCTTTTGAAGAAATCGGAATGTTGGTAGAACACCGCACAACCGATTTCGGAATGGACAAAGAAAAATATCCAGGAGACGGCGTGGTAACCGGATACGGAACCATCAACGGACGTTTGGTCTATGTGTTTGCACAAGATTTCACCGTATTTGGTGGATCTTTATCTGAAACGCACGCTGAGAAAATCTGCAAAGTGATGGATATGGCCTTGAAAGTCGGTGCACCAATGATCGGATTGAACGATTCAGGTGGAGCGAGAATTCAGGAAGGCGTTCGCTCGTTGGGCGGTTATGCTGATATTTTCTACAAAAACGTTCAATCTTCGGGAGTGATTCCGCAGATTTCAGCCATTATGGGCCCTTGTGCCGGTGGAGCGGTTTATTCGCCAGCGATGACCGATTTCACGATGATGGTAGAAAATACGTCCTATATGTTTGTAACAGGTCCAAACGTTGTAAAAACGGTGACCAACGAAACTGTTACTGCAGAGGAATTGGGTGGAGCATCTACACATTCGACCAAATCGGGGGTTGCACATACGACTTCTGCCAACGATGTAGAATGTTTGGAAGATGTGAAAAAATTATTGAGCTATTTGCCTCAAAACAATATGGAATTGCCAGCGCTTTATCCGTACGAATTGGGTGAAGAATTGCGTCCAAATTTGGATACAATTGTTCCAGAAACTTCGACCAAACCTTACGATATGAAAGACGTGATCAATGAAATCATTGACGAGGATTCATTCTTTGAAATTCACAAAGATTTCGCAGAAAATATCGTAGTTGGATTTGCGCGTTTGGGCGGAAGAAGCATCGGAATCGTAGCCAACAACCCAATGTTCTTAGCCGGATGTTTGGATGTAAATAGTTCGACCAAAGCAGCGCGTTTCACACGTTTTTGTGATGCCTTCAACATTCCGTTATTGGTATTGGAAGACGTTCCAGGATTCTTACCAGGAACCGATCAAGAATGGAATGGAATCATCGTTCACGGAGCTAAATTATTGTATGCGTTGAGTGAAGCAACGGTTCCAAAAGTAACAGTGATTACCCGTAAAGCTTACGGTGGAGCTTATGATGTAATGAATTCGAAGCACATCGGAGCCGATATGAATTTTGCTTGGCCAACGGCCGAAATTGCGGTAATGGGTGCAAAAGGAGCTTCCGAAATTATTTTCAAAAAGGAAATTGCAGAAGCCAACGACCAGGAAGCGAAATTAGCAGAGAAAGAAAAAGAATATGCGGAATTATTTGCAACGCCATATGAAGCTGCAAAACGCGGATTCATCGACGAAGTAATTCTTCCTCATAACACTAGAAGAAAGTTGATCAAAGCTTTTGCGATGTTGGAAAACAAAGTGGTGGATACTCCAAAACGCAAACACGGAAATATTCCATTGTAAAAGAATTAAAATTCGACCAAATACAATCCGCATTGAAGAAATTTGATGCGGATTTTTTTATCTTTAATTCTATGAAAGCCAAGTTAATATTTCCACTTCTTTTCTTTACCATCATTGTTAATGGACAAACAAAGGGCGAAATTGATTCTTTGTTGACTAAAATTTCAAATTCAAACAATTCTAAAGATCTGATTAATCTTGAAGAAACAATGCAACTAATAAATTTTGGCGAAGGTTCTATTCCTCTTCTAATAGAATTCTACAATGATACTACTACAGCCAATGTTTATTCAGATTGCCTAAATTCGAAATTAAATAAGGGTGAAATTGCCTTAATTATAACAGATCATTTAATTCCTTTACCTTATTTTCTACTAACAGGAATACAAAATTGCACGTTGAGTTTTTGTGAAAACAATCCTAATTTAATTGAGTTTTATATAAATTCTATTAGAATAAAACCTAGAGAATTTATATTCCGATTTAATTTATGGTATAGTTTAAAAGACCAAAAAAATTCGGACAGAAAATTTCGAAACGAAATTGAAAAATGTCAAAAATCAAAGAAACCTTGCTTCTAATTTAATGAAACATATTTCCTTAAATTATTTATGAACCACAAGGATTAAAAAGTCTAATAAAAGTTCACACGTAAGAAATCTATCTGCGTTTTGTGTTTAATTCAAATTTTTTATTTTCGTGTAAACAAAAAACTTACAATGAAAAAATTTATTCTACTTACGCTTCTTATACTTCCTTTCACACTTTTCTCTCAAGAAATTATTTCGCAGGAACTTTTCAAAGGAAAAATTGGGAAAGATTTGAATATTGAATTCTATCTCCAAATTGAGGAAAATGGTTGCCCCAACATTTATGCGCAAGCAATGTATAAGTATGAAAACAACAAAGACAACAATTGGTTGTTGTTAAATACTGTGATGAATTACGAGAAAGGAACTTATACGTTTGTTGAAGTTTTCAATACAGGAGTTCTATTACTACAAAAAAAAGGAGATCAACTTAATGGAATCTGGATTTCTCCAGATGGCAAAAAACAATTCCCTGTGCAATTAAACAAAGTGCAAATTAATTCACAAAAAATTGAAAAATTGGTCGATCAATTGGACAAAGAATTATACGAAGCAAATGATTGTTAAAATTTAAATTTTAACATAACGCAAAATCAAAACTCGAAATTCGCAATTCGTATATCGTACCTCGTAATTCTGATATTAAACTTATTCTTTCAATCTCGTCGAAATATTGAAAATCGCATCGCCTTGATACACAATCGGACCTTGGTTTTCATTGATGATATATCCGGAATTGGGCGCTAAAACTGGCGTTTCCACAAATCCATAGGGATCGGTAATCCAAGCAATGGTTTCACCTTCTTCTACATATTTTCCATAAGGAACAATGCTTCGAAATAAGCCCGACAAATCGGCTCTGATCCAATACGAACTTTCAATGCAAATCATTGGTTTTACTACTTGTGGAACTTCAAATTTCTCTTTCAACATTCCCAAATGATGCAAAAAACGTTTCGTTCCTGCGATGGCTTCTTCCACTACGTGTGAATTGATATCCAAGGATTTTCCACCCTCAAAAAGCAAATATTTCACGCCCGCTAGGTCACAAGCCTCACGAAAAGATCCGCCGAGATTGTCGGAATACATCAGAAAAGGCGCTTGAAAGGCATCGGCCATTTCTTTTAATTCGGGTTTTCCTTCTTGTACTCGAACGTGTGGCACATTGAAACGCGCTCGACCGCCGGCGTGAAAATCGATCACATAATCCACCAAAGGTACAATATGTTCCATCAGATTGTACGCAAATTGACTCGCCAAAGAACCGTTGGCACTTCCAGGGAAAACTCGATTCAAATCACGTCCATCGGGAAATTCGCGTGTTTGACCTACAAATCCGAAAATATTGATAAGCGGCATACAAATGATCGTCCCGATTTGTGGTCGGTTTATTTTCTCCACAATCATTTGACGGACGATTTCAATACCGTTTAACTCATCACCGTGCAATCCTGCACTTAGCAAAACAACTGGACCTTTGCGTGTGGAATACGATACAATGATGGGAATTTTCAATTCGGTCATTGTATGCAATTGGGCGATTTTTAGGTTAACGGTTTTGGTTTCGCCTGGATGAATTTCTTTGTTGAGTAAAACGAAATTTTCGGTTTGCGTCATTTAAATTGGAAATTTATTTGCTAAAATAGGAAATTTTTTAGCGCGGTACTTTTAGGTGAATTCGTAATATAAGAAATGAAATCATTATATCTGTGAAATCTAATAATTCCGCAAAGTTTCGCGAAAAAGCAAAGTTTCGCAAAGTTTTAAGCAGAATTAATTTGGCTCCCTTTAGGGTTGGGGCAAGCAAATTAATTCATCCAAAATAATCATTGTAAACATTGTGAAAAACCTTTTGACTTTGTGGTATAAATCTAACCGCAGAGAATTAAGAGAATTTCGCAGAGAACGCAAAAATTCATAAATTTCATCAGAAAGTGGACCGAAGAAATATTTCGCAAAAGAGCAAAATTTCGCAAAGCTTTAAGCAGAATTAATTTGGCTCCTTTTAGGATTGGGGCAAACAAATTAATTCATCCAAAATAATCATTGTGAACCTTGTGAAAAACCTTGTGACTTTGTGGTATAAATCTAACCGCAGAGAATTAAGAGAATTTCGCAGAGAACGCAAAAATTCATAAATTTCATCAGAAAGTGGACCGAAGAAA